>JAFZAK010000143.1 GCA_017557285.1 Muribaculaceae bacterium
GGTCACCGCAAGACAACAAGCCATCACGGGAGCAGTAGTGCGCTCCATTATGCCTTTGCCAAAGGCAATTTATTCCAACGGCTTCGGGCGCTATCCTGTGGCACTCTTCACCGATGAGGGAATTTATGCCCTGCCCCAAACGCTCAACAGCGGGGCTTTCGGTGAGCCAAGGCTGCTCGACCGCATGGTCATTGCGCCACAATGCCACCCCATCGAGGGCGACCTCGACCTCTATTTCTGCAGCGCCCGAGGAAACCTCTGCCGACTGAGCGGAAGCGAGGTCACCGTCGTGTGGCAAGACACAGGCGTGTGCCAACTTGCCTGGGATGAAGTCCACCACGAAGTGTGGGCACTGACCGAAAACGGCACGATGCTGGCTGTGATGCCCAGCAGCCATGTGAGCGAGCGAAGCGTGGAGTGCCAGCAACTCTACTGCGACGCCACGCATGGGCTTGCGGTGACCGATGCGGGACTGGTGCTGGACCTCTGCGTCGAGCACTCAGTCAACGCGCAAGCCTTCGAGTGGCAGTCGCAACCATTCAGCCACACCGCACCACACGAGGTTGTGTGGGAGGTGTTCGGCGATGGCACACTCACGCTCGAGGTCACTGGCGAGCGGGGCATCAGCTGCCACGGCTTCATCGTGGGTCGCCTCAGTGTGACGGGGCAAGTCAATGCTCCGCTGCGGCAACGGCTGGTGCCACAGCCCTTGCGCACCGTCAGGCTCTCGGTGAGGGGGACGTGCAACAGCGGGACGCTGGTGCTGCCGGTTGTGATATAGGAGCCCCCCTCGGTCCCCCTTAAAGAGGGGGAGGCTCTGATTTGCTCCAGTAACCGCGAAGAACGCGAATATTATTTTCTTAACCGCGAATTGCACGAAATCTCAAATAAATTTGGCTTTTCGCTCACTTATTCGTACCTTTGTAGGCTGAAACAATTTGACCCGATGAAGAAAGTAACCATTCTTGTTCCCTGCTACAACGAGGAGCATTCAATACCGATTCTTTACGCGCGTCTGAATGAGCTGCGTGAACAATTACCTGAGTATGCTTGGGAGTTCCTGCTGGTGAATGACGGTAGCCGTGACGGCACACTCGATGCCATCCGTTCGCTGCGTGCCCAAGACCCGCAGGTGTGCTATATCGACCTGTCGCGCAACTTCGGCAAGGAGCGCGCAATGCTCGCCGGACTGGATTATGCCACAGGCGACTGCGTGATTATCATCGACGCCGACCTGCAGCAACCGCCCGAGACCATCCCGCAGATGCTCAAGTTGTGGGAGGAAGGCTATGAAGACGTGTATGCCCGACGCCTGACACGCCATGGTGATCCTTGGCTGCGCCGCAAGTTATCGCTGCTGTTCTACAACTTGCTACAGCGTTTCACACGTGACGACGTGTTGCGCAATGTGGGTGACTTCCGCCTGCTGGACCGCAAGTGTGTTGACGCATTGAAGCAGTTGCGCGAGCACGAGCGTTACACCAAGGGGCTATTTGTGTGGATTGGCTACAAGAAGACCGAGGTAACATACGTTCAACAAGAGCGCGCAGTGGGCAACAGTTCGTTTGGCTTCCTGAGCCTGCTCACACTAGCCGTAGACGGCATCACGTCGTTCTCGACGGCCCCGTTGCGCATCTCGACGGTTATGGGTCTGATTGTGTCGCTGGCGGCGTTCTTCTATATGTGCTACGTGCTGATCAAGACCATCGTCATCGGTGGCGATCCTGTGCAGGGCTTCCCGACGCTGATTATCGTGATGCTGTTTCTGGGCGGTGTGCAGCTGCTGTCGCTGGGCATCATCGGCGAGTACCTGGCCCGCATCTTCAACGAGACCAAGAACCGCCCGGTGTATTTAATCAGGGAGAAAGAAGGTGTTTGAATGGCCTCCCCCCAACCCCCTCCTCAAGGAAGGGGAGGAAAAAATTATGATTTTTAAATTATGAATTATGAATTAAAGACGCCTCTGGCTGGTATGACCCTGGAGGACATGTACAAAGTGGTCAAGGAACTGGGCATGCCCCTGTTCACTGCCAAACAGCTGTGCCAATGGATTTATGAAAAGCGCGTCACCACCTTTGGTGAGATGATGAACATCTCCAAGGCCAACCGCGAGAAATTGGCCGAGCGCTACTGTGTGGGCCTGAGTTTCCCCACACAGGCGCAGAAGAGCCAGGACGGAACGGTCAAGTACCTCTTTGACGTGGGAGATGACCAGGCTGTCGAGGCGGTCTACATCCCCGAGGAGGACCGCCATACCCTATGCATATCGTCGCAGAAGGGTTGCCGCATGAACTGCTACTTCTGCATGACCGGACGCCAGGGCTTCCACGGCAACCTTACTAGCAACCAGATCATCAACCAGGTGTTGAGTGTGCCACAGAGTCAGCAACTGACCAATGTCGTATTTATGGGCATGGGCGAGCCGCTCGACAACCTCGACGAGGTGATGCGCGTCATCGCCATCCTCACCGAGCCTTGGGGACTCGCGTGGAGCCCCAAGCGTGTCACTGTGAGTACCGTAGGCAAGAAGACCGAACTAAAAACGCTGGTCGAGAAGACCAGCGTCCATGTTGCCGTGAGCGTGCATACCGCCATCCACGAAGAGCGGCAGTCATTGATGCCTATTGAGAAAGTATATCCCATCGACGAGGTCCTTGAGATGCTTGGCAAGTATGACTTTGCCCACCAGCGTCGCCTGTCGATAGAGTACATCATGTGGCAGTGGTTCAACGATGACATCAAGCACGCCCAGGCCTTGCGTGAAATCATTCCCAACGAGCATGTGCGTGTCAACCTCATCCGTTACCACATGATTCCGGAGGTAGAGAAACTGCGCACCAGCAGCGACGACCGTATGACCGCCTTCCGCGACTATCTCAACTCTCATGGTGTAATCTGTACCATTCGTCGCAGTCGTGGCGAGGACATCCAGGCCGCCTGCGGCATGCTCGCAGGAAAGGTGAAGTAATCTAGCGCACTCTATCAGGGTGCTGGGCAATAAACGCTTTCCACGAACCGTTGCCGTGGCTCTGGATGGGCTTCTGGCTCTCATAGAAGTGGCACAATGCCGCTGCCAGCGCGTCAGTAGCGTCCAGCAAGTCAGGCATCTGCTCATCGCATAGTTGCAGCGTGCGTTGTAGCATCACCGCCACCTGTTCCTTGCTGGCAGCGCCGTTGCCCGTGATCGCCATCTTGATTTTGCGGGGCTCATACTCGGTGATGGGCACTTCATGGCTCAGCGCCGCTGCCATCGCCACGCCCTGCGCGCGGCCCAACTTCAGCATCGACTGCACATTCTTTCCATAGAACGGTGCCTCAATCGCCATCTCGTCTGGCAGATATTGGTCGACGAGCGTCTTCACACGCTCATAGATGCGGTGCAGCCGCATATAGTGGTCCTCCATGCGGTTCAGTTTGATGACTCCCATGACAATCAGGCTGGGCTGTTTGCCTTTGATGCCCAGCAGGCCGTAGCCCATGACATTCGTACCGGGGTCGATGCCGATGATGACTTTATCCCATTGTGTGTTCATGATGCGTTGTTATTTCGGGTAAAGGTGAACGTGCGCCACTCACCGCCGGTATATACCTTCAGTTCGATGCTCGTCACAGTCTCGGGCACCTCACTCCCCACCACTTCGTAAGTGCGACCGTCAATCATCAAGAAATAAGGCCGGAACGGCACAAATTCCTTGAGCGAACCCAGCAAGTAGCGGCGTTGGCTCGTCGAGGAGCCCCAGTACTGTTCGATATCGGTGCGGAACACCTTTCCATTGCCGTTGCCACCCTCAATGCCAGGCTTGAGTAGCACCAATGCATATGGAGCGCCTTCGATGGTCAACAACGTGTCGGCCAGTGTCGTGTCGCTACTAACAAACGGTGCGACGATGGCACCGTCCAACAAAGTGCCAGCGACATAGCGCTCGTAAATGGCTGGCGGCAAGAATTGGACATTGTCCTTGTCGTAGTAGCAACTATAAATGGTACGGTAAGCGCAATGATAGGTGTCGTTGTCATACACGTCGGGCAAGATCCAGCGGCTCGAGATGGGGGCGTGCGATGCCTCAAGGATGCATTGCCGAGGGCCATCGGCAATTTGTTGCTGGATGCTTTGGTCGTAATTACGGTAGATCCACATCTTGTGCAACGCCATGCCACTGCCCACACAACAAGCAACTAAGCACGCCACGATCACAACGCGGCGCACCGCCATGGGCCAACGCGATAATTGGGGCCATAAGTTGCGCAGGCACACCACTAGGCTCACGGTCACGAGCCATGTATAAGGGCGCTCGATGACCATGCCCAGCAGCAAGGCTGAGCAGAAGGCGCCAAGCAACAGGCACAACTCAAAACGGCGCAAGACAGTGCGCACGCCGCCCTGGCGGTGCCAGGTGTGGAACATGATAGCTAGCGCCACCGTGGGTGCAACAAAGCGCAGCGACATATAACCCAGTGACAGGATGCGACGACTTATCATCTGCAACACACTCAGACTAGTGTTGACCGATGCGCCTCCTTCAAGTCGGAGCCACAATGCTGGCGACGACATGACCACAATCAACCCCACTGCATAGCCCAGCAACACCCTGCGGCGGAATGCCGTGAATTCGCGACGATTCAGCGCATAGTACAGGCAAAGTCCAAGCAACACGCCCAGCGAGGTGCCCTCGTTGAACCAACCAGCAATCAAACCCGCCAGCAGACCCAGTACAGGTAGACCTCTTCGTTGGTTGGACCGCAACCAGCACAGCAGCCACAACGACAACGTGGCTGACCACAGATAGTTGAACGAACCTGCCATCCATAGCAGCGTCTCGCCGGGGTATGGGAAGAAAAAGGCGATGCACACCAGCACCATGGACAGTGCCACTACACTGCGCCTGCGGCCCACCGCAAGCGTGAAGATGCCCTCGATGAGCAACACGAACATCAATGTATTCAGCACATTGAAAAAGGGCTTGCCCACCAAACTGGCGAAAAAGCGCTCAGTGGCGTCGGCTAGACGACCGTTTGTGCCCTCATAGAAGGCGGGAATCGAGCGTACATAGTCACTCAGCGTGTTGCAGTGGTGAACAATGTCACCAGGAATCAGCGCATAGACATACTCATCACCCTTGAGCGTGGTAAGACAGTTCATCACCAGCACCACAAGAGCAACAATTCCCAGCAACAGGTAGTAATATTTGTTTTGTTTAAACAACTTTTTTAATTGAGATTTACCTTCTTTTTCGGTGCAAAGTTACGACATTTTTTGCATTGTGAGGGCAATTCCTTGCAAGTTTGACAATTATTTTCTAACTTTGCCCACAGAAAACAATAAAAGACTACACTATGAAAAAATCGATGATTTTCTTGTTGCTGGTGCTGGGAGCGCTGGCGCAAGTACAGGCGTCGGTCATTGACGGCCAATTCTACTTTGACGATGAGACCGCCTACATTGGCCGCATTTACTACAACTGCCTGCAACAGATGCAGGAGGAGTATAGCGAGATGTATAGAGGTCGCTTACCCGAGAAGTTCTGCGCCTTGAAAGCGAAAGTGGATGGTAAAGTATTGGACAACTGCCTCTGCTTGAGCGACTGCGACGAGACAATGCAGCTAGTGTACAAGCACACCAGCCGTGGTGTCGAAGTCATCGGCACCTACATGGGTATGGCGGTGAAGCAAGACCGGATTGACTGGCAACCCATCTACAAGATGGGCGAGTGGATCAGTCCCGACGACATGACGATACGGTACCAACCGATGTGGGCGACACCCATCCAGGCGAAGAACGTCTTCCGCACTTGCAGCAACGTGACGGAGAAAGATGCTATGAGCCGCGACATCATGATCTTCAAGCCTCACGTCAAGTCCATCAAGTACAACCGCACGTGGAAGGACATGGATGGCTCACACTATGAGTACAAACTCACCGACCCGGCCGCCGTCAAGAAGATGTTCCGCGGGTACAACGACTCTCAGATTACTGCCATTGTGGTCAACCACAAGTTTCTGGATACCCACAAACCTTTGCAGTTCAGCCGCTGGCTGTACGGTGAGCCCGAAATCTCCCTCAGCCGCACCGAGAACAGTTAC
>JAFZAK010000144.1 GCA_017557285.1 Muribaculaceae bacterium
CAAGGTGGTGATAGCGTGAGGGTCCCACCTCTTCCCATTCCGAACAGAGAAGTTAAGCCTCACCACGCCGATGGTACTGCGAAAGTGGGAGAGTAGGTAACCGCCCCCTGAGAGCCCTGGACACCAAGTGTCCGGGGCTCTTTCCGTGTGTACTTACCCTCGCATCCGCAGTGCCTTCGGCGTGGTACCACGCCAGATGGTACGATTTAGTGGGAGAGTAGGTAACCGCCCCCTGAGGAGCGACGCGAAAGCGCCGCTCTTTTTTTGAGTCCCTACCAAAAACAACGGCATGGCGATTTCGCCATGCCGAATTGTGCATTGTGCATTATGATTATGCCTCGTCAGGGTCGCTGACAACTTGGAAGTCGGCGTTCTCGTCGCGGTAGTCATCGGCCCAGTACTCGTCGCGCCATTCCTGATCGTCAGGGCCAAGCATGCGTCCCTCACCGCGGGCCTTCTCGGGCAGTTCGTCGGGCAGAATCTCGTCATCCTGGATGTCAGGCGTGTCAAAGATGAAGTCATCCTCATCCTGTTGGCGATGTCGGGCGTCAAGATCGTGGTGCGTCATGGTCTCGGGAATGCGGTTGCGCTCATCGTTGATGGTACGCCACAGCACGTCCTTCAGTTCGGTAAGACCTCTTTGTGCCACACTCGAGATAAACACTGTCTCGATGCCTTCGGGCAGGTTCGGGCGAAGCATTTCCATCAGTTCGTCATCGAGCAGGTCGCACTTGGTAATGGCAAGTACACGAGGTTTCTCGACCAAGTCGGGGTTGAATGTCTGCAGTTCGTTGCACAGCACTTCATACTCGTGCGCAATATCGTCGGTGTCGGCAGGAATCATAAACAGCAGTACCGCATTGCGCTCAATGTGGCGCAAGAAACGCAGTCCTAGACCTTTACCTTCGCTGGCACCCTCGATAATGCCAGGGATGTCGGCCATGACAAACGACTGCTGGTCACGATAGGTAACGATGCCCAGGTTAGGCTCAAGTGTGGTGAAGGCATAGTTGGCAATCTTGGGCTTAGCGGCACTGATGACCGACAACAACGTCGATTTGCCCGCATTGGGGAAGCCTACCAGTCCCACATCGGCCAGCAACTTCAGCTCCAGGATGACGGCTTTCTCAATACCAGGCTCACCTGGTTGGGCAAAGCGCGGTGTCTGACGCGTCGCGCTCTTGAAATGCGTGTTGCCTAGGCCGCCACGGCCGCCCTTGAGCAATCGAACCACCTGGTCGTGTTCCGTGACATCGCACAGGAACTGACCCGTCTCAGCATCGTAGACCGCCGTGCCGCAAGGCACCTCTATCGTGCGGTCCTCGCCATCTTTGCCCGTCGACTGGTTCTCATAGCCCGCTTGGCCATCGGTGGCAAACACGTGTCGCTTGTACTTAAGGTGAATCAGCGTCCAGAGGTTGCGGTTGCCCTTAAGGTAGATGTGTCCGCCACGGCCGCCGTCGCCGCCGTCGGGACCGCCCTTGGGGATATACTTCGCACGATGCAAATGAGCCGAACCGGCTCCGCCTTTGCCACTGCGGCACAATATTTTCACATAATCGATAAAGTTGCTCTCGGCCATTATCTAGTAGTTAAGTTGTTATAGTAGCTCACAGTCATTTAACACTTCCTTGATGCGGTGTGCAGTTGCGGTCTGCTCCGAACTGCAAAAGCCAGGAATGTAGAGAATCTTTTTCATGAGCGTGGTTGTTTAATGTGCAAAGTTAATGCTTTTTCGGCAGATTTCCAAATAGAGGCGAAAACTCTACAGGAACATCACATAATAGATAGGCAGATATGTGATGCCATTCTGGATAGTAACCTCTCGATTGTTGGAGAGGACAATCGCTTCCTTAATATGATAGTCAGGGTTACGCAAAAAATTGTCAAGCGCACTATGTACCCGATAGTCTTTGCCTGATTTGACTTCAATCGGCATCACTGATAAGGAATCAAAATCTTCTATTAGGAAGTCTATTTCACCGTGTTTCTTGTTGTCATAATAATATAATTGATGACAGTGGGCAAATAGTTCTTGTGCGACAACCGACTCATAAACCGAGCCCAGATTGATGCTCTTGAAATCGTCAATCACCGCACTGATGTTTCGGTCATACAGCAGACATGTCAAGATGCCAACATCATTCAGATATAATTTCAAGAGATTCTTTTGGCTAGACTCGAGCATTGGGAAGCGCGGTTGTGAGATTGCTTTAACTTCTAGGGCAATACCTGCACTGATCAAATAGTCAAATTCCTCGGCATAATCACTAAATCGCTTCCCAATCTTCCCTTCGATTTTATTGGCGAACACACGCTTGCGCTTGTTCTCAAGGTTGGATGGGATCATATCATAGACTCGGCGAATCTTCAGCCGATTGTTTGCATCATATTGCGAAGCATCGGCTCCGTAGTAGGCGTGAATTTCGTGTTGCAAGCGACGCAGTTGCACGATGTTATCAGTGTCCAGCAGTGTGTTGACCGCGTCAGGCAAGCCACCACACAGCAAGTATCGTTTGAATTTGTCGAGAATCAAACGATGCAACGTCTCGTCAAGCGATGTGCGGTTTGCAAAGCAATCATGGATGTGGTTCAGCACTTCTTGCCCAACGCCATTCGCAATCAAGAATTCCTCGAAATCCAATGGATACAAGTGGTAAGTCTCAATGCTGCCGATGGGGATTGATGCCGTCTTGGATAGCGTCACACCGAGTAGAGACCCGCTGGCCACATAAGTGAAGCGGTCTTCATCTTTCAGGAACTTGAGCATGGTCAGCAGATGTGGATAGGACTGAATCTCATCCAAGAACACCAACGTGTCGCTTTTGTTACCCATCTTCTGTCCAGCGATGACACTCAGTCGCAAGTAAAAGTCTTTGACAGTATGCACTCGCGCGAAAGCCCTATCGCCTTCGGCATCTTCTTTTAGATTGATTTCGATGAAATTAGGGAATAGTTTTTGTCCAACATGGCGGATGATAAATGTCTTTCCCACCTGTCGCGCCCCATCCAACACGAGTATCTTGTTAGAATTGCTTGTGAGGAATCGTTCTATAGGTAATTGTATTTTCCTGTATAACATGTTGTTAGCATTTATTCCGAGATTAGAGCATTCTGAAAACACACTTTTTCCGAAATATTAACACCGCAAAATTACACTTTTTCCAACAAATCGGCAAGTAAAAAACATGTTTTTCCCGAAAATAGCTATTTTTTGCCCATATTTTGCCCGTGGATAGTTCTCATCATGGTGCTTTGCTGGTCATTGCACATAATTGTTGGGTGTTTTTTTGGGGTGAGATTCATTTTTTTTTGGTACTTTTGGGGCGGAATTATCCACAACAAGGGTATGAAGATTGTCGTAGAGGAACGGATTCCCTACATCCGCGGGGTGCTGGAGACAGTGGCTGATGTTGTTTACTTGCCGGTAAGTGACATCACGGCCGAGGCAGTGCGCGATGCCGATGCACTGCTCGTGCGCACGCGCACACAATGTGATGAGGCATTGCTCGCCGGCAGTCGGGTACGCTTCATCGGGTCGGCGACTATAGGTACCGATCACATCGATTTGGCATGGTGTCATGACAACGGCATTACTGTGTGTAATGCACCAGGTTGCAACGCCCCCGCTGTGGCACAGTGGGTATTCTCTTCCATTGGCCAGTGGATGCAGTGCCACGACATCAATAATCCGCAAGACTTGACGTTGGGCGTTATTGGTATGGGACATGTGGGAAGCATCGTCGCCCGCTGGGGAAGACAATTGGGCTTCAAGGTCTTGGTCAACGATCCGCCATTGGGTATCGGTTGCACGCTTGACCACTTGTTGGAACAAAGCGACATCATCACCGTGCACACACCGCTGACGCATGGCGGGCAATGGCCCACATGGCACCTGATAGGGGAACTGCAGTTACGACAAATGAAGCGATGCCGATTGTTGCTCAATGCTGCACGTGGAGGTGTAGTCGACGAAGAGGCATTAGGTGATTGGCTGGGTGACCTGGCCATTGACTGTTGGGAGAACGAGCCTTCTCTCAATCCAGTCGTTTTGCGGCGGGCACTCGTGGCGACGCCACACATTGCTGGCTATTCGGCCGAGGGCAAGCAACGTGGCACAGCCATGATCATTGAGGCTCTAAACCGATACTATGGCTGGCAATTGCCCGTGCCGCAAATCGCCGCACCCGCCCAGGGCAGCGACCATGTCACACTAGAAGGCATCATGCACAGTTTTGACCCCCAACCATTGACTACCCAACTCCAGTCTCATCCGGACCAGTTCGAGTCATTGCGCAACACTTACCCACTCCGTCACGAGTATCAACAATAAAAACAACGGCATGGCGAAACCGCCATGCCGTAATTGTGCATTACTCCACGAACCTCAGGGTGACGCCCGCTTCGGTAATGTCGAGGTTGACGGGATGACCTTCAATCAACGGGTAGTTCCAAGACTCGTCGTGACTAGCCGGGAAATCATAGCAGATGGGGATATCCAGACCGAAACTTGACAACTGTTCGTGCAGCATGTCGTTCATGTTCTCATAGCCGTTCTGTGGCTTGTAGTCGGTGAAACGCCCAATCATGATGCCCTTGACTTGATGTAGTACACCTTTCAGCCGCAACTGGGTGAGCATGCTCGCCACACGCGGGATGCTCTCGCCCACGTCCTCAAAGAATAGGATGATGTCGCGGTCAGCGATATAGTCACGGTCTAGGAAGTCCCACTTGGCCGAACCCGAGAAGTTGACGCTGAACACCGCCATGTTGCCGCCCAGCAGAATGCCTTGTGCCGTACCTAGTTGGTTGTAAGGATGGGCTGGCACACGATAGGTGGGCAACTGCCCGCGCAGCAGGTCGCGCAGATAGCCCTGAATCTCTGGCACGGCGTCCTTGTCGGCGAGGTTGCCGCACATGTTGGCGTGGATGCCCATATTGCCCGCCCTCACTTGTGCGCTGTGCAGCGACGTGATGTCGCTATACCCGATAATCCATTTGGGATAGCGTGCCAACGTGTCGGGGTCAATCAGCCCAAGCATCATTGCTGAGCCATAACCGCCACGCGTACTGAGGATTGCCTTCACTTCAGGATCACGCAGGGCCTTCAGCAAGTCATCGGCACGTTGCTGAGGTGTGCCAGCATAACCATGGCAGTTATCTAGCACATGTTCGCCCACAACAGGACAGTAGCCCCATCGTTGCAGTGTGGCTTGAGCCGCGTCGACATATGCCTTCTTCGGCGTGGACGCTAATGACAAGATGGCGACCTTGTCGCCAGGTTTGAGGAACTCAGGAGCTGCGGGTAACTGTTGGGCCATGGTCGTAGTCATGGCGATCGCGGTGGCAGCTAGTGTAGTGACTATCTTTTTCATTTCAATAATTATTTGAGCTTAGCACATCTCATAGGAGGGCAAAGTTACTGCTTTTTGCCGAAATATGGACATACTGCCACAGAACTTTAGTAAAAATTGGATATATTTGGCTGTGTCTCGGAAAACTTACACAATTTTTCTTAAAATATGCCCCAAATGATGGCTCGTGGCAATTTTCTTTGTAACTTTACACATTATTTCAAAACCAACCTAGCTAAAATACCGAAAATGAGTAACAACAATCGATATTGTGTGATTATGTGCGGTGGGGTGGGGAGCCGTTTCTGGCCCTATAGCCGAGCCTCACGCCCTAAACAGTTTCTAGACTTTTTCGGCACAGGCCGAAGCCTGTTGCAGATGTCGGTCGACCGAATGGCGGGCATTGTTCCCGACGAGAACATCATTCTGATGACTAACGAGCAATATGCCGACATCATCCGCGAACAACTGCCACAAATTGCGCCCAGCCAAATCCTGCTCGAGCCGGCACGGCGTAACACAGCGCCATGCATCGCTTGGGCGGCACACCACATTGCTGCCCTCAACCCCGATGCACGCATCATGGTGGCACCCAGCGACCACCTGATTATGAAGACCGAGGAGTTCCGTACAAGCGTGCTGAAGGCATACGACTTCATCGACCGACATGACGCGATACTTACTCTGGGCATCAAGCCCAACCGCCCCGAGACAGGCTATGGCTACATCCAGGTAGGAGAGGCGATGGATGCCGATTTCAGCCAAGTGAAGACTTTCACCGAGAAGCCCAACGAAGAACTCGCCCGCGTCTTCCTCAGTACGGGAGAATTTTTCTGGAACTCGGGCATGTTCTTCTGGAGTGCGCAGTCCATCCTTCACGCCATGACGGCGAATGCCCCAGACATTGAGGCGGTCTTCGCGCGCGGGATGGAACACTTTGGCACGCCACATGAGCAGGAATTCATTAACGCCAACTATGCTTCATGTCCCAACATTTCCATTGACTTTGCCGTGATGGAGAAGGCGCCCAACGTCTTTGTTGAGTGTGTAGACTTCGGATGGAGCGACTTGGGAACTTGGGGTTCGCTTTACGACAACGCGCCCCAGTATGACAAGGACGGAAATGTCACACAGCACGATCAGAACCTCCTCTACAACAGCCACAACAACGTCATCGCCGTCGGCGGAGACAAGGTAGTGGTGCTATCGGGGCTGGACAACTACATCGTTGCCGATGTCGACGATGCTTTGCTCATCGTTCCCAAGGACGAAGAACAACGCATCCGCCTCTACGTCAACGAAGTCCGTGCCCGCTTCGGCGAGAAATACTTGTAGTAAAAAACAGAAAGTCCCCCTTCAGGAAGATTGAGGGGGACTTTACAGCAGCAGTTCGGGCAAATCGTGGTCGGGATGGAAGCGGCACAAGTCCACATAGACGTTGATGCCAGCCATGATGCCATCCTCGCTGAACTGCCAGATGGTGTAGTCGCCTTCCCAACTGATGTTGGGTTTGGTATTAGAGTAACGCCCGATGTATAAG
>JAFZAK010000145.1 GCA_017557285.1 Muribaculaceae bacterium
CACACAATCTTATTTTTGCCACAAATGCCCGGATTATACACACTATGTCAAGAAAAAGGAGTAACTTTGCGGGCATTTTTTCAGAGATATGGAGCGAGGATACCTGCATTCGGTCGTATGGATTGTGTTGGTGGCACTGCTGGTGCTGCTGACGCTCAGCTGGTTACCCCCTTTGCGGGTGGGCGACTGGCAGATGCGTCGTGTCGACCTGCTGGGCGATTTGCGCACTGACTCGCTCGTTGATGAAGAGGTGCTGGAAGTGTTGCCCGAGGTTGAAACGCAGGACGATGTCATTGAGGTGGGCCGCATCCACGTGGACTCGTGCCGTGCCGGCATAACCTGCATCGACGACATGGCCGATGACGAGGACCGAGGCATGACCGCCCTCTATCAAGCCCTCGAGGGCCTCGACACCCTGGGCCGACCCGCGCGCATCGCCGTGCTGGGCGACAGCTTTATCGAGGGTGACATCCTCACCGACAAGCTGCGTCAACTGCTCCAGGAGCGCTATGGCGGCAGCGGAGTGGGGTACGTGCCCATGACCTGCGACTCGCCAGGGTTCCGCCGCAGCGTCAGACAACGCTTCAACAACGCGTGGACCGCTCACGACGTCAACAAACTGAATGGTAACAACTATGACCGCCGCTGGGCAAACCTCACAGGACATTACTATTTTGCCGACCCCGGTGCTGTGATGTCGCTCAAGGGCGTGAAGTACCTGAGCCACCTCGACACCTGCCAGCAGAGCACATTCTACTGCATGGGTAACGGCACTGGCCGCGTCACCGCCACCATCAATGGCGTGCAGTCACAGTCGTTCGATCTGAACCCAGGCGGACGGGTTCAGGCTGTCACGGTCACAGGAAAAATCGGACACGTGGAGTGGCGTGTGGATCACGATGGAGGCATCACCTATCTGGGTGCCTCGCTTGACGACAACCACGGCGTGCAGGTCGACAACTTCGCCATGCGCTCGGCCGGCGGAGAACACTTGCGCATCATCGACGAGCAGATGCTCATGGAATTTGACCGTGTTCGCCATTACGACCTGGTTGTGCTGATGTATGGTCTGAACGTGGCGGGAAAACTTGCAAGCGATTACACCAAATATCGCGAACGCATGGTCGAGGCCATCGACCACATGAAGCGCAACATGCCCGGCACGGGATTCCTGGTGGTGAGCGTGGGTGACCGCGAACAGAAGCGCGGCGACAGATACCGCACCATGCGCGGTGTTATCAGTATGGTCAATGCCCAACAGCGCATCGCCTACGACTCGCGGGTGGCGTTCTGGAACCTGTACACCGCCATGGGCGGGGAGGGGAGTATCGTGCGCATGGTCGAGCAGAACCAAGCCAATCTTGACTACACCCACATCAACTTTGGCGGTGGGGCACGCTTGGGCCGACTGATGTTTGATGTCATCAGTTGGGGGCATGAGCAGTACCACGAACAAGCGCAGAAAGGAGGGCAGCCATGACGACGGACACGTTCTTCCAGTCGCTGAGTGCCGCTTGGCACAACCTGCCGTGGGATGCCATCGCCGGCCAGATGGTCTACAACCCGCAGTCGCCGATGATCTTCAGCAGCGGCGTGTTCCTGTGGATCTTTGCCGCGTTCATCGTGGTCTACGCCATGCTGCACCGCCAGCTGGCTGCGCGTCTGCTGTTCGTCACCGCGTTCAGCTACTTCTTCTATTACAAGTCGAGCGGTATCTACTTCTTCCTGCTCGCCCTGGTCACCTGCAGCGACTGGCTCATTGCGCAGCGGATGTACCGCACCGAGAGCAAGTCGGCCCGCAAGTGGCTCGTCGCACTGAGTCTCGCGGTCGACTTGGGTCTGCTGGCCTACTTCAAGTACACCAACTTCTTCGGGCACATCGTGGCGCAGCTCACAGGCGGGCATTTCAGCGACCTGAGCATCTTCTTGCCCGTGGGCATCTCGTTCTTCACCTTCCAGTCGCTGAGCTACACAATTGACGTGTATCGTGGCAAGATTCGTCCGCTCGACTCGCTGCTCGACTACGCCTTCTATGTGTCATTCTTCCCGCAACTGGTGGCGGGTCCCATTGTTCGCGCCAGCGACTTCATCCCGCAAATCCGCCGACCGCTGCACATCACGCGCGACATGGTGGGTACGGGACTATGGTTCATCATCTGCGGACTCTTCAAGAAAGCGGTCATCAGCGACTACATCAGCGTGAACTTTGTCGAGCGTGTCTTTGCTGACCCGTCGCTCTATAGTGGCCTGGAGAACCTGTTGGGCGTCTACGGCTATGCCCTGCAGATTTACTGTGATTTCTCGGGCTACAGCGACATGGCCATCGGCATTGCCTTGCTGATGGGATTTAAGTTCAATATCAACTTTAACAGCCCCTACAAGAGCGCGTCCATCACCGAGTTCTGGCGTCGCTGGCACATCTCGCTGAGCACTTGGCTGCGCGACTACCTCTACATCTCGCTGGGCGGCAACCGCAAGGGCAAGGTGCGGCAATACCTGAACCTGTTCATCACCATGTTCCTGGGCGGACTGTGGCACGGCGCGTCGTGGAACTTCGTGGCATGGGGCTCGCTGCATGGCGTAGCACTGATGCTCCACAAGATGTGGATGAGCCTCACGGGACAAAAGACGGGTGTGCCGCACCGTCACCGCTGGGTGCAGGTGTTGTGTGTCATCGGTACCTTCCACTTTGCCTGCCTGTGCTGGATCTTCTTCCGCAACCGTGAGTTCGCCAGTTCGATGACAATGCTCAACCAGATTTTTACCAACTTCCATCCCGAACTGCTGTGGCAGCTCGTCACGGGCTATTGGCAGGTGATGGTGCTGATGATGCTGGGCTTCGTGTTGCACTTCATTCCCGACCGCATCGAGAATCGCTGCAAGCAGGCATTCGTGCGCTTGCCCATGTTCTGCTATGTCATCGCACTGGTCGTGATGGTCGTCATCATCGTCCAGGTCAAGAGCAGCGACATCCAGCCCTTCATCTATTTCCAGTTCTAATTTCTTGTCACGGATGACACAAAAAGGGACATTGTGCATTGAGAAAAGTTGCATTTTGCTGAAAAATGTTTGTTTTTGATTGATTTAATTTGGTGGAGTTGTAGGGATTGCATACTTTTGCTATCCCAAAATCAGAACTTAACCAAAACCTATATGAAAAAGCTATTTCTTTTGTTTGCAGCCGCTGTGCTCACCACGCTGGGCATGAGCGCCGACACATACAACTATCTGAACTTTGTGAACTCGAGTAATCAGATTACGCAGTTCAGCACCACCGGCTTGCGCATGACGTTCAATGGCGGCAAAGCCACGGTCACCGCCGACGGCCAGACGCAGACCATCAACCTGGCAACGATGGCCTATATGGAGTTTACCAACACCCAGGCTGGTGGCACGACCTACCTTAGGGGTGATGTCAATGGTGATGGGAAAGTTGACGTGAGCGATGTGAACATTATCATTAACATCATGCTGGGCAAGGATGACGGCAGCGCCTACGATGGTCGCCAATACCTCACCGAGGGGGACACCACGGTGGACGTGTCGGATGTCAACGCGGTCATCAACATCATGTTGGGCAAAGGTTAATTCGACACCAACAACAAGTCTCATGGTCGCCAGGTACACAATATCTGCACCTGGCGGCCGTTTTTATTAATAGGCCTAACCCGCAATGCTTGAACAAATTATCCAGCAGTTTCAACCCATCACGCTTGAGCAGATGAGCTCCATCAAGCTGATGAACCGTACCGACACCAAGTTTGTCACATCGGTGCCGGTGCTGTGTCAACTGCTGGAGATGGCCCGAGACGAATACCGCGCACAAGAGACCGACGGATTGCGGATTTCACCCTATCATACACTCTACTTCGACACCCCTGAGCGAGCGATGTATATTGCGCATCAGAACGGGCATCTCAACCGCCAGAAGGTCAGAGTGCGGTCATATGTCTCGTCAGACTTGCACTTCCTCGAAGTGAAGACCAAGGATAACCACAAGCGTACGCGTAAAAAACGCATGGGTCTCACCATTACCGATCAACAGCAATGGCCCGCAATGGTCATCGCCAATAAGGGTGACATCAGCGAGTTCCTGCACAAGCGATTGCGATATGACAACACCACGCTGGTTCCTACCATCGAGAACGAGTTCCGCCGTATCACGCTGGTCAACAAGGCATGTACCGAGCGCCTCACCATCGACACCAGCCTTCGTTTTCAGAACTGGACGAATCACCAGCGTCGTGAGATGACCGGACTGGTCGTTATTGAACTCAAACGTGACGGTCTGCAGCCGTCGCCCATCCTGGAGATGCTCAGGCAACTGCGCATCAAGCCGCATGGATTCAGCAAGTACTGCATGGGAATGGCGTTTACCGACCCTTCTCTGAAGCAGAACCGCTTTAAGGAGCGCATGCGCAGCATCGAGCGCATCATGGCAACAGCACAAAACTCACCGACAATAAATTAAAAAAAGATGAATACCGACTTTTCAACACTCATGAGCCAATTGTTCCACACAGGGCAGTTTGGACATATCAACTTGACGAATTTCTTAATCAGCACGCTGACGGTGTGGATTTTAGTGCACTTTCTGTACTATCGCCACAGCAAGCGCCGTGAATTCTACTTCACGTTCATGCTCATTGGCATCGTCATCTACTTCCTGGTCTACTTCATGATCTTCGTCCTCGAGGACCTGAAGGGCAAGACCGGCATCGGTATCGGCATCGGTCTGTTTGGCATCTTCAGCATCATGCGTTACCGCACTGATGCCATGCCAGTACGCGAGATGACCTACTTGTTCAGCATTATCTGCTTGGCAGTCATCAATGCATTGGGAACCGAAATTAGCTTCCTGGAGATGCTCGTGCCTAATATCCTCATTGTGGCGGCGGTAGCGCTGTGCGAAGCGTTCTTGCTACACAGCACGTTGGCGACAAAGCTCGTCCAATATGACCGCGTGGCGCTGGTCAAGCCCGAATGCCATGACGAATTGCTCGCCGACCTAAAGGAGCGTACCGGACTCAACATCGACCATGTGGAGGTTGGCGCTATCGACTATTTGCGCGACACAGCCATCATCAAAGTATACTATAAGGACATAAAAGCCAACGCCGAGCTCAACCAAGCCCTCAAAGTCAAGCGCAGCGAGTGGGAGAAGGTCTAAACAAAATATTCACAATCAATGAACAAATGCAGCCTGGCAGGTTTCCTGCCAGGCTGCATTGTGTAAAAAGCTAATTGCTAATAGGTCAATCAGCCATTTCTTTCTTGAGGCGCTCGCCTGCTGAAACTTGAAGAATTTACTAGTAGTCAATCTTGGATAACTTTAGTTTTTAAGTTTGTTGGTTACAGTTTACTGCAGGTGGTGCAGATGTAGGTGGGGTGAATAATGGTGTTGAATTGGTAAACTTGCGTGTTTTCGAGTACGGTATGGAGGTCGTCGGTAATGCCTTGGCCTGTGAGTTTTAGCAGTGCTTCTTTCATGGTCCACAGGCGGATGAACGCAGTGGCAGGGTCGGGCGAGGCGATGACAAGTTTGCGCTCCTGTTCGTTCATGGTGTAGTCGAGCAAGAGGGTGCGGTAACGGTCGATGCACTCAACATCGATGCCCACGGGACTGTCGCTCACAACGCATGCGACGGCATCGCGGCAATGGCTCAGGTTGAAGTGGATGTCAGGATAATCGACAAGCATGGGTTTGCCGTGCGGTCCGTAGGTCAACTTTAGCTCGCCTGTGATGCCATATTCCTGCTTGAGTGCGCGTTGCAGCAGCAGGTAGGCTGCAAGACATTGGCGCTGCGACCGCTCATGTTTGTATCGCAGGGCATATTCACGCCGCTCGTCGTCGACAGCCGCTAGCGCTGCCGCGAGATCCAGTTGGTCAATATGGTCGTCAATATAGGTCATTTTTTAACTCCCATTACTACTCGATTAAAACAAACCCCGCCAGCGGGGGCGGGGAATGTACAATCCGTTATGAAAAATACTACTCTATTACTCGGCAGGCGCCACGATAGCGGGGGCGGTAATATGCCTCGCTCGAGTGGCTCTCGGTGATACCCGAGTGGACAGCGGCGTGGATAAACTTAAATCCACCTTGTCCGTTCTTGTCAACCTCGGTAACGATACCCACATGTCCAATGCGGCTACCGATGGCGCGTCCGGTGAAGAACACCAGGTCGCCAGGCTGCAAGTCTTCGCGCGATACGCGACGGCCGTCATAAATCTGTGCGCTGCTGCGGCGATCCAGGGTGATGCCGAACTGCTTAAAGACATAACTGGTAAAGCCCGAGCAGTCAAAAGCGCGTGGTGACATGGCTCCGTGACGGTAGGGAACACCGCGGAACTTGAATGCGTAATCGAGCAAATCGCTCACCACACTGCGTTGGTTCTGGCGCAGTGAAGACTGCTCCATCTGCTCACGCACTGTGCCGTGCTTGCGTGCAACAAGCTCCTGCGCACTCATCGAGAACGCAAAGCTTGACAATATTAATAAAGTGAAAAAAACTGTCGATTTCGTCAAAGAGACGTGGTTTGTAATGCTGTTCAAAAATTTCATGGTGCAAAGGTACTGATAATCAGCATAGCGTGCAACCTTGTGAAACACCTTTAAACATTTACACCCTTTAACACTTTTTGCGACCAACCTTTGCTCAACTCCCACGGCTACAAGGCTAAGCGCATTCTTGAACAGAGAACTATCAAAAAATGAAAACCGACAAAAATTACATTTTTTAACATCCTTTGTGCTTGTTTGGGTTGTAAAATTGTGAAAATCACCCTCTTTAGGATAACGGGAGAAAGAGGGACTAGTGTCATCACATCAGCGCCAGCATAGCCTCGATGAGCGTGCGGTCGTTGCTCAACCGAGGTATCTTGCGCTGCCCACCAAGTTTGCCCGTGGAAGCCAGCCATCGGTCAAATAGTCCCTGCGGAGCCACCACCATCGTGGGAGGAACGAGAAAAATACTCCCGGCACGCTTGGCCTGATAATCGCTGTTGGCATCCTGCAGGAATTGATCGACCAACGTGATGAACTGACGGCGGTCGGCAGGCTCGACGGCAAACTCTACCAGCCACTGGTGGTGCCCGCTTTGGCGGTCGTCGGCATAAACGGGCGCAACCGTGTAGTTGAGCACTTGCGCACCTGTTTCTTGCGACGCACGCGTGATGGCCTGGTCGGTGTTGTGTACCATCACCTCCTCGCCGAAGGCGTTGATAAAGCTCTTGGTGCGACCGGCAATCTTTATTTTCACGGGGTTGCGTTGCGTGACGGTGACGGTATCGCCAATGCGGTATCGCCACAGGCCATTGCAGGCGGTGATGATGAGTTCGTAGGTGCGTCCAGGTTCCACCTCCCAGATGGGAATCACATCAGGCTCGTTGCTATCGGTCTGCTCGATGGGCAAGAACTCGTAGAATACGCCGATGTCGAGCAGGAGCATCATAGCCGTGTCATCCCAGTCGGTCTGCACGGCAAAGAACCCCTCGCTCGCATTGTAAGTGTCAAGGAAATGCATACGGCTCATGTCGCAGATGGCCTCATATTGCTCGCGGTAGGGTGCGAAGGCGATTCCGCCGTGAAAGAACACCTCCAGATTGGGCCATACCTCGTGGATGCACGATTTGCCCGTGCGCTCCAGAACGCGTCGCAGCACGGTAAGGAACCACGAGGGCACACCACTCAGATTGGTGATGTTCTGCCCGATGCTCGCCTCGACAAGTGCGGGCAGTTTCTCGTTCCAGTCGGGCATGAGCGCCACCTCTTTGTTGGGCACACGGAAGAGGTTGGCCAATGGATTGATGTTTTCGATGAGCGTTGCGCTCAGGTCGCCTACCTGCACGCCCGGTTTGGTCTTAAGTTGGGTTGCAAACGAGCCACCTAGGATAAGTCCTTTCCCCGAGAAGATGCGACTCTGTGGGTTCAGGTTCAGATAATGCGCTACCACATCGTTTGCGCCCTGGTAGTGGTTGTGCTTCAGGGCTTGTGGAGTGATAGGAATGAATTTGCTCCGCCCGTCACTGGTGCCACTGGACTGCGCGAAGTTCCAAGTGCGCCCAGGCCATAACACGCCCTGCTCACCGTCGACCATGCGCATAATCATCGGGCGCAGGTCCTCGTAGCGGTGAAGCGGCACACGCGTGGCAAAGTCGCGGTAGGTGCGCACGGTCGAGAAGTCATATCGCCTGCCAAACGCAGTGAGTGCGGCGGTCTCAACGAGTTTGACCAATTCGCCTTGCTGCACGGCGTCGGCATGGTCAATGAATCTCGTCTGCTCCTGCAGACGATTGCGCATGTGTCCTTTGATAAGCGGTGTGAAATCCATTTCTTGTATGATGTGGGATTTATTGTAGGTTTTGTCCCGAATGGGTAACGCGTCCGGTCGAGTCGGTGACAATAAACAGGGGAGTACGGGAAATGGGGATGCCGCCCAGCATCGGGTCCATGACGCCCCCAGGAGCCCACCAGTGCGCCCACGTCGCCGAGTCATTGCCGACCGTCTTGCTCCATAGTGTGGTGTCGGGGTCAACGAGAATGTCGGCCAGTTGGATTTTGCCTCCTGATTGCTTTGACTTGGCCCGCATAGATTCAACACAGGCTTTCCGCGCCTCGTCATTGCGCGACCAGAACAAGAGTATCGTTGCCTGTTCATTGACCTTCAAATCCTCGAATCCCTTACCCAGCCGATAGAGGGTGAGCGTTGTGACGCGTTCGGGCATGTCTTGGTGACGTTCCATGAGGTACTCTAACGACGCAACCAACCTTTGTGGACGCGCCTCGGCATGGATGCCTTGCAGCAATTGACGCATATGCTTGCCGCCATCTAGTTGGCTATAATCGGCCACCAGCAATACTGTGGAGAGCAGCTGGTCGGGATGCTGGCCGATGTGTTGTTCGATGAGGCGGTCGATGGCAGTTGTGTTGTGACTGTCATAGACCTGATGGTTGTCCTTGCGGAATTTCATCCATTTTTCGGTCACCTCGTTGCCAGTCACCTGCGTGGTGGGCAACTGCAGGCCGTCGCTTTTGACCACCATCTTGTCGCCATTGTGCGCCACCAGTTGTGCGATGAGTTGCCCTTGCAAGTCCCA
>JAFZAK010000146.1 GCA_017557285.1 Muribaculaceae bacterium
ACGTTGAACGCTCTCACTCTTGCGATGATGACTGCCGTTGACAGCAACGCTCTTACTCCTGAGCAACTTACGGTTATCGCTGGCGAGATTTTCAAAAAAATCGACAATATACTGGCTGCTGACGAAGGCATTTACTCTTATGTTGGCACCATCCGCTACTCCTACCTGCTCGGAGCCTTTATCGCTTATCGCTTCGACCGCTCACTCACACCGCTTGAACTGAGTTTAGTTTATGACCTGACCGGTTTCATGGGAATGCCTGGTCATGACCAAACAACCGATAGATACTTTACAGCCGATGACCTGTCAGATGCATTGAAAGTCGTAGTGCAGAGCCTTGAGAGAATCGAGCAAGGCAGTTTGCTCACAACAACTTCTTAGTTTCAGTTGTTCATTTGATTTGACCGCAATCTTGTCTGAACAAATTCTTTTTCAGCCATTCGCTGACGGGCTGGTCATAAAGTTTATAGGAACCTTAAGCCACCTGAATGGCGAGGACGAAAATGCACACGCGACTATGTCAAGTCGCCCTCAAGTCGGGGAAGGCAGCCCAATATCTGCAACAGCGGCGTCAGGTCACCCATCACGCCATTGAAAAACGCCCAACGAATGTCATGCGGCATCAATGCCATCGTGGCAAGGTCCCAGTCAATAGCGGGCGAATACCAACTGGCGAGCATGTGCATCGTGTCGTCAACAATAAAGGTGCCTGGATGCTCACCCATCCAAGGCATGGAGTCCCTCCATTGGTCATATTGGCGTGCTGTAGGGAAAAACACCACATCGCGATCCCATAACGGCATCAAGTGCTCGGCAGTGAGCGTGTCGCTGCCAGTGGCAATCCACACGGCGCTGCGGGCAAATATGGGCAACGCCTTGTAGGCGCAGATGACCGCACTCGACGGGTTAGCAAGGACATAGACCAATTTTTCGGGCCAAGCCTCCATCATGCGTTGCGCAAACAAGGCTTTACCCTCATCGCGTTCGACGGTCTCGTAGCAATGCATCAGCCAGTCGGTGCCGAACATGGCTTTCAGCGGTATGAACATTTCATGGGTTTCTACGTAGTCAATCATGGTTTTGAGATTTTAAAAAGTTTATCGGCCTGTCCAATTGTGTCCAGTGTGTCCAGAGAAACCAGTCACCCAAAAAAACTGGACACTGGACAGCAGTCAATGACCCGCGAGCAGCTGCTGGATGCGACTCTTGCTCAAACCGATGCGTTCGGCTATCTCGCGCAGACTCAGTCCCTGCATCTTGAGTTGGCGCAGCTGCTCAAGGTCGACTGGCTCGTTGCGGCGCAGTTGGGAACGCTCGGGCGCAGTACCGACGGGTTCCAGATGCACATAGCCATCATCCTTGGTCATACGGCACAGCAGCACATTGTCGCCGCCATAGCGGATGATCGCATTGCGCCCCTTCAGGTGTTTGACATAGCGTATATCCTCGCCCTGGCCGCTGCGACCCATAGCGATGACCGAGTCAACGAAATTGGCAATCTTCTTCGACCCGCCGATGTCGTTGAGCGTGATGGGTTGCGACGCGGGGCGCTTAGGAGTGTGCGCTATGACGATGATGGTCAGCTTGCCACGCCGTTTCATCTCGCTGAGTCGCATCATCAGTTCGCCCGCCACATCGCTTTGCTCGGTCTGGCAGCTCAGCCAAGTGATGTTATCGATAATCACCACATCGGCTGCCGTTTGCATGATAGCATCCATGACACGTGACACGGGGTCCTGTTCAAGTTGCGTCGAGTCAACGATGTCACACATCTGCGCACGGAAGAAGTTGTCGGGGATGTCCATCTTGTTGCCGTTGTCATCGGTGTAACGTGCCGCAAACTGCCTCTCGCTTAACTCATAGTCAACATAGAGGACGTTCTGGCAGGTGTTGCGAGCAATGTCGATGCCTATCTGCACCGCCAGAATTGACTTACCCACATTCGTGTCACTGAAGATACAGGTACACTCGTTCTCGTAGACCATGCCGTAGTCACGCCACAGGTCCTTCGGCGCTGGGTTTCGCTGTGCCTCGCACAACCAGTCATAGCCTGTGCGGATGGTGAAGCCTGCCACATCCAGTTTGGGTGTTGGCATCGTCAGTCGTCGCATCGCCATCAGTTCGGGAGTATCACCTGGAAACTGAATCATGGTATTACCATTTTCAAATGGGGATACATGAACCCCCTTCCCCAGTCCTTCCAGGACTGGAGACAAATTTGTGTTTTCCATGTAGGTTTTATTTGGGGTTAATTTACAATTTTCGACGCAAATATAATACCCAAATTTGGCGAAATGCAAATTTTTCGTTGCATTTTAACAACATTTAATCTTTGTCCAGTTTTTTGTCCCCTATACGGCTGGACGCACTGGACAGCACTGGACAGCATCGCTACTACAACTAAACAGCAAATAAATCGCGAACCCACGCGAAGCAAACGCGAAGCGGGGCATTTGAATTCTTAGTTGTCAGTTTTTGATACGGATGTGCCTGACTCTGCCGCCCTTACAGGGCTTGATTGTTTTGATATACGAGTAGCAGGGGTTTCGCTTGCGCTCCACCCCTGCCTAGACCCTCTTCGCCCCTATGGGGCGCAATGATCACACACTGTCTTATTGAGAACAACAGATCCCCTATCTCTAATCTTTTATCTAATAATGCATTAAGGCAACTTAGCTATGAGATTGTGCAGCCAACCCGCCAAGGGCGATGGGCAACTTAACAAACCTCCATTGTATTGTAGATTTTGCATTGAAAAACGCACCCTTAATCTAGGATGGTATTTGTTGTTGTAGATTGACAAGCTATTGCCACTGATATTGGTCTCGGCCTTAACCTCAATCGGAATCACATCCTCATTGTGCTGAATTACAAATTCAACTTCGGCAGTGGCCGCTGAGGTCCAGTAGCTCGGACAGAACCCAGCGGAGATGGGCAAAAGGGACTGCAACACGGCATTCTCGGCAATGGCCCCCTTGAACTCGGTATAATTTGCGATTGGGTCAGTAAGGATAGACGCGGGGACATGTGCCAGGTGACGCAGTAAGCCGCAGTCGCATGCATATATCTTGAAAGCATCGGTATGCTGATAAGCAGTAAGCGGCATACCAGGTTTACTGATATTGTAAACGCGATGAATCATCCCTGCTTCTTCAAGCCACATGAGAGCATCTTCATAATCTTTTGAGCGAGCTCCAGTTTTGATTACCTTATAGACAAACTTACGGTTCTCTTTTGACAATTGTGATGGCAAAGAGTGCCAAATAGCATGTATGCGAGGTATCTCGCGAGGTTCAGCATATCTTGCAAAGTCCAACTCATAGAGGTCAAGTATGTCTTGTAATACTTGCTCTACAGTAGCCATACCTTGGTTCTCGAGCAATGACACAACACTCCTAGGCATTCCTCCACAAATCTGATATCGACGATATTCGGAGCGCAATTTATTGAGTATTATCTCTGGCAAATGTCTTATTTCTTCAAGACTGTCTACATATTTATATGTCTTAACGTCGCTTGAAAGCAAGAATTCTTTAAAAGTCACTGGATACATTCTTATCACATTGACTTTGCCTACCGGAACAGTCATTCTGCGTTTTCGCACGGCCACGCCTAACAAAGACCCCGCCGCAATGATGTGATACTGAGGAGCATCCTCACTAAAGTATTTGAGGCTATTGAGTGCTTCTTCGCATTCCTGGATTTCATCAAAAATAATCAGAGTTTTACCTGGCAGAATGGGGTGTTCGCTATACAGAGCTAGTTCAGTCAGCAAACGGGCAGGTTCTTTGGTAATTTTGAATATTGACTTCAATTCGGGTTGACGGTCAAAGTCAAACTTGACACAATAATCATAGCACTCTCGGCCAAATGTTTCCATTGCCCAAGTCTTGCCAATTTGACGTGCGCCCAACACAAGAGCAGGTTGCCTGTTAGGTGATGACTTCCACTGCTTAAAAGTTTTAATTATGTCGCGTTCTATTCTCATAAAGCACAAAATAGTTCGGTTTTGTGATGCTTATTCACACTTTTTCTAAGAATTTTGTGCAAAAATAGTTTGATATTTTGAATTACACAAATTATTTGTTCATTTTGTAAAATAAAAGAGCTAAAAGAATGTCAATATACTCTTTCGCCCTTAAGGGGCGCAATGATCACACACAGTATGATTAGGGACAATATGTGAAAGATTCCCTAAAAATGAGTTGTCTGCGTTGTTCTTGTTGTCTGATTTTGATTATGCATTTTGCATTGTGCATTATGCATTGATTATCGGTAGTGCTTGCGGTTGAGCTTGCCGTTGAAGGTGCGGGCGATGGCGGGGACGGCTTCGTAGAGTTGGGGGACTTTGTAGGTCTCGAGGCGGGAGGCGATGTGGCGAGCGAGGGCGCGTTTGTCAAGGGCGGCCCCTTCGTCGAGGGCGACGAGGAGTTTGAGGCGGTTGCCCAGCACGGGCGATACCTCACAAATGCAAATGCAGTCTTTCACACCATCAAATGCCATGGCTGCATCCTCGACCTCGGTAGGCGCAACCTTGTATCCGCCTATGTTGATGACATCGTCGTTACGGCCCATCAGGCGTAGTCTGCCTTGTTCGTCAATGCGAGCCAAGTCGGCGGTGTAGAGGGTGTGGTCGCGCAACACCTGAGCAGTCATCTCGGGGTCATCGGCATAGCCCGCCATGAGTGTGCGGCCCTGGCAAGCGACCGTGCCCTCGTCGGTGATGAAGAAGGTGGAGTTCTTCATGGGCCGCCCCAGGCAACCCACGAGCGTCTCGCCGTCGTTGAAGTTATAGGTGGCGATGATGCCCGTCTCGGTCGAGGCGTAGGTGTTATACATGCGGGTGTTGGGCAAGATGCGGCACACCTCCAGCATGTCGCTGTGCGCCATGGGCGCAGCGCCCGTCTCGATGAATTCCAGTTTGTCGGCCAATTCGGCAAACTGCCGCTTGCCCAGTTGCAGCACCATGCGTATGCTTGCTGGTACCATGAAAGTCGCCACCTTGCCCGGCGCGTCGTGGATGGCGCGGAAGAACGCCTCCAAGTCCTTCATGCCCTCAAGGATGTTGAGCGTGGCACCCGTGACGATGACGGGGTAAATCTTCGACAGACTGCCGATGTGGTTGAGCGGCCCGGTGATGACAAAGTGCTGGTCGTGGGCAAATCCCATCGCGGCAATCAGGTTCTCGGCATCGGCGATGATCGTGTCGTAACTCACCATCACGCCCTTCGACTTGCCCGTGGTGCCCGTGGTAAAGAGCACATCGGCAACCTCGGGCGGCGCGACAAAGTCATCATAACGGTGGCCGATCTCGTCGAACCGCTGCTGCGGGATGTCACGCTCCAGGGGCATCGCCACCGCACCCATCAGGTGCAAGGCGAAGTACTCGACCAGGAAGTCGATGGTCTGCGACGTACGGATGGCAATAATCTTGTGCGGCGCGTAGCAGCCACGCAAGACTTCGGCACGGCGCTGCACGCGAGACCACAGTTCGGCATAGGTCACGCGTTCATCGCCACAGATGACCGCCAGTTTGTCGGGAAAGCGCTCGGCATCCTGTTTCAGATAACCCTCCAGTGTCTCCGGGGGTGTCGCTTCGCTCCACCCTCGGTTACTCAGATGGTCGCCTCCGTCGACTTTGCATTGCGCATTGTGCATTACTTCTTTAATTCCGTTTGTTAGTAATCTCTAGTTTTTGCTGAACCATGGCGACGATACTGTCCAGGTTCTTCAGGTTGCGCGGGGTGGCGTCGGCCGCCTCCAGCGTGATGCCAAACTCGCCCGAGAGAATCATCAGGATGGTGGTCACACCCAGCGAGTCGAGTTCGGCGAACAGGAAGTCGCTATCGAGGTCGACCAGCGGCAGAGCATCTTCAAGCAGTGATTTAATTTTTTCTTTCATAGTCCGAGGGTGTCGCAGGCTCCATCCTCGGTTACTTAGATGGTCGCCTTCAGCGACGAAATTGGATTAGTTATTATGAATTATTTATTGTCTACTGGGTTGGCATAAATGCCGAGGTAGATTTCACGCAGGCGGTCGATGTCGAAGGTGTCGTAGCGGTCCAAGCGTGCCATCTGCCGGATGAACTCCTCGCGCTGCTCAGGCGTGTACATGTCCTTGTAGCGCATGTTGCCATAGAGCAGGTCATGCGCGATGTAGTTGTTCGGGTAGAGACGATAGGCAGCGTTGATGCGCGAGTCGAGCAATCCCGCCACCGACTTGTGATACTCGATGTTGGTCTGTTCCTCAAACGCCATGAGTTCGTCCAACGTGATGGGTTCGCACAGTTGGAGGTGTACCCTGCCCTTGGGCTGCATGATACCCGTTAGGATAGAGTTGAGGTCCTCGCCGGGCTTCTTGGTGTAACGCATGAACTGCGACTCATAGAGTTCGAGGGTCTTGAGCACGTCGCACGACTCCCACTCGTAGGAGATGGACACAGGCACGAGGTGTAGGTCGGCCAGCGCCTTGATTTTGTCGGTCGACTCGCTGAGTCCGAACATCTTGATGATTCCCTGGTCGGTCTTGTCATGGCCGTCCTTGGTGCGCCCGTTGCGTTGTGCGATCCATATTGACTCGTGCTTTTGCGTGATGACATGACGGATGTACTGCGACAGTTTGAGCGAACTCTGGTAGAACTCCCTCATGTTGTCACCCGGGCGCTCGACCTTGAACATCTTGTTGGACTTTCCCACATCGATGACCACGGGGTGCATCATCAAGTTTGCCCCAAACGTGATTTCGGTGGTCTCAAAGCCATTGCTGGCCAAATAGAACTGCATCAGGCTTGAGTCGAGCATGATGTCGCGGTGATTGGAGATATACAGATAGGCCTCATCGGGATTGAGCCGCTCGATGCCTGAGCAAGTGAACTCGGTCATGGTGCGAGCAATGATCTGCTCATTGACCTTATACATGGTGTCGAACTGAAACTCATGTGTGTTCTTGAAGTTCTCCACTCGTTGCCTGACCTTCTCCAGAGGGATGTCAGGATAGACAAAGGACGCCAGCAACGGGAAGACGTCGCTGTGCGCGATGCGGTGCATCGCTGCAGGGATTTCGCTGTCGTTGTAAGGTCGGATGTCGTCAAACATAGTTTATTAAATTGAGAGTCTCCCCAAGCCCCCCCTAAGGGGGGGTGTTTTTTGTTCCCCTTTAGGGGGTTATGGGGACGGAACATAGCCATTTTAGGAACTGTTCTTTCCATTGTCGGCACTCGGGGGTGCCCTTGGTTTCGCTGGCCCCGAAGCCGTGACCGCCGGTGCGGTACTGCAGGTAGGTGTGCGGCACGCGTTGGGCGGTGAGCGCCGAATCGAGCAAGACCGAGTTGCGCCAGTTCACGACGGGGTCGTCGAGGCAGTTGACCAGGAACACTGGCGGACAATCAGTCGGCACATGACGCTCGAGCGAGAGGGTGTCGCGCAACGCCTCATCTCCCGTGCGCGAATCGCCCAGCAGAGCGCGTCGTGACCGCTTGTGCACACAAGCGTCGGTCATGGTCACCACAGGATAGATGGGCGCCACAAACGCTGGCCGCTCGTCCTGGGGGAAGAGTTCGGCCGCCGACATCACCAGATGCCCTCCCGCCGAGAAGCCCATTGCCCCAACCGAGTCGGGGTTGATGCCATAAGCCTCGGCATGACCGCGTACATAGCGCAATGCCTGCAGCAAGTCGTCCTGTGGGTCGGGATATCGGTTGCCGCGCCACAACAGGCGATAATGCGTGATAAAGGCGGGCACCCCAGCCACGCGGTACTTCAAGACGAATGCAGCGATGCCGTTCTGCTGCAGCCATCGCGCCACCTCATGGCCCTCGACCTCGATGTCGTGCCAGAAGTAACTACCTCCTGGGCAAACGATGACGGCGACATGGCCCGTTCCAGGCAAGGTGTAGGGCGTCAACTCTACACGCTTGTGTCCTGGCACGTCCTCCCAGATGTTGACCACCTGAGAGCCCACCCCAGCCCCCCCTAAAGAGGGGGGAGTAGAGTTAGCCATTAGCCATAGGCTACATATTAGGCAGACGAGAATTTGTCTCATTCGTCTCATCGTTTAAACACATTCGCCACCCATCGGCCCAAGCGCAAAGGCCAGGCATAGATCACTGTCAAGAAGCACAATACCGTGTTGAGCACAGTGATGCGCATGAAGTCTTTGCCGGGTCTGAAATGACTCACCCTCTGGTCTTGCGGGGGATAATAGACCCGAATGGGCGTGGACACCAACTGCACGCCGTGCCACGAGGCAAACACCATCAACTCGAGTTCGGCCTCATAGCGCGAGGTGAGCCATGAGAGTCCTTTGAGGCGTCTCAACGGGTAGAGGCGATAGCCCGTCTGCGTGTCCTCGAGCCTCCGCCCCGTTTGGACATAGAACCAGAAGTTAGAGAACTTGTTGGCAAACTCGCTGCCCGACGAGCGTTGCACGCCCTTGAGGTCGCGCTGCCCCACGATGAGCGCTCCAGGATGCTCCTGGTTTTCCCGTACAAAGACGGGAATGTCGTCGGCATAGTGCTGGCCGTCGGCATCGAGGGTGATGGCATAGTCAAACCCCATGTCCATTGCCCGGCGAAAACCGCACTTGAGCGCATGACCCTTGCCTCGGTTCTGGGCATACTCGACCAGCGTGATGCCGTCGATGCGACGCAGGATGTCGGTGGTAGCGTCGGTCGAACCGTCGTTGACCACGATCACATCGTCGCACTGCTCGAGCGTGTCGCGCACGACCTGCTCGATGGTCCCGCCATTGTTGTAAGTCGGTATGACCACACAGATGCCTCGGTCGTGCATCAGTCGCTTCTGCCCTATCCTATCGCCGCTCTGCTCCATACTAGTCGTCGACAGTCAGTACAACCACCCGTGAATACAAGTCGGCGGGCGCCACGGGTAGGCCTAGGCGACTCATCAACGAGTGCATCAACGGAGTGACCTCCTCATGCAACCCCACCAGCACGGTGTGGCACTGGCCACTCTGCAGCAGCATCGTCGCGTCGCGCATCGCCCAGTCAAACGACCGGGTGCCATGGCTATAGGTCACATTATAGCCGTGGCAGTTGAGGTGAATGGCAATGTTGCTCCCAATGGTGTTGTGGGTGCTCTGCATGAAATAGGTGGGTTTCAGCGGCACCTCGCCTTCCTGCTCCAATTGGTCGAGCAGCAGTTCGTTATGCTCGGCACAGCCCCAAGCGGTGGCTGTGATGATCGCGTCAGGACAATCAATGCCCGCCGCCTCTAACGCCTGATAGGACGCCAATAACGAGGCTTTCAGCAACTTGCCCATGCGGCGTGCCTCGAGTGGCTTGACATACTTGTTGATGTCGGCCAACGACTCGGGGTCAGCCAACTCAACCTCGGCGGCAACACGCACCTTGCGGGTCGTGTCCAAACGGGTCATGTCGTGCAAGGGACGGCGTGCGAAAAGCAACGAGGTGTCGTTGCCCCCAAAACCGAACGAATTGCACAACACCCGGTCGACCTTGAGTTGGGCGATACCCTGTGAGGGCCTGATGCAGTCGGGCGCGGATTGCGTCCACCCCAGGTTGGCGGGGACAAAGCCGTAGCGCATGGCCAACAAACTGAACACCGCCTCAATGGCTCCCGAGGCGCTGGTGGTGTGGCCCGTGTACATCTTGGTGCTGGTCACGGGCGGCATCTGTTCGCCGAAGACGCGACGCAGCGCGGCACTCTCGCTCTGGTCATTGTTGACCGTGCCCGTGCCGTGGGCATTGACATAGTCGATATCGTCGGGGTGCACGCCTGCCATCGCCAGTGCCTGGGTCATCGCACGACAAGCACCCTCGCCGTCGGGCGACGACATAGTCTGGTGGAACGCGTCACAGGCATTGCCGTAACCCGTGAGATAGCCGTGGATATCGGCATTGCGCTCTTGTGCATCGGCTTCGCGCTCCATCACCACGAATGCCGCGCCCTCGCCCAGGTTCAGTCCAGCACGGGTGGCATCGAAGGGTCGGCACACCTCGTGATCCAGAATCATCAGCGAGTTGAAGCCGTTGAGATGATAACGCGACAACGCCTCGGCACCGCCTGCCACCACAACATCGGCCTGACCTGTGCGCAAGAAGTTGGCGCCAAGGATGATGGCGTTGGCCGCAGCCGAGCAGGCCGTTGAGAGCGTCGCACTCTCATTGAAAATACCGAAGTGACTGGCTATCAGATTGGTGCATGCGCCGCAGTCGTGCTGACGCATACAACCGATATGCTCATCGCTGTCACGGAACGTGCCGAAATATCGCTCGGTGAGGTCCATACCTGCCACCGTCGTTCCGGTGACGAGGATGACGCGACGGCCCTTGCGCTGGATGTTGGCATCGTCCAGAGCCTGCTGCAAGGCCACCATGCCCAACAAAGCCGTGCGGTTTACCTCTTGCTCTGACGGTATGCCCAGCATCGCCTTCAGTTGGTCGTTCGAGCGATCGACTTCGCCCACGGGCAATTCGTGGTGCGTCGACGCGAGATATTTCATCGTGCCGATGCCCGACCGCCCGTCGCGCAGGGCCTGCAAGGTCTCTTGCACACCTATGCCGATAGCCGAGATGATGCCCTGGCCCGTGATGACGATATTTGCGTTCTGGCTATTGCTCATCTCGCTTCAAGATATATAGCTCGGCGACAAAGTGTTCGTCATCGGGATAGTCAATCCATCCGGTAATCATGCTTTTTGTTGCCGGGTCGAGCATTGAGGCCTGCTGAATCTTATTGATCATACTTTCATCACGTCCGGGCAGGATATAGAATGAGGTCTCGCCATGATAGTGGTTGCGCATGGCAATCTCGCCCACTGAGAGGTTGGGCAGGGTGTAGACAAACACCGACGGGCTGGGATAAAAGCCCTCATCGCCATCGATGCTCGCCACATAGTCACAGTCGGCGGCTATCGACGAGGTGCGGTTGAACAGCACCACAGCGCGGTCATCGCAGTCGACAAAGCGCTCACGACCCTCAGCCTTAAGCAACAACTCGGTGGCGATAAATGCCAGACGTGCCAAGGGGTCCATCTTGAAGAACTTGGGGTAGTCGCCCACCTCGTTTTTATAGAGTTCGGTGAGCAACGCCGGGCCCGTCTCGGTAGTGTCGCGGCGCAAGCCATCGACAATGACTTGTGTGGGAGTGATCAAGACATGGTGGTGTCCCCCTACCTCCCTAAAGGGGGAACAAGGTTCATGACACCCCCCTTTAGGGGGGCTTGGGGGGACGGAACAACTCTCCGAAAGCAGCAAGGCGGCATTGCCTCCGCCAAAGCCTGAAATCATCTTCACGAAAGCGGGCTTGTGGTCATCATCACTGAGGTGCTCGGCCGAAAGCTGAATCTTGCCCGAGACACCGCGCTCACTGAAGCCGCGCGTACCCAACACGACATGTTGCTTCAGCGCCCGTATGGAGATGACCGTCTCAAGGACACCCGCAGCGCCCATGGTGTGGCCATAATAGCCCTTGAGTCCGTTGACGGGCACATGGTTCAGTTCGGCTCGCTGGATAGCGACCGACTCCATCTGGTCGTTAAACATGGTCGCCGTTCCGTGCGCATTGATAAACGCCAGGCGTTCGCTCGCCTCGGTGACATGGATTGCTTGGAGAGCACGATAAGCGCCCTCGCCGTTCTTGGAAGGCGAACTCACATGAAAAGCGTCGTTACGCACGGCACATGCCTCAATGGCTACGGCATCGGGCTGCGAGGGGCATTCGCGCTGCAACACGATGGTTGCTGCCGCCTCGCCCAAGTTCAATCCCAGTCGTTCGAGGTCAAAGGGTCGACAAGGCTCTTGTGAAACGGCCTTGAGCGACTGGAAGCCCGACACGGTGAAGCGGTTCTGCACATCGGCCCCCACGACCACAGCGACATCATAGTAGTCAGCCTCAAGCAAGCGATGAGCCAAGGCAATAGCGGCAACACCCGAGATGCAGGCGTTACAAGCTACCAACGGCGTGGTGGTAAAGCCCAGCCATCGCGCCACGCGCTGCGCTGCAACTCCAGGATGAACATCCTCGGGCACGGGCTGCCCATATTGCAACAGGTCAATATTGGCCTTGGTGGTTCCCAGGATGAACACCGTTCGGGGCGATGCCACGTCGATGTGAGCCTCGTCAATGGCCTGTTGTGCCGACCGCGCCACGATTGACTCGAAGCGCGTCATGCCCTCAATCATGAGTCCATTCCACTGCACATCGGTAAATAGCGACGCAGTGAAGGGTTCGGGGAGTTGCCACTGGGACTCATAACGGGAGAGAGCCGAGTGACCGGCCATCACGGCCTGGTAATTCAGCTCTGTAGTTACGCCCAATGGCGATATGATATTGTCAGAGACGCAGTAAGTCATTATTTTTAATTCAGGGGGACAGCCAGCGGGCTTTCCACTCGCTATAGAACTTGGGATTGTCCCAAAGCAATTCATAGTTCATGTCGAAGAACACCTGCACCGAGTGTGCGGTGGCGAGCAGGGAATCGTCGGCTGGGTCGTGTATCTCGTAGTCAAACACGATTTTGGCGCTATCGGTGGGCCGATAGATGATGTCCACGCGGATGGTCATGCCATAGCGGATGACCCGCTTGTATTGCATATCGAGTTCGACCAGCGGTGCCGGGCAGTCGTTCTCAAAGAACGTGTTGTAACCGAGGCCATATTTCTTGCCGAACTCCTCGCGTGCATCCTCGTAGTAGATGGGATATGACCCATGCCACACGATGCCCATCGAGTCGACTTCGTTGAAGCGCACTTCAATCAGTTTTGATGCTTTTAGTTCCATTTTGATATAATGCATAATGCATGTAACGTCCCCCCAAGTCCCCCTAAAGGGGGGGTGTGCAGATTATTCCTTTACGGCGATTTTCATTTGGGTGGTCGCCAGGGTTTCTTGGCCAGCGGTAACTTCAGCCTGGATGAGGGTCATCCCGAAGATGTCCTCCAGCACGTCGAGCGTGGTGGTCACCACCTCGCCCACCTGGGGCAGACGATGAATATTGAGGTCACGGATTGCGCCGATGACACCCACCTGAATGCCCTTGAGCAGGATATACTTGTTGATGTATCCGATGCGGGCAGCACAAGTCTGCGCGATGTGTTCGACCAGTCCGCTTGCCGAGAGTCGTCCATCCTCGACAAAGATGTTGTCATCGCTGACGTGCAGCTCGGTAATGGTGCGGACCATGTCGAAATGCACCAACTGCGACACCATCACGAAGGGCACTTGCTGCGGCAGCAGTTCGTGCACATCGATGGCGCGGGCCTCTTGTTCGGTGGGATGATGCGGGTCAATCATATCCAAAATTCATAGTAGTTGTACCATTGCGTGGGATGCAGTCGCATGACGCGCTCGAGTTCGGCGACATAAGCTTTAGCCAGTTGGTCAATTTGCTCGTTGCGGCGTGCCTGCTTGTCGTAGTTCAGGGGGGTGATGTAGATGTGGTAGCGCTTGAGGGCGACCTTCATCACATTCACCGCGAGCACATCGACACCGCGTGCCGTGGCGACCGAGAACGGTCCTTGCGGGAAGCGCGCCTCCTGCCCCAAGAAGGGCAGCGTGATGGCGCGTGAGGAACCAAAGAAGCGGTCGGCGGGCATACTCAAGATTTCGCCTTCTTGCAGCACGCGGTTCATCTCAAACAGATGGCTCATGTCGTCCTTGACGGGAATCATCTGGATGCGGTTGTTGCCGAAGAGCTGGTTGCGTCCCTGCATGACCGACTCCTTCTCGCCGAAGAATACCAAGGCATTGAAGGGCTTGCGGTCAGAAACGAGCGAATATCCGGCCAAC
>JAFZAK010000147.1 GCA_017557285.1 Muribaculaceae bacterium
CGACGATGCCGTGGCGCGCGGCCATGAGGCGGCGTGGATGGTGGCGCATGTCGACCATGCTGACACCATCGCGTTGCAACGCGCCATCCTCGACGCCCGCGCCATACACGACGAGTATGTCCTCACAGGCGAGGACGGGGCGGCACATGATTTTGAGCAGGCATTCATTGACTCGCTCCGCCGTGCCGATGAGCAACTGGCAGCAGAAATCTTTGATTAATTAGCAAAATGAAGAAATCACTCTTAGCACTCTTTGCCTTGGCGTTGTTGCTGGGCAGTTGCAGCGAAGGCCCCACACAGGCCGGAAAGCAGCTGGCGCAGGAATTTTTTGCAGCATGGGGCGACACTGTAGCCCTCAAGCAGGTCGAGCAGCATTACAAGGCAGTGGAAGACAGTCTGTGGATGCCCAACAGTGGCATGTACCTCAAGAAGGCCTTCCTTGAGACCACCGCCAAAAACGACTCAATGCGGGCAGTGGCGCAGCTGATGGTTTACGACATCGACAACTACGCCGAGCTGCAGGCCTTCCGTATCTTCGGCCAGCGCGTCGATGAGCACTTCAATGTCGATTCTGCTAAACACTTTCTCACACTCATCGACTGGTCAGGCGAATTTATGAGAAAACCTGATTTCGCTGCTGCAGCCAAAGAAGAAGTCGATAGACAGGTTCGCGAGTTAAGCGTTGATAAGCAGATGCGCATCTATGCCGCTGTGGCGACTCCCACTATGCTGGGTCTTGAGCTAAAGGCTGACCGCGAGGCGCCCAATGCCGACCTCGAACTCATCGACCGCCAGGTCAAAGAACTCGAGAAAATCTATACGCCCCAGCAGATGCAAGAGTTCAACAAAGCGTTCTCTTCTAATGAATAATGAGTAATGAATAATTGCTAAAGGTTCTTAATACTTAATTGTCTTGAAGTCCTACAACGAATACCTCTCGATGGTCAATGATGCCATCCATGCCATTGACTATCCCAAGCAGCCCGCACAACTCTACGAGCCCATCATCTACACGATGAACTTGGGCGGGAAACGTGTGCGACCCGTACTCACACTTATGGCCTGCGAGGCACTGGGTGGAGCCCCTGAGAAGGCTCTTGATGCCGCAGTGGGCATCGAACTGTTCCATAACTTCACCCTCCTGCACGACGACGTGATGGACCATGCAGATGTGCGACGCGGACAACCCACCGTCCACCGCCGTTGGAACGACAACGTCGCTATCCTGTGCGGTGATGCCATGTTCACACTTGCCACCCAGCACGTGCAGCGCGTCGATGACCGACACTTGCCGCAGGCTATTCGTCTGTTTAATCGAACCGCCATCGAAATTATGGAGGGCCAGCAATGGGACATGGACTTTGAGTTGCGCCACGACGTGACCGAGGCAGAGTACATCGAGATGATACGCCTCAAGACGTCCGTCTTGCTCGGTTGCGCCTGCGAGATGGGTGCCATCATTGCCGACGCCAGCGACGAAGACCGTCATGCCATCTACGACATGGCGATGTACATGGGGCTCGCTTTCCAACTGCAGGACGACATGCTCGACGTGTGGGGAGACCCCGCAACCTTTGGAAAGGAAGTGGGAGGCGACATCATGAACAACAAGAAGACCTTCCTGCTTATCCATGCGCAGGAACGCGCGCAGGGTGACGACGCTCTGGAACTGCGCCGATGGCTCAATGACCCATACGCCATGCGCGACCAGAAGTACCCCGCCGTGCGGGCCATCTATGAGCGGCTTGAGCTGCGCGAACTCAGCGAACAGGTCATTGCCCGCTACAACACCATGGCACTCGATGCCCTGAATCGCATCAACCTCAGCGACGAGGCGCACCAAACCTTTGCCAATCTCATCGCCCAGCTCACCAACCGGGAGAAATAAAAAGTGATTGACACACATAGTCATATTTACAGCGCAGAGTTTGACGATGACCGTGACTTGGTGGTGCAGCGCGCCGTCGAGGCGGGGGTGACACACATCATCCTCCCCAACGAGAATCTCGACAGTGTGCCGCGCCTGCTCGATACAGCCGCTCGCTATCCGGGCCGCATCAGCCTTGCTCTAGGGCTGCACCCAGAGGATGTGCATGACGACTGGGACGATGTGCTTGACCAAATGGAAACGCTGTTTGACCAGCATCCTTGGGTCGCCATCGGCGAGGTGGGCATCGACCTCTATTGGGACAAGACTTTCCGCCGTGAACAGATGCAGGCGCTGGAGCGACAACTGGGTTGGTGTGTCGACCGCGATTTGCCCTTTATTCTTCATTGCCGGGAGGCTCTTGACGAGGTACTGGACGTGTTGCGGCAGTTTGCTGGCCAGATGCCACGGGGCGTGTTCCATTGCTTCACGGGAATGACACACGATATAGACCGCATCCGCCAGGTCGGCGACTTCTGCTTCGGCATCGGCGGCGTGCTCACTTTCAAGAAAAGCCGCTTGCCCGAGGTCCTGTCCGTCATTGGCTTAGACCGCATCCTCCTCGAGACCGACGCACCTTATATGGCACCCGTGCCGCATCGCGGCAAGCGCAACGAGAGCGCCTACGTCGCCGACATCGCCCGCTGCATGGCGCAGGCTCTAAACCTTCCCCTCGACGAAGTGGACCGCGTCACCACCGCCACCGCCAACACACTTTTTGGACTTCAAGTAAGATGAATGGCTCCCATACAAAAAAACACCCGCCGGGCCGTTGTGGCCGGGCGGGTGTTTTTGTTAGTTGGGAGTGGCAAGTCAAGGCCTCACCTCGTAGGCGTAGATGTCTTGCAGCTTGATGTCAAACACCAGCATGGAGAATGGTTTGATGACACTCCCTTGCTCATAGGAGCCGTACCCCAAATTGTAGGGGATGACGATGCGGCAGCTATCGCCCACATGCATCTGCATCAGTCCTAGCGACCACCCCTCGATGAGGCCCGAATTACCCACCTGCAGGCGTACGATGCTGTCGGCAGGCGACGTGGACAGATACGACGAGTCGAACGGCGTGGCATCATAGAGCATGCCGCGGTACTTCAGGTCCACCGTGCTCGAATAGAG
>JAFZAK010000148.1 GCA_017557285.1 Muribaculaceae bacterium
ATACCGATATAGGGGTTGAAAAACCATGCCCCTTCGGCACCAACGACCGTGGCCGCCCTGAACTTGAGGTGAAGCGGCTCGTCGGTATCAATGTCCTCGCCGTCAGTGATTATATCGGGAATATTATATTTGAATGGGGGCAAGTTCAGGTTGCGGTTGCCAAGACCCATACCCATCTCGATAGCAAAGAACGAGGGAGTGGCGCGTAAGTCGGGATAGGAAACCATGTCGTTACGCAACAGGCCACGGTTCTTGAACAACAGGTCCATGAGTCCATAGCCCAACTCCGTTGAGAGTATGCCGATGCCAGCTCCCGATAGCACATCGCTCACCCAATGGCGGTTGTTGAGCACACGCATCACTCCAGTGGCTGTTGCCAAAGTATAGGCCCCCACCGAATACCATGGCGAGCGGGTCAGTCCATATTCCTTGTGGAGGATGGTGGCTGCCATGAATGCTGTAGCCGTGTGGCCCGAAGGCCAGGAATTGCGCGTGGACCCATCGGGACGCATCTCGCTAGCAGTGTATTTGACACCGTTGACAATACCTGCCATGATGGCGGCCGAAGCAGCTGCCGAGGCCCAATAGCGTGGCCAGTCACTGCGACCCTCCACACCACCCATGTGCAGGCCAATACTCAATGCCAATGGCACATATTGAGTGTAGTTGTCAATTTCGGTGTGGAAATTGTATTTGATAAGTCGAATGTTGGCGTTTGGGTTCTTGTAATTTTGGCGGAACCCTTGTTTCTCGGCTTTGGCAAGCAAGCCGGCTGCAAACACTGGCAAGCCCACCCACGTCTGGTCCTGAAGGAAAGTGTATGGTTTGGTGTTGGGGTTGGTGCGACTCTTGAAAAAATTAATGTCAAACCCGTGGTGCGGCTCATAGGGCAGGGGAGTGGTAACCCCCAGTGTGAGTTCAGGTATCGCCAGTTGCGATGAGTCGACAGCATCGATAACACTCTCTGCAATCTCCACACTATCAGGGGAATAGGTGTTTTGCGCATAGGGAAAGCCTATGCACAAAACAATAGCCAAAAGCAATGACAACGACCTCATTTTCAACGAATTACTGAACAGGGAAGGTAAAGTAAGTATCGGGGTAGGGCTCTTTAGCGAGGCGGAAGTGCCACCATTCCTCTTCAATAGGCGCAAAGCCATGACGTATCATGGCATCACGCAAGAGCATACGGTTAAGATACTGGCGTGCTGTCAGGCCGTCTACATAGGATGGATGTGACTCGATGCCAAAAAAGTCGAACGTGCCGCCCATATCGACCTCTTTTTCGGTGTTCATGTCAAAAAGGGTGAGGTCGATCGTAGAACCACGGGTGTGACCCGAGTGTGCTGCGATGTAACCTTGTGGGAACAGCACATCTTTGGTCAGGCGAGGGTAGAAGTAGCTCTTCATCGTGGTGTCAGCAAAGTCGGCTGCCCAACGCACAAAGTGGTCGACAGCGCACTGGGGACGATAGGCATCATAAATCTTCAGGCGATAGCCCTTGGCCTTGACATCGTCGCTGACTGCCTTCAGACTGTCGGCAGCCTCACGAGTTAACCATGCTTGGGGGGCTTCATAACCATCGACACGCGTACCCACAAAATTATAGGTACTGAAATAACGAATTTCCAGAATGACATCAGGAACGACATCGGTGATGCGAACAAAATCGGATTTGTCATCAGACAAATTAAACTTCTCTTGAGCATTAGCTGTGGCGGCTGTGAGAGTAAACAGGGCAACAGCGAAAAGGGCTAAAAACTTTTTCATTGTGTTGTAGTATGATTTTTGTGGCAAAATTACATATTTCCTGCCATTTACGCAACTGTGGGGGAGTATTTCGGCAATAACAGATATAATATCGCTCCTCTATTTAACATAATATCAATTATGATTCAAATAGGGTTGTTTTAAACGGACGAATTACAAATCCGCCCGCTGCGATATTCTCAACTCTCCCAGAATCGAAAATTTGAGACAAAACTAACCCTCACCTCTAAATAGCCAAAGGTTCTTAATTCTTAATTCTTAATTCTTAATACGAATCAAGTCTACCGTTTCATGATTCGGTCAAGGTTGCGCTTGTCTTCGCGTTCCTTGATGCTTTGGCGCTTGTCGTAGAGTTTCTTACCTCGTGCCACAGCAATCACCATCTTCGCGAGACCACGCTCGTTGATGAAGATGCGCAACGGCACCACCGAATAACCTGGCTGCTCGGCCTGCTTGGCGATGCGGTTCAGTTCTTTGCGTGTGACTAGCAATTTGCGGTCGCGGTGTGTCGTGTGATTGTTGTATGATCCATAGGAATACTCAGCGATGTACATATTTTTGACCCACAACTCGTGGTTCTCCACCATGCAGTAAGTGTCAGTCAGTCCCGCCTTGCCCTGTCGTAGCGACTTAATCTCGGTACCCGTCAATACGATTCCGGCAGTAAATGTCTCCAGAATCTCATAGTCAAAGGTCGCCTTGCGGTTCTTGATGTTGATGTTGTTTTGCGCCATAGTATATAGATTTAATTATCTGACAATGAGCATACTAAGTAGTTTTGTAATGACCACTGGTGTTAACAAAATCAATGCCGATGCAAAGACAACGAACCACGCTTCCTTGCGTTTGACCAGACCCATATATTGCGCACCACGATAGATGATCCATACCAGATAGGTCATCAAGAAAAATATGGGTGTAAAATCAATAGGTAATACATTGTGTATTATTTCCAGTAACACCAAGTAAATCAGGCAATAAAGTATTAACTCATGAAGCCTTGCTGTAGAACCCTTTGTCTTCGTTAATTCAGGATAGAAACCACCTAGCAGATAGCACACGATGTGATAGCTGAAAAAGTAGCTCGAAAACTGAATAATTGCCATCATCAGCGACATGGACAACGTGATCGTCTTATCATAAACCATCGGGACAAATGCCGTCACCGCAAGGATTGCAAGTAGCGGAAGAAATGCCGTACGCATGATGCGGTTGGTAGCGATGCCACCAACATTGATTTCCTCCCAACCGACCTTTGGCGAGACAATTAACAACAATATGTTTTTCCAGATGTCCATTTTGAGCGTGCAAAATTACTATTTTAAATTTAGAATTAAGAATTTAGAATTTAGAATTAAGAATTTAGTATTTAGAATTAAGAATTTAGAATTAAGAATTTTTCTTCTTACTCTCAATTTACGCTATTTTAATTTATTTTAATTCTTAATTCTTAACTAAAATTCGTAATTTTGCGACTGTTTTATGAACTACCCCTTTTTCATAGCGCAACGACTGAAGCTTGACAAGGATGCCAAGCAAGCACCCCCCAGCCTCAACGTGGCGCTGGTGGGGATTGTGCTCGCCATCGTTGTGATGATTCTGTCGGTCGCGGTGGTAATGGGGTTCAAAAAAGAAATCTCCACCAAGGTCTACCAACTTGACGCGCACCTCAAAGTGTCGAATGCTGCCATCGGTCTGGACGACAATTATGCCACCATCAATGCGCAGCCCATCTATCAGGCCATCATGGCCGACGAGGAATTCAGGCCATTGGTCTCAAGCATGTGTTTGATTGCCGATCAGCCCGCCATCCTCAAAACCGACACCGATTTTGAGGGAATCGTTTACCGTGGCGTGGATGACGGATACGACTGGCGATACCTGCAGGACAATCTGGTCGAGGGACGCGTGCCACTCATCACCGACACCGCCGATGTCAACGAGGTCGTTATCTCACGATCGCTAGCCGACAAACTGCGATTGAAGTGTGGCGACCATGTATACACCTATTTTATACAGCAAAAGGTCAAGGTGCGCAACGCGCACATTGTAGGAATCGTCAACACCGACTTTGACAATTTCGACAAGGCCATCATCGTGGGTAACATCCGCCAGATACAAGGCATCAACGACTGGACAGCTGATGTGGGCCACTATGTCGGGGTGAACCTCAAGGATGTGAGCCATGTCAAAGATGACGCTTATCGCCTTTACTCCCTACTCGCCCGGCACACCTACCAGACCAACAACAACACGCTGCATGCCGTTACCAACACCCGTCAAAATAATATCTCATTTTTCGCGTGGCTACAGATGCTTGATATGAATGTGGTAATCATCCTGGTGTTGATGGCGATTGTCTCAGGTTTCACCCTGATTGCCGCCATGTTGATGATAGTACTTGAGCGTATTCGCATGATTGGCATGCTCAAAGCCCTGGGTGCCAGTAACAAAGGAATCCGAAATATCTTCATCTTCCTCACAGGGAAGCTCATCCTCAAGGCCCTGCTTTGGGGCAACCTCATCGGGTTGGGACTGGCTCTGCTTCAAAAGTGGCTCCACATTGTGAAATTGGACCCCAGCTCCTACTACATGCCTTTTGTCCCTATCGACCTCTCCCCTACTGCCTGGCTGCTGCTTAATGTGGGCATCATCATCGTGTCCTACCTTACCCTGATCGGCCCGAGCTACATCATCAGCACCATCCGCCCCACCGCCACCATGCGGTTTGAGTGATTTTTTTCAAAAACTCATCCAACTTTTTCGGTTCGGGTGCATCTAATCCATGTATGACGAACACAAGCATCACTGACCAACAACTCATCGACATGCTGAACAACCATGCTCAGCGTGACCAAGGCTTCAGGCAGCTCATGCGACAGTATGGACGATGTCTTTATTGGCATGTCAGACGCATAGTCATAGATCATGATGATGCTGAGGATGTCTTGCAGGAAACAGCCATTAAGGTTCTTGAAAGCATTAGCAAATTCAAGGGCGATAGCCAGTTAGGCACTTGGCTCTATCGCATTGCAACCAACGAGGCCTTGATGCACTTGCGGCGCCAAACAAGACTCTTCCAAAGCATTGACACCATTGGGCCTGAGTTAGCTGAGCGACTGGTATCACAACCCGACCTGGTAGGCGATGAGGCAGCGATGCTTTTCCAACGAGCCATCTTGCAACTCCCCACTCAGCAACGTATCGCTTTCAATCTGCGCTACTACGACGAACTGAGTTATGAGCAGATTGCCCAAGTCACAGGCAAATCGGTGGCGACACTCAAGAGCAATTATCATTATGCAGTGAAGAAAATCGAGAACTACTTAAAAGAGCATTCGTTATGATCGAATTGGACAAATACAAAGACAAAAATCCATTTGGCATCACCGATGATGAAATCGACCATCTGGTTAACAACAGTACCGAGCGGGCCATCGAGCAACATCATGACCAACGCCCCACCCTACGCCGACTGGCTTTGTGGACTGCCACTGCAGCCGCCATTCTTGGTGCTGTGTTCATGACAGTGCGCATGCTTCATCAAGATACCGAGCCCATGACATCACAGAGTAAAATGTTAGCAATCAACGATTTGGACACATCAGAGGCATGGCTGGCAGTTGACCAAGTGGACATCGAACCGACTCTGACTGACGCCAAGGCGGATGAGTACGACGGACCTGCCGAAGAGATGAAAGAAGTCGATGAACTGCTCGAGACCATGACCGATGACGAACTGGACGCCATCGACTACTTTTTTGACGAAATCCCTGAATATTAACCCGTTAAAGAATAGAGAAAATGAAAAAGACAATGATGCTATTGCTTCTGGCTGCTACTATCCTGTCGGCCGGAGCACAACAAGAGAAAACGGCCGAAAAACAAGAGAAACTCCTCGAGGCTAAAACACGACAAATGATTCACTCGCTCAACATCACGCCCGAACAGGAGGCCAAATTCACAGAAATCTACCGCGCCTATAACGAGAAGATGCGCAGCGAATGGAATAGAGGAAACATGCAACAGAAAAGTGATGATGTCAAGCAGGAAGCGAACCGCCTAAAGCAACGCCTCAATAACCAGAAAAAGGCATTGGACGTTCAGCTTTCATATGTTGACAAGTTAGCCACAGTCCTCAACGCCGAGCAATTGCGCAAGTTCTTTGACACCGAGCGGAAGATCCAGGCCAGAGTCAAGTCAAAACGGCAAGGCATGCGAGGCCATGACAAGGGGCATGGACAATGGCACAAACGTGGACGCAAAGGAGATGCTGCTGGCCGGAAGGCACGCGCTGCCGAGCGTAGGGCGCGTCACCAGCAACGTAGCGCTGAACGCCAGACACATACCAATGGCAACATCGAATAACAAAAAAGTGTCCTGAACTAGGACACTCAATTAGAGAATTAATAAGATACGCTAGTACCCAGCCCGCTTGTTGAAAGTCGGCTGGGTCTTGTTATTTCAGGCGCAGGAAACTGTAACCAAAACGCTCGCAAGCGGCACGCTCCAGTGCCTCGCGGTCATCGGGGTGCGCGATGGTGATCATCGCCTTGGCACGTTCCGCCAGACTCTTATTGCGCAAGTAGACAATGCCATGCTCGGTGACGACGTACTGCGTCTGGAAGCGGGTAGTCACCACACCGGCACCGGGTGTCAAGGTCGGCACAATCTTTGCCTTTCCCTTGCCTGTGCGCGACGGTAGCGCGATGAACGTCTTTCCGCCTTCACTCAATGCGCCACCATACATGAAGTCATGCTGGCCACCCACACTCGAGAAGATTGTAGTACCAATACTGTCGGCGCACACCTGGCCAGTAATGTCGACCTCAATGGCGCTGTTGATGGCAATCACCTTGGGGTTCTGGCGGATGACTTGCGGGTCATTGGTCCATGCCACATCGTAGAACTCCACTCCTTTATTATAATGGAGGAAATCATACATGTGCTGGCTACCCAACGCCAACGAAGCCACGCTCACGCCCGGCTTGATAACCTTCTGAGAGTTGTCAATCACACCTTCCTCAATCAGACGCACCACACCATCGGTCATTGCCTCGGTATGCAGACCCAGATGCTTGTGGTTCTTAATGCCGTTGAGTACAGCATTGGGGATGCCACCTACGCCAATCTGCAAGGTCGCCCCGTCAGGAATCTCGGCAGCGATGTTCGCACCGATAGCGGCCTCAATGGGTGTCGGCGGACCGAACTCCAGTGCCAATGGCGGGTCGTCGCACTCGACGGCTGCTGTGATTTGCGACTCGTGGATGAGCGCACCGCCACACAGGTAAGGCATACTCTTGTTAATCTCGGCAATGACAATCTTGCTTGACTCAACGGCCGAGACGGCCAGGTCGGCACTCATGCCATAGCTGCAATAACCGTTCTCATCGGGGGGCGAGCAATTGATGAAGGCAATGTCCACGGGTAGTTGTCGGCTGCGGAACAAGAATGGTATTTCGCCCAGGAAGGCTGGAGTCATGGTGCCATAGCCCTGAGCTACCCACTTACGCTGGTCGGCACACAGAAACAGACTGTTGGTCCAGAACGCATCCTTGTACTCGGGTTTGCAGAAGGGAGCCTCTCCCCTACCCACATTGAATGCCGAATAGATAGTCACGCCTTTCAGCTCGTTGCCACGACGTGCCAGTGCTTCCTCGAGTACCAATGGGATGGACGTACTGCCCTGGATGTAAATCGAGTCACCCGACTTGACCAGTTGCATTGCCTCGTCGGCGGTCATGTAATTCATTTCAGTAATCAGTTTTCGGTTGTCAGTTTTCAGTTGCGATTTGCTCGAAAATAGCGAGGCGCTCGTCAAGCTGTTGCATCAGTTCGGGAGTACGCAGTGCCGACACGCTGACACGTGCGCCTGGCTGGTCGCTGCCCGTGGTGTTAAGTGTGATGGCAGCAATGCCACAACGCAACAACAATGACAGCAATTCCTTGCATCCCATGCCCCTGTAGCCCACAGTGTAGAAGAAGCCATCGGCCACATCCTGATCATTGTCCTTGTCATAGACAATGTTGAATCCATGACGCAGGAAGATTTGCTTTGACTCGTGGGCACGTTTCTCATACTCGTGCAGGTCATGCACAAAGTCGTAGCCGTCGGCGGCTGCACCCAACATGGCTGCCAGACCACATTGAGCAGAGTGTGACGTACCCGACGAGGCGGCGTACAGATAGGTCAACACAAAGTTGTCACCCATGCGGCCTAAACCATATAGCTCACGCAGATGCGGATAGTCGCGATGATAGAGTTTGGGCGAGAATGCCACGATGGCGATGCGCTCACCGGCATAACTGAAAATTTTCGAGCCCGACATCATCATCACATAGTTGTCGGTATAGTGCGACACGGTGGGCTGGTATGGTGGCTCAAAGGGGTGCGACTTGTCGCTGCGGAAGTCCATGCACATATAAGCCATGTCCTCCAACACGACCACGTCATACTTCGTGGCTAATTCCCCGATAATCTGCAACTCTTTCTCGGTCAAGCAAATCCATGCAGGATTGTTGGGGTTGCTATAAACAAGCGCCGCGATGTTACCCTTGCTCATGTAGCTCTCTAGCTTGTCGCGCAGCTTCTCCTCGCGGTAGTTGTAGATGTCGAATGCTTCGATGCCAGCACCGGCAATCTTGGCTTGCAACATGTGGGGAGCAAAGCCCGGGTTGATGTAGAGAATCGTATCCTTGCCCGGCTGCATCTGCGAGCACTCGAGGATGAGTGTGTTGCAGCCCTGCATCGAACCCACTGTCGGAACGATGCACTCGCCAGGAATATCCTGGTTGATGAAGGCTTTAATAAATCGTGAAGCGTTCTGCTTCAGTTCGGGGATGCCGCCAATGGTGGGATAGATTGAGGCTACACCTCGATCGAGAGCGGCCTTCTGGGCCTCGATACCTATCTTGCAGGGATCCAGGCCTGGAACACCAATCTCCAGGTGTACAAACTTCTCACCCGATACCTTCTCGAGGGCACCGGCCACGGCGACACCTTGACGGATTGTCGAGCGCGAAACATCAGCGATGTCCATCTCACGCAAGATGCCGTCTAAGACGTCTTGGTTTACTGGTAAATTCATGTTTTTATGGTTTATTGTTATTTGGTATCTCGGAGGACCGTAGTCCTCCGAGACTAATTTCAGGTTACTTGCGTGCTGCGGCCAGGCCAGCACGGAAGGCAGCGATATTGGTGTCAACAATCGCTTGACCCTTGCGGGCAAACACATGGCTGATGCCGTCCTCGAGCAACTCGGGAGTGAGCATCTGCAACACCGAGGCAGCAGCACCCAGCAACACCATGTTGGCGCTGCGAGGCGAATTAACCTCCTTTGCCAGCGCATCCACATCCAGCCGGATGACATTGCCCACGCGATCCAGATCGGCATTCACGGCATCCATCTCGGGATAGTTGGGGATGTTGACAAAGGGCTGGGTGTTTGTGATAATCCAGCCATTGGGTGCCAGATATGGCACATAGCGAAGAGCCTCCATGGGTTCGAGCGAGATAATCAGGTCGCAGGCGCCTTTGGGAATCAAGTCACTGTTGATGGTAGTGTCACTCACGCGAAGGTTCGACTGCACGTCACCGCCGCGCTGGCTCATGCCATGAACCTCAGCCTGCTTCAGCTGCAGGTTCTGGTCCAGAGCGGCCCAACCGATGATGGTGGCGATGGAGAGGATACCTTGTCCGCCCACACCGCACAGAATAATATCTTGTTTCATGATAATTGTCTGTTAATCTTCTTACTACTTAACTCCTTTCTTTGCAGCCGCTGCTGCGTGGCGCTTCAGCGTCTGGATGCACTCGCGGCGGGCGATAATAACCGACACGCCCTTGTACTCAATCTCCTCGCGGATGACACGCTCCATCTCCTCATAGTTCTTGGGAAGCGGAACAATCACACGCACATGCTCAGGTTCGACACCAATGCCCTTGCAGATGCTCTCCAATCGACCGGTACCGGCACTGTCCTGTCCACCAGTCATACCCGTAGTGAGGTTGTCGCTAATGCACAACGTCACTTGAGCCTTGGCATTTACAGCATCGAGCAGACCCGTCATGCCACTGTGGGTGAAGGTCGAGTCACCAATGACGGCTACTGAAGGATGCACACCCGAGATGGCGGCACCCAGCGCCATAGTGAACGACGAACCCATCTCAACACAGGTGTGGAAAGCGTGGAACGGAGCCAGCCAACCCAACGTGTAGCAACCAATGTCGCTGAACACGCGGGCCGTAGGATAAGTGTGGATGACATTATTCAAAGCAGTGTAGAAGTCGCGATGGCCACAGCCCTGGCACAGTGCCGGCGGACGAGGAACAGTGACTTGTGAGGCGGCCTTGACGGGCAACTCGGGCAGCCCCATGGCGGCACGCACACAGTCGGGCGTGAGTTCGCCAGTGCGTGGCAGCGTGCCATCCAGACGACCACTGATCTTCACCGGTGTGGGCAAAAGGCCGACAAGACGCTTCTCGACCAGCGGCTGGCCCTCCTCCATGACAATGATGCGCTCGCAATCGCGCGCCATGCGCTGAATCATCGCGGTAGGCAGCGGGTATTGCTGAATCTTCAGCACGGGGAAGGGGCATCCGTCGGGATACTGCTCCATCAGATAGTTATAGGCGATTCCACAGGCGATGATGCCCACCGAGTGGTCCTTACCGTCAACATACTGGTTGAAGCCCATCGTCTCAGCCTCCTGTTCAAAGGTGGCGTAGTCCTTGATGAGTTGTTCGTTGCGTACGCGGGCGTTAGCGGGCAGTAGCACCCACTGGCGAGGATTCTCGGGGAAGTGGATCTCGTTCTGCTCGCGGGCCTCCCCTACCTCGACGACGGCACGGCTATGCGCCATGCGGGTGGTCAAGCGCATCAGTACGGGGATGCGGTGTTTCTCGCTGAAGTCGTAAGCGGCCTGGATAATCGTGTAGGTCTCTTGCTGTGAGGCAGGCTCAAAGCAAGGCATCATGGCGAACTCGGCATAGAAGCGCGAGTCCTGCTCGTTTTGTGACGAGTGCATCGACGGGTCATCGCAAGCCGTCACAACGAGGCCACCATTGGCACCCGTCATGGCCGAGTTGACGAAGGCGTCTGCACACACATTCATACCCACATGTTTCATACACACCAACGCGCGTTTGCCGCTGTACGAGGCACCCAGAGCGGCCTCCATGGCGGTCTTCTCGTTGGCACTCCAGTCGCTATGAACACCGCGTTCGCGGGCCAGCGCGTTCATTTGGATAAACTCAGTGATTTCGGTCGATGGGGTTCCGGGATAGGCATATACACCAGAAAGTCCGGCATGCAATGCACCCAGCGCCAGAGCCTCATCTCCCAAGAGAAGATTTTTTTTCATTGTATTTGGTTTATGTTTCTATTTTTCGTCGTTAATGGACACTTTCGTTTAAGCGCAACGAAATTACACAAAATTCCGCACCCCGACAAATTATTTAAGAATTATTTCACTTTTCCCACCCTATAAGGGTTAAATAGGGTAAAAAGTGTTGTGAGGACTCATTATTTTCTATAGAAAATAGTTTGTGTTAACAGAAAAGTATGTAATTTTGCAGATTGTTGTCGCGAGTACAATAAATAGCGCCCGCAACAACTGGTTTTTGTATTCATTACAAGTTACTATATAATTAAATCGATTATGGCAGAAAACAGAAAAAGACTGTTCGACATGTTCCCGCCCGTGACTCCCGAGGAGTGGCGCGCGAAGGCCGAAGTGGACCTGAAAGGGGCCGACTTCGACAAGAAAATGGTATGGCGAACAAACGAAGGTTTCAGTGTACAACCGCTCTATCGCGGTGTTGACATCAAGGACCTGAAAGCCACCGAGTCACTGCCCGGTGAGTATCCTTTTGTGCGCGGCACACGCACCAACAACAGTTGGGCAGTGCGCCAGAACATCTGTATCGAGGACGCAGCTCAGGCCAACGCCAAGGCTTTGGAAATCCTGGGCAAGGGCGTGACCTCGCTCGGACTGAAGGCTAATGCCGACACCGACCTTGAAGTATTACTCAAGGGTATCGACCTGAACAAGGTGGAAGTCAACTTAATGAATTGTCCGAAGTGTGCCCTGCCCCTGACCCAGAAATTGGTTGCTATGGTGCAGGCTGCTGGAGCTGAGGAGACTTTCCGCGGTTCGGTGACATTCAACCCGTTCAAGCGCAACTTCAAGCACGGCACTGCCTTCCCTGGCGACATGGTGGCGATGGCAAGTGACCTGCTCAAGGCTGCCGCTCCCGTCAAGGGGCTGCGCGTGCTCAGCGTCGACTCGATTATCCTGAACAACGCCGGTGCCTACATTTACCAGGAACTCGGTTACGCTCTGGCATGGGGCAACGAGTGGATGGCGATGATGACCGAGGCTGGCTTCACCGCTCAGGAAGTTGCCAAGCGTATCAAGTTCAACATGGGTATCTCGACTGTCTACTTCATGGAGATTGCGAAGTTCCGTGCTGGCCGTCAGCTGTGGGCGCAGATTGTCAAGCAGTACAAGCCCGAGTGCGACTGCGCATGCAAGATGGTGGTCAACGCCGAGACGACGTTGTTCAACCACACGGTCTATGACAGCTATGTTAACCTGTTGCGCACCCAGACCGAGGCGATGAGCGCTGCATTGGCCGGTGTTGACTCGATCGTCGTCACCCCGTTCGACGCATGCTACAAGCCTAGCGATGACTTCAGCGAGCGCATTGCACGCAACCAGCAAATCATGCTGCAGGAAGAGAGCCACCTCGATAAGGTCACCGACCCCGCCGGCGGTAGCTACTATGTAGAGATGCTCACCGCATCGCTCGCACAGGAAGCCTGGAAACTCTTCCTCGATGTCGAGGACAAGGGCGGCTTCAAGGCCGAACTGGACAACTGCAACATCATCAATGCAGTCAACGCCAGCGCTGTAGCACGCTTCGACAAGGTCGCCAAGCGCCGCGAACAGCTGCTGGGGACGAACCAATTCCCCAACTTCACCGAGAAGGCTGCCGACAAGGCCGATGCTTGCGAGGCCGCTCACAAGTGCCATTGCGGATGCCAACACGAGGAGGGCGAGGTAAGCCTGAACTACAAGCGCCTGGCCAGCCAGTTCGAGGAAATCCGCCTCGCGACTGAGCACGCCGCCAACACGCCCAAGGTGTTCATGCTCACCATCGGCAACCTGGCCATGCGTCTGGCTCGTGCACAGTTTGCCGACAACTTCTTCGCTTGTGCAGGTTATGAGCTGATTGACAACAATGGCTTCAAGACTGTTGAGGACGGTGTCAATGCCGCCATCGAGAAGCAGGCCGATGTGGTCGTGCTTTGCTCGAGCGACGACGAGTATGCCGCTCTCATCCCCGAGGCAGTGAAACTGCTGGACGGCCGTGCCGAGCTTGTGCTCGCCGGACCTGAGACTGACGAATTCAAGGCACTGGGCATCACCAACTTCATCAACGTCCGCACCAATGTGCTGGGCTCGCTGAAGGCCTTTAACGCTAAACTGTTAAAATAAGGAGGAGCTGAACAATGAGACCAAATTTTAAGAACATAGATATCGCAAATGAGGCTTTCAATGTTGAGCATAAGCCTCTCGTGATGGGCGAGCCTTGGAAAAACGCCGAGTTGCTCGACATCAAGCCCGTGTACACGAAGGAAGACCTTGAGGGTCTTGAGCACCTCGACTTCGTCGCTGGTATTCCTCCCTTCCTGGGTGGCCCCTACAGCCTGATGTATCCGTTCCGCCCGTGGACTGTCCGCCAGTATGCTGGTTTCTCGACCGCTGCCGAGAGTAACGCGTTCTATCGCCGTAACCTGGCTTCGGGACAGAAGGGTCTGTCGGTGGCATTCGACCTGCCGACGCACCGTGGCTACAACGCCGACAACCAGCGCGTGGTTGGTGATGTGGGCAAGGCCGGTGTGTCTATCTGCTCGGTCGAGGACATGAAGGTGCTGTTCGACGGCATTCCTCTGAACAAGATGTCGGTGTCGATGACCATGAACGGCGCAGTGCTGCCCATTATGGCATTCTACATCGTGTCGGGTCTGGAGCAAGGCGCCAAGCTCGAGGAGATGGCTGGTACCATCCAGAACGACATCCTCAAGGAGTTCATGGTGCGTAACACCTATATCTATCCCCCGAAGTTCTCGATGCAGATTATCGCCAGCATCTTTGAGTACACCTCGCAAAACATGCCCAAGTTCAACTCGATTTCAATCTCGGGCTACCACATGCAGGAGGCCGGCGCTACGGCCGACATCGAGTTGGCTTACACGCTCGCCGACGGTATGGACTACATCCGTACGGGTGTCAACGCTGGTCTGGACGTGGACGCTTTCGCTCCCCGTCTGTCGTTCTTCTGGGGCATTTCGATGAACTTCTTCACCGAGATTGCCAAGATGCGCGCTGGCCGTCTGCTTTGGGCGAAGATCGTCAAGAGCTTCGGCGCCAAGAATCCCAAGTCAATGTCACTGCGTACGCACAGCCAGACGTCGGGTTGGTCGCTGACGGCACAAGACCCATTCAACAACGTGGGCCGCACCTGTATCGAGGCTATGGCTGCAGCACAGGGTCACACCCAGTCGCTGCACACCAACGCCCTCGACGAAGCCATTGCTCTGCCTACCGACTTCTCGGCTCGTATCGCGCGTAACACGCAGATCTATATCCAGCAGGAAACCTTCGTCACAAAGGCTATCGACCCCTGGGCCGGCAGCTACTATGTGGAGAAGCTGACCGACGAGCTGGTACAGAAAGCTTGGTCGCACATCGAGGAGATTGAGAAGCTGGGCGGTATGGCAAAGGCTATCGAGACCGGCGTGCCCAAGATGCGTATCGAGGAAGCGGCTGCCCGCACTCAGGCACGCATCGACAGTGGCCGTCAGACCATCGTGGGCATCAACAAATATGCTCTGGAGAAAGAAGATCCCATCGATATCCTCGAGATCGACAACACCGAGGTGCGCAAGGAGCAGGTCGAAGGACTGGAGAAGCTCCGCGCCAACCGCGACGAGGCGAAGGTACAGGCCGACCTCGAAGCCATCACCCACTGCGTGGAGACTGGCGAGGGCAACCTGCTGGCACTGGCCGTCGAGGCTGCCAAGGACCGCGCTTCGCTGGGTGAGATTTCAGATGCCTGCGAGAAAATCGTGGGACGTTACAAAGCAGTTGTTAAAACCATTTCAGGCGTGTATTCAGCAGAAACCAAATCAGATCCCGACCTGGAGAAGGCCCGCGAACTCACCGCGAAGTTCGCTGCCAAGAATGGTCGTCAACCGCGCATCATGATTGCCAAGATGGGTCAGGACGGTCACGACCGTGGCGCGAAGGTGGTCGCTACCGGCTATGCCGACTGCGGCTTCGACGTCGACATGGGCCCGTTGTTCCAGACTCCTGAGGAGAGCGCCCGTGAGGCCGTCGAGAACGACGTGAACGTACTGGGCGTGTCGTCGCTGGCTGCCGGTCACAAGACCCTTGTGCCCGCCGTCATCGAGGAGCTCAAGAAGCTCGGCCGCGAGGACATTATCGTCACCGCCGGCGGTGTCATCCCCGTGCAGGACTACGACTTCCTCTACAAGGCAGGTGTTGCCGCCATCTTTGGCCCCGGCACCAACGTCATGAAGAGCGCTATCGAGGTCATGAACATCCTCCTCGACGAGGATTAAATCCATCTCCCATTAACAACAAGCCGTGGCTCGCAATCGAGCTGCGGCTTGTTTGCGTCTATTCTGCTTTGTGGCGAGGGTAAAAAACTTTAAAATGGGTGTTTTATTTGGTGAATTGAAGAACTTGTAGTAACTTTAGATAAATTACGCTGCGTTTCGGAAGTAAAAATAAAAAAAGTTTCTTTTTTATTTTGTACTTCGCTCAACTTGCAGTAATTTTGCATAATTGTTTTATTGTAGCAACGCAAGATGTTAAAGAAGAGCACAATAGAAAAGATTATTGCCGAAGATATGGCGGCTATTTGGTCGACTCTCACCCTGGAAGAGAAGCACCAGATTACCGATAACTTCGTGATACACAATTTCAAGAAGAATCAGATTATCTATGCCGAGAAAGACGAGCCACAGTACCTGTGGATACTGATGAAGGGCAAGGTGAAACTCTATAAGGACGGCATCGGCGGGCGACAGCAGATTCTGCGCCTTTACCGACCCATCCAATACTTCGGCTACCGCTCTTACTTCGCCAAGGAGGCGTATGTCTCTACAGCGGCTGCGCTGGAACCCTCGACACTGGGTGCCATCCCCATGAAGTTGGTCGAAGAACTCATCGACCAAAACCGGCAGTTGGCATGGTTCTTCATTCACGAGCTCTCACGGCATCTGGGCGGCAGCGACACTAAGATTGTCACCCTGACGCAGAAGCACATCCGTGGCCGTCTCGCCGAGGCGTTGATGCTGATGCGCGACAATTATGGCTACGAAGAGGACGGCGAGACACTCAACATCTTCATGGCGCGTGAGGACCTGGCGAACCTATCGAACATGACGACAAGCAACGCCATCCGCACATTGTCGGCCTTCGTGCAGGAGAAAATCATCATCGTGGACGGCCGTCGCATCAAGATTCTTGACGAGCAAGCGTTGCGAAACATCAGCAAATTTGGATAAAATGCTCACGCTCTACCATCAGCGAGCAAGCTCGCATGTTTCTCGCTTAACCGCATTTTTGGATATACGCCCATGATTATCGCGCAACAAAAACGACACGAAAACATGGCAGAGTATCTCCTCTACCTCTGGCAGGTGGAGGACATCATCCGTGCCTGCCATTTGGACCTGGAGGTGATAGAACAGGCGGTCATCGCACGCTATGATGTCGACGAGCAGAAACGAGCCGAAATCCGCGACTGGTATGAGTCGCTGGTCAAGATGATGAAGCTCGAACATGTCGAGCAGTCGGGTCACTTGCAAATCTGCAAGAATGTGCTCATTCGTCTCAACGACCTGCACCACCAACTGCTGGCGAGCGACAAGTACCCAGAGTATGGTGCTGACTATTACCGCACCCTACCCTTTATTGTTGAGTTGCGCGCCCGTGAGGGAAAGGAGACACCTACCGACGAGTTGGAAACGTGCTTCAACGCGCTTTATGGCGTGCTCCTGTTGCGGCTGCAAGGCAAGGAGGTGACCCACGACACCCAGGTCGCCATCGCACAAATCTCGCATTTCCTAGGCCTCCTCTCGGCATTCTATAAGAAGGATGAGGAAGAAGAGCCACTATTTGATAATTAAGAAATTAATTAAGAATTAAGAATTAAGAATTAAGATATTCAACCCTAGTTGATCTAGTTTCTATCTAGAATATCTAGATAGCCTAGTGCCTCTAGTCATCAAATAGAAACAATGAAGATACTAATCACAGGAGCGAATGGGCAGTTGGGACGCGAATTGCGTACACTGCTTGACGGCGACAGCCGATTTGACTCGACATATACCGATGTCGAAGAACTTGACATCACCAGTCCCGAGGCAGTCGACAATATGGTCAACAGGCTGACCCCGGATTATATCATCAACTGCGCCGCCTACACCGCTGTGGACCGCGCCGAAGATGACGAGGCGACCGCGCTGCTCATCAATGCCCGTGCCGTCGAGATTCTTGCCACTGCCGCTGCACGCGTAGGTGCAAAGATGATTCACGTCAGCACCGACTATGTGTTTGACGGAAACGGTAATCGTCCTTACCATGAGGATGACATGCCCCACCCAGTCTCGGCATATGGGCGCACCAAACTAGCTGGCGAGCAGGTTTTGCAGCGTATTCTGCCCGAGCAATCAGTCATCCTGCGCACGGCATGGCTCTATTCGCCCCACGGAAAGAACTTTGTCAAGACGATGCTCGAGTTGGGGCGCACACGCGACCAACTGCGGGTGGTGTATGATCAGGTGGGCTCCCCTACCCTGGCAGCCGACCTCGCCCGTGCCATCATCACTGTGATGACTGCCATCGAGTGGCATCCAGGCGTCTATCACTACACCAATGAAGGAGCCATTTCATGGTATGACTTCACCAAGGCGATTCATCGTCTGGCGGGCATCACTACCTGCGACGTACAGCCTTGCCTGTCGCACGAGTTCCCCGCCAAGGCGCATCGACCTGCCTACAGCGTCCTCGATAAGACCAAGTTCAAGGCCACCTTCGGCGTGACCGTTCCCTACTGGGAGGAAAGCCTTCGTCAATTCATAATGCATAATGCATAATTCAGAATTAAGAATTAAGAAGTGCCTGGTGCTTCTAGTTCTAAATAATATTGAATGGTTAACAATAACGAAATATCCAAGCGAAGAACATTCGCCATCATCTCGCACCCCGACGCGGGAAAGACGACGCTCACCGAGAAGCTGCTGCTATTCGGTGGTGCCATCCATGTCGCCGGGGCTGTGAAGAGCAACAAAATCAAGAAGACCGCCACCAGCGACTGGATGGAGATAGAGAAGCAGCGTGGCATCTCGGTCGCCACATCGGTCATGGGATTCAACTATGGCGATTATAAGATCAATATCCTCGACACACCGGGTCACCAAGACTTCGCCGAGGACACCTACCGCACACTCACCGCAGTGGACAGTGTCATCATCGTGGTCGACGTAGCGAAGGGTGTGGAGACACAGACACGCAAACTGATGGAGGTGTGCCGCATGCGCAACACGCCGGTCATCATCTTTGTCAACAAGTTGGACCGCGAGGGACGCGACCCCTTTGACATCCTGGACGAGCTGGAAAAGGAGCTGCAAATCAGCGTACGCCCCTTGAGTTGGCCCATCAACATCGGTGCCAAGTTCAAGGGTGTTTACAATATTTACGAGCACACGCTCAACCTGTTCAAACCCGACAAGCAGCATGTCACTGACCGCGTGGAAATCAGCGACATCAACGACCCTGCCATCGATGCGGCCGTCGGTGATGATGACGCCGCCAAGCTGCGTGCCGACATCGAACTGATTGATGGTGTCTATCCCGATTTTGAGGAGCAAGACTACCTGGATGCGATGGTGGCGCCCGTGTTTTTCGGTTCGGCACTCAACACGTTCGGTGTCAAGGAATTGCTTGACTGCTTTGTGCGCATTGCCCCGTCACCCCGCCCCGTCATGGCCGAGGAGCGCGAGGTGCGACCTGAGGAGGAGAAGTTCACTGGCTTCGTCTTCAAGATTCATGCCAACATGGACCCGAACCACCGCAGCTGCATCGCGTTTGTCAAGGTGTGCTCGGGCGTGTTCCACCGCAACGAGAACTACAAACATGTGCGCAGCGGCAAGACCTATCGGTTCTCTGCCCCCACGGCGTTCATGGCACAAAAGAAGGAAGTCATCGACGAGGTTTACCCCGGTGACATCGTGGGTCTGCCTGACAACGGCATCTTCAAGATTGGTGACACGCTCACCGAAGGCGAAGACCTGCACTTCAAGGGACTGCCCAGTTTCTCGCCCGAGATGTTCAAGTACATCGAGAACAACGACCCGATGAAGACCAAGCAGCTGAACAAAGGTATCGAGCAGCTGATGGACGAGGGTGTGGCGCAGCTGTTTGTCAACCAGTTCAACAACCGCAAAATCATCGGCACCGTCGGCCAGCTGCAGTTCGAGGTCATCCAGTACCGCCTGCTGCACGAATATGGCGCTCAGTGCCGCTGGGAACCGTTGAGTCTGTATAAGGCTTGCTGGATTGAGAGTGAAGACGATGAGGCGCTTGAAGCATTCAAGAAGCGCAAGCACCAGTTCATGGCACTCGACCGCGAAGGTCGCGACGTCTTCCTTGCCGACTCAGGCTATGTGCTGCAAATGGCGCAACAAGACTTCCCCAAAATCCGCTTCCACTTTACCAGCGAATTTTAACTAAAAAAGAAAATCTCAACTAAAAACTATATGGAACGACTCAAGAAACTATATGAGCAGTATGTGGGCTATGAACCCGCTGACTGCAAACTGATGGACAAGGCTGGCTCAAACCGCAGTTACTATCGCCTGACCGGTGTCAAGACCGTGGTAGGAGTGATTGGTGAGTCACGCGAGGAGAACGACGCGTTTATTTATATGGCGCGTCACTTCCGCGACCAAGGGCTCTCGGTGCCCGAACTCTATGGTGTGAGCGAGGACCACATGGCTTATATCCAGGAGGACCTGGGACAGAAGCCTGAGAACATCTTGTGGAACAAAATTCGCAAGAGCAGCATCACGCACGCGTTCACCAGCGAGGAAAAAGACCTGTTGCGTCGTTCTATGCGCGACTTGGTTGACATCCAGTTCCGTGGGGCTGAGGGTTTTGACTATAGCCACTGCTACCCTGCCAAGTGCTTTGATGAGCGCTCAATCAAGTGGGACTTGAACTACTTCAAGTATTGCTTCCTCAAAGCTACCGGCATCGTGTTCAACGAGGACAAATTGGAAAACGATTTCGAGCAGTTGACGCATGATTTGCTGGCTGTACCCAGCGACACCTTCATGTACCGCGACTTCCAGTCACGTAACGTGATGCTCGTTGGTGACCCCGACCGCCCCCGTACTTGCCGTTTGGCGTTCATCGATTTTCAGGGAGGTCGCAAGGGACCGTACTACTATGATGTAGCATCGTTTGTGTGGCAGTCGCGTGCCAAATTCCCCGAAGATCTGAAGCGCGATCTAGTGGCAGCCTATGTGGGCAAACTCAAAGATTATGTGCCTGACCTGGATGAGCAGGAATTCTACCGTAACCTGCGTTTATTCGTGCTCTTCCGCACGCTGCAGGTTCTGGGAGCCTATGGTTTCCGCGGCTACTTTGAGAAGAAGCCCGACTTCATGAAGAATAGTATCGTGCCAGCTATCAGCAACCTGCGCCGTCTGGTTGAAAAGGAGAAGTTTGAGCAATATCCCTACTTGAGCGAAATCATTGACGAGATGGTCAATCTCAAGGACTTTGTCAGCGAGGAAAAGGGCTTGACCGTGCGTGTGATGAGCTTTGCCTACAAGAAAGGCATTCCCCACGACCCCTCGGGCAATGGTGGCGGTTTCGTGTTTGACTGCCGCGCACTTAACAACCCAGGCAAGTATGACAAGTACAAAGCCTTTACCGGCTTGGACAAAAATGTCATCAAATTCCTGCAAAAAGAAAGTACTATAGACCAATGGCTTGAGCACGTCTATGCCTTGGTTGACGAGTCGGTCCAGCGCTATGTTGACCGCAAATTCACTGACTTGATGGTGTGCTTCGGCTGCACGGGTGGTCAGCACCGTTCGGTCTATGCCGCCAAACATTTGGCAGAGCACATCAACAAGAAACACAATGTGCGCGTTGAACTGACGCATCGCGAACAAGACGGTCTGGACGAAGTTTTCAATCCTGTTGAGAAATGAAAGCGATGATTTTTGCCGCCGGACTGGGCACCCGTCTACGTCCCTTGACCAATGACCGCCCAAAGGCGTTGGTTGAGGTGGCGGGCAAACCCATGCTTCAGCGGGTCATCGAGCGACTCAAGGAAATCGGGGTCGACGAGATGGTGATTAACATTCACTATTTCGGCGACAAGGTCATCGAGTTTTTGAAGCAGAACGACTACTTCGGACTCACTATCCACATCAGCGACGAGCGCCAGTGGAGCGACCAGCCCCTGGAAACAGGAGGTGGCATCCTGCAGGCGCGGCAATGGCTGGAGGGTGACGAGCCTTTTATCGTCCACAACGCCGACATCCTTACCGACTTTGACCTGATGGCATTCTACCGCTACCACTTGGAGCATGAGTCAATGGCATCGCTGCTGGTCAAGGAGCGCGACACGCAACGCTATTTCCTTCTGGATGATGACAACCGCTTGCAGGGTTGGACCAACATCGCCACGGGCGAGGTAAAGCCGCAAGGTGTTGATCTCGACCCGAAAGTGCTTCACAAACGCGCCTTTGGCGGTGTCCACATCATCTCACCTGCTATCTTCCCATTGCTTGAAGAACATGCAGCTGGCCGCTTGGCGTTCGGCATCGTGCCATTCTACCTTGATGCTTGCCAGCACTACCCCATTTACGGCTATGAGCCTCAAGGGCAATATACATGGTTCGACATTGGTAAGCCCGAGACGCTGAAAACCGCTGAAGCGTTCTTTGAAGCCGTCTAATTCCCCTGAAAACTAAAAGGCTGGTTGCCCCTCGTGGGGTGACCAGCCTTCGTCACATCAAAAAAATTAGTTAAGCAATCACAAAATCAAGAGTGGAGGTCGCATCCCTGCGACTCCACTCTCGTGTTTTGGTAGATTAGATGGTGCCTTGCTCAAGCATGGCCTGAGCGACCTTCATGAAGCCAGCGATGTTAGCGCCCTTCACATAGTCGACGGTGCCGTCGGGACGCTCGCCAAACTTCACGCACTGCTCGTGGATGTTCTCCATGATCCAGTGCAGCTTCTCATCAACTTCCTTAGCTGACCAGCTGAGGTGAGCGGCATTCTGGGTCATCTCGAGACCCGAGGTAGCCACACCACCGGCGTTGACGGCCTTGCCAGGAGCAAAGAGCACGCCATTGGTCTGGAAGAAGTGGATTGCGCCAGGCTGGCAGCCCATGTTCGAGACCTCGCAGCAGCACCAGCAGCCGTTAGCCTTGAGCTCCTTGGCATCCTCCTCGCTCAGCTCGTTCTGGAACGCGCAGGGAAGTGCGATGTCAACGGGGATGCTCCAAGCCTTCTTGCCAGCGGTGAAGTGAGCCTTCTCGGGGAACTTGGTAGCCATGTCCTCAACCTTGTTGCGGTTCGAGGCACGCATGTCGAGCATGTAGTCGATCATCTCGGGAGTGATACCGTCGGGCATGTGGCACACACCGTCGGGACCAGAGATAGCGACAACCTTTGCACCGAGCTCAGTAGCCTTCTTAGCGGCACCCCAAGCAACATTACCGAAGCCCGACAGAGCAACAGTCTTGTCCTTGATGTCCTTGCCTGCCTTGGCCAGCAAGTGCTGGGTGAAGTAGAGAGCACCGTAACCGGTAGCCTCGGGACGGAGGATCGAGCCACCCCAAGTCTCACCCTTGCCGGTGAGCACGCCAGTGTGGTACTGACGAGAGAGCTTCTGATACATACCGTTGAGGAAGCCAATCTCACGGCCACCTACGCCGACGTCGCCAGCGGGGATGTCCTGATCCGGGCCAATGCAGTTCCAAAGCTCAAGCATGAAGGCCTGGCAGAAACGCATGATCTCGGCGTCGCTCTTGCCAACGGGGTCGAAGTCTGAACCACCCTTACCACCGCCCATGGGGAGCGTGGTCAGAGCGTTCTTGAACATCTGCTCGAAACCGAGGAACTTCAGCATCGAAGGAGTCACAGCCTTGTGGAAACGGAGACCTCCCTTATACGGGCCAATGGCACTGTTGAACTGCACGCGGTATCCGAGATTGGTCTGAACCTCACCCTTGTCGTCGACCCATGTCACGCGGAACGTGAAGATGCGGTCGGGCTCTACGATACGTTCGATAATCTTAGCTTTCTCGAACTCGGGGTGCTGGTTGTAAACTTCTTCTACAGACTCGAGTACCTCGCGCACTGCCTGGAGGAATTCCAACTCACCTGGATGCTTCTGCTCCAGATGCTGCATAATTTTCTGAACTTCCATGATCAAAAATTAAAAGGTTTATTAATTAATGTATATCATTTGATAGAGTTTTTAGAACTGTCTCAAATCACGTTACAAATATAGGGCAAATTTTTGAGTTACAAACAAATTTCGACAAGAAAAATGCGGATTTTCAACTTTTTTCAACAATCGGCCCAATTCATTACGAAAAAATAAAAAAGCATTTTCGCTTCAAAATCAGTGAAATAGTTACATTTAGTTGTTAATAAATGTAAAATGGGCTACCGCGCAATGCATTAAGCATTTAAATTGTGGCAAATTGTCAAAACCGACAAAAAGTTAATGAAAAATAATCTTTAAGATTTGTTTTCGCAATTGGAGGATTTTGTCTAACTTTGCGACAACTAATTAAAATTAGATTTTAGACCTTAGACGTTAGACGCTAGACGACGATCTATAATCTATCATCTCTAATCTGTAAACTACAATTATCTTCTATACTAACAACATTAATTACACATTATGAAGAAGCACAATTTCTATGCAGGACCTTCGATCCTGAGTCAGTACACCATCGACCATTGCGTCGATGCTATCCGCGACTTTGCAGGCACCGGCCTGTCAATCCTGGAGATTTCTCACCGCAGCAAGGAGTTCACCGCTGTGATGGACGAGGTTGAAGCTTTGTTCAAGGAGCTGCTTGACATCCCCGCTGGCTACCGCGTTCTGTTCCTGGGTGGTGGCGCTAGCACACAGTTCTGCATGGTTCCGATGAACCTGCTCAAGACCAAGGCTGCTTACCTGAACACCGGCACATGGGCTAACAAGGCCATCAAGGAGGCCAAGCTCTTCGGTGAGGTCATCGAGGTCGGTTCGTCGAAGGAGGACAATTATACCTACATCCCCAAGGGCTATCAGGTGCCCACCGATGTTGACTACTTCCACATCACCACCAACAACACCATCTACGGTACCGAGATCCGCGAGGACTATGACGTGCCCGTACGCATGGTTGCCGATATGTCGAGTGACATCTTCTCGCGTCCCGTCGATGTGAGCAAGTATGACCTCATCTATGGTGGCGCTCAGAAGAACATTGCCCCCGCAGGCGTGACCTTTGTCATCATCAAGGAGGATGTTCTGGGACAGTCGGGTCGTGAGTTGCCCACAATGCTCAACTACAAGACCCATGTTGAGAAGGGTTCGATGTTCAACACACCTCCCGTGTTCCCCATCTATGCTGCTCTGCAGACGCTGAAGTGGTACAAGGAGATTGGCGGCATCAAGGAGATGCAGCGCATCGACGAGGAGAAGGCTGCTGTGCTCTACGACGCCATCGACTCGAGCCGCCTGTTCGTGGGTACCGTGCATCCCGAGGACCGTTCTATCATGAACGTCTGCTTCGTCATGAAGCCCGAGTACAAAGAGCTTGAGAAGGACTTCCTCGACTTTGCCACCAGCAAGGGCATTGTCGGCATCAAGGGTCACCGTTCGGTGGGCGGCTTCCGCGCATCGCTCTACAACGCCCTGCCCCTCGCCAGCGTCAAGGTTCTCGTCGACGCCATGAAGGAGTTCGAGGCAAAACACTAAATTAATGCATAATACACAATGCATAATGCACAATGTTTTTCAATTCTCAATTAAGATAAGATGAAGATATTAGTTGCAACTGAGAAGCCCTTTGCTCCCGTAGCAGTCAAGGGTATCAAGGAAGTTGTTGAGGCTGGTGGCCATGAGCTCGTGCTCGTAGAGAAAGGCACCAAGGCCGATATGATCGCTGCCGTTGCCGACGCAGCAGGTCTGATTGTCCGCAGTGACAAGGTTGACAAGGAAGTGTTTGACGCCGCCAAGAAGTTGAAGGTTGTCGTCCGCGCTGGTGCCGGTTATGACAACATCGATCTCGCCGAGGCCACCGCTCACGGCGTGTGCGTGATGAACACCCCGGGTCAGAACGCTAATGCTGTTGCCGAGCTGGTGCTGGGCATGATGGTCACGCTCATCCGCAACCGCTACAATGGCACGTCGGGCACCGAACTGCTCGGCAAGACGCTGGGTATCCACGCCTTCGGCGCCGTGGGCCGCAATGTTGCCCGCATCGCCAAGGGCTTTGGCATGAAGGTCAGCGCCTTTGACCCCTGGGTCAAGGACGAGGCTATGATTGCCGAGGGTGTAGAGCCTATCCACAACCTGGAGGACTTGTACAAGAACAACCAGTTTGTGAGCCTTCACATCCCCGCAACCCCCGAGACCAAGAAGTCTGTCGGCCTGCGTCTGGTTGAGATGATGCCTAAGGGTGCCGTGCTCATCAACGCTGCCCGCAAGGAGGTCATAGACGAGGAGAGTCTAGCCGATGCTTTCGAGGCACGTCCCGACTTCCGTTACATTGCTGATGTGAAGCCCGACAACGCTGCCGAGCTCGAGGAGAAGTATGCCGACCGCGTCTTCTTCACCCCGAAGAAGATGGGTGCCCAGACCGCCGAGGCTAACATCAACGCCGGTCTGGCAGCTGCCAACCAGGTCGTCGCCCACCTCAAGGACGGCTTCAACCGCTTCCAGGTGAATAAATAGGGGTAAGAAGTCAGGGCTCAGGGCGCATACGCGCTTTCAGGTCTCAGCCCCACCCCATCTAAACAAACACTGGTGGTTTCATTATCGAGACCACCAGCGTTGTTTAAAACAAGAGTTCTAGATAATCAATTCATCATGTGTCGGAGTAGTGCGAGACGCAGTCTCGTAGGATTGTGCGATGTCTTTTGCAAGCCTGTTCAGTGCAAGGCATTGCTCGCGGGTGATGGTGCGCTTGTCATTGTGATGAGGCCAAGGCGCGACAAGAAGAACGCGTCCTTCGGCACATGCATCAAACTGGCGTCCAGAAGGTTTCTGAAGCGGGGCAAAGCCGTTCTCGAGAAGTATAATCTGTGGCAAACCGGCTTCAAAAGCACGACGCATCACCTCTTTCTCGCCAGGGCTAATACAAGGCGAAACAAGGACAGCGCCATCACGAGCCATTGATATGAAACGGCTGCAAGCAGCTTCTATGTCGGCGTCGGACATGTGTCGCGAACACTGAACCGCCACCTTATAGGGATAGTCGAGCAAGAACTGGTTGCCCATGACGGTAGCTGTTGTCGAGCCGATTGTTATTCCATGATGAGCGGTGAACCATTCGGGATGGTTGCGCTTGACCCACAGACGGCGAGGGTTGTCATGAAGATAGTTCACCCAGTCCTTTAGTTGACCTTTGCCTGTGAGGATTCGATCATTGTAGCCTTCCTCCCAGAGCGTTTCTGTCCGAGACTGCGTCTCGGAGTACACCGACAAGTTATGCATTGCCTGGGTGCACTTGGACTTGAACCGACTCACATAGTGACCTAGATGACGTGGCAACCGTTCGGTCACGAAAAGGATGCCATGCACATGGTCGGGCATCAATTGAAAAGCCACACTTTGAATGTGGGGTTGCTCGATGCCGATAGTAGACCATTGGTCGATGACACTCAGACCCAATGAACTGGGTTGCACCCAAGGTGTGGCATGGTTGGTATCCGCTTGCTGCAATGTTCCAAATAATGCATGCCTGCCCTCTGTACACATGGTTAGCAAGTAGATGCATCGCCCGGTGTAGTCATGCTCGTCCTTTCGGCGTTTCATCGAAGGACTAGCAACCAATTCGGGATGCTGCTCGTACCAGGCTATGCGGTTCGCTTTTCGATTTTTCATACTCCTTGTTCTCGGAAGCGGGTGAGCTCGGCGAGGATTTCGTCGGGGCCGTCGGTGAGGCAAAGGAGCAAGTTTTTGTATTTGCCCGCCTCCATCATGCTTTGCAGGAAGGGATAGACGGGCATCTCTTCGGTCCAGAACTTTCTGCCCACAAAGATCATGGGGCTAGCGAAGCCAAAAGAGAGGTAATGGTTCTGCACAGCGTCCTGGAAGACCTCCTGCATGGTGCCCGCACTGCCCGGGGTATAGATGATGCCGCCGTAGGCAAGGGTCAGAATGCTGTCCTCGCGGATGCTGTTCTCGAAGAACTTGGCGATGTGGGTAGCAAACGGTGTAGTGGGTTCGTGGCCATAAAGCCAAGTGGGAACCCCCAGACTAACATAGCCTTTTTCTTGCGGGTACTGCTCGATGACTTGCATGGCGGTGGCCAGCCACCCCGCGTCATGGAACGACGGTGCAGCACTGAGCGTTGCCAACGCATCATCCAGTTCGGTCTCGGTGCGTCCCGCCATCCAAGCGCCTAGATGAGTCGCCTCCATTGCACCGGGCCCACCACCACTGAGCATATAGAACCCCATCTCGGTAAGACGCTTGCTGATGACAGCCACTTGACGGAAAGAGGGCGCGGTGCGCAACTGAGCGTGGCCGCCCATGATACCGACGCACTGGCGGGAGTCATAGGTCTCAAAGAACGCGTCCATCGCCAGATGGATGCCGTGGTCGTGCAGGGTGCGCGCCAGCGACTCGACGGCCAGTTCAGCGCGTTTGCCGCCGTCGATAAAGTGGCGGTAGACTCGGGTGTCGAAGCAGGTGTCGAACGATTGCGGGTCGTTGCGGTCAAACCCGGCATAGAGCTCATCGGCAGAGTAGAGACTCTTGCGCGTGACGTCGTAAGGAACGGACTTGAGGTATTCGGTTAGTCCTTCCAGTTTTTTCAGATTAGTGGGGGCGGTGATCATAGGCTTAGTTTTTTACGACGGGAAAACCGTCGCACACAAAACAAATAATAGAAAAACTCCCCCTCAAAGCATAATGAGGGGGAGTTAGTAACATAATTAGTCGAGCTTGTGGATGATGAGTCCTGAGCGGAGCTTGGGCTCAAACCAGGTAGCCTTTGGCGGCATGATGTTGCCGGTGTCGGCGATGTCGATGATCTGTTGCATGGTCACAGGATAGAGTGCCAGAGCAACCTTCATCTCGCCCGAGTCGACGCGGTCCTTGAGTTCGCCCAGACCGCGGATGCCGCCGACGAAGTCGATGCGCTTGTCGGTACGCAGATCAGTGATGCCCAAGATGTCACGCAGGATGTAGTCGCTCGAGATCTTGACATCCAGCACGCCGATGGGATCGTTGTCATCATAGGTGCCAGGCTTGGCGGTCAGCGAGTACCACTTGCCACTGAGATAGAGTGAGAAGTTGTGCAGACAGGCGGGATGGTAAATCTCGGTGCCCTTCTCCTCGACATCAAAGTGCTCGGCAACCTTGGCGAGGAACTGCTCGTCGGTGAGGCCGTTGAGGTCGGTGATGACACGGTTATAGTCCATTACCTTGAGGTGGTTCTGCGGGAAGCACACAGCCAAGAGGTAGCAATACTCCTCCTTGCCCGTGTGGTTGGGATCGGCCTTTGCCTTCTCCTCACCCACGTGCGCAGCAGCAGCGGTGCGGTGGTGGCCATCGGCAATATATAAATAAGGTATAGCCTCGAAGGCATCGGTAATGGTCTTGATGACTGCAGGGTCGCTGATAACCCACAAGGTGTGACCAATGCCGTCCTCGCTCACGAAGTCATATTCGGGAGCCATCTTGGCGGTATCGGCGATAACCTGCTCCAGCACTGGGTTGGTAGGGAATGCCCAGAACACCGGCTCGATGTTGGCGTTATTGATCTCGATGTGGTGCATGCGGTCAACCTCCTTCTCGCGGCGGGTGAGCTCATGCTTCTTGATGCGGCCCTCAACATAGTCTTTATAGTTAGCTGCAACCACGATGCCATACTGTGTGCGGCCATCCATCGTCTGGGCGTAGATATAGTACTTCTCCTCATCGTCCTGAACGAGCCAGCCCTTGTCCTGGAACTTCTTGAAGTTGACGACTGCGCGGTCATAGACCTTGGGGTCGTTCTCCTCGGTGCCTGGTTCAAAGTCAATCTCCGGTTTGATGATGTGGTAAAGCGACTTCTCGTTGTCGCCAGCCTCGATTCGTGCCTCGTCGCTTGAGAGGACATCGTAGGGCTTCGATGCTACTTCCTGTACATACTCACGGGGTGGTCTCAGACCACGGAACGGTTTTACGTTTGCCATGATAAGTTAGGTTTGTTGTTTATGGTTTAAAAGTTTAGTGTTTACGAATGATGGTCTGTTGGCGGTCGGGGCCGACCGAGACAATGGTGATGGGCACACCCAGCTTCTCCTCAAGGAAGGCGATATAGTCGCTGAAAGCCTTAGGGAACTGGTCCTCGCTTGTGAGATGGGTCATGTCGGTCTTCCATCCCGGCAACTCGGTGTAGATAGGTTTGATTCCTTGCTCAATCGAGAATGGGAAGTCGCGCGTGACCTTGCCGTTCACCTCGTAGGCATCGCATGCCTTGATGGTGTCAAAGCCGTCGAGCACGTCGCTCTTCATCATGATGAGCTGGGTCACGCCATTGAGCATGATGGTGTAGCGCAAGGCCACAAGGTCAATCCATCCACAGCGGCGTTCACGGCCGGTGACGGCTCCATACTCATGTCCGATACGGCGAATCTCGGCACCGGTCTCGTCGAACAATTCGGTGGGGAACGGTCCGGCTCCCACGCGGGTGCAGTAGGCTTTGAAGATGCCATACACCTCACCAATTTTGCGGGGCGCTACACCCAGACCGGCGCAGGCGCCTGCGCAGATGGTGTTTGACGAGGTGACGAACGGATAAGAACCGAAGTCGATGTCAAGCATCGTTCCTTGTGCGCCCTCGCAAAGCACACTCTTGCCCTCGGCCAACTGCTTGTTGATAAAGAACTCACTGTCGATGATATCAAACTGCTTGAGGTATTCGATGCCTTGCATCCATCGAGCCTCAAGTGCGGTGACATCTACCTCGCTTCCCATAGAAGTCAGTAAGGCGATGTGGCGCTGCTTAGCTGCCTGGTATTTCTGTTCAAAGTTCTCGGCGATGTCACCAACACGCAAGCCGTGCCGGCTGATCTTATCGGTATAGGTCGGGCCGATGCCCTTGCCGGTAGTGCCCACTTTGCGGTCACCCTTCATGCGCTCGTTGGCAGCATCCAACAGTCGGTGTGTGGGCATAATCAAGTGGGCCTTGCGCGAGATTTTTAAGATGCGCTTGAGGTCTACCCCACTCTTTTCTAGGTCGTTAGCTTCCTCCATAAAGAGCACAGGGTCAAGTACCACGCCATTACCGATGACGTTGATCTGACCCCGCTGGAAAATGCCCGACGGAATGGAGCGCAACACATAGTGATGGCCCTCAAACTCCAAGGTGTGTCCAGCATTGGGACCGCCCTGGAAACGCGCCACAATATTATAACGCGGGGTCAAGACGTCGACAACTTTTCCTTTGCCTTCGTCACCCCATTGTAATCCTAACAATACATCTACTTTCATCCTTATTTAATTGAGAATTAAGAATTAAGGGCTTTTCGTTTCTTCATCTTGCGGGCACAGGTACTGCAAGTGCCATAGACATAAAGCGAGTAAAAGTCGGTGGTGAATGCCGTGAACTTGCGTGCGTTCATATAGGAGATGAAATTGGCGTCACGCACCTCCTTGACTTTTCCACAACTTGTGCAAATGAGATGACTGTGCGGCGTAGCACCCGCCTTCTCATACTGTACCTGTAAACCCTCAAACACATGGCGGCGCACCAGCTGAGCCTCGACCAGCAACTGGATGGTATTGTAAAGCGTCGCCCGGCTCACATGGAACGAGTCTTCTTCCATGCTTTGCATCAATGATTCGATTGTGAAATGCGACTGAAAAGAGAGTATGCGCTTGAGGATGGCAAAACGCTCGGGCGTCTTGCGCATCTTCTTCTCGTCAAGGAATCGGTCAAATCGCTTGACATAGGCTTCTCGGCTAATCAGTTCGCTCATGTCTCGTCACATTGTGGTGCAAAGATACAAATAAGTTTTCAGTTATCGGTGGTCAGTTGTCAGTTTTTTGTTGAGAATTGAGTTTTTTTAAATTGAGAAATGAGTTTTTCTTAAGGTTATAGCTCCATTGCCATGTTTTTCATGCTCTGATGATTGGCTTGTCGCTAAAAAGCAGTAATTTTGCGAGCTATTTACCACTACGATGGACTTCTCGAAGTTGAAATATCATTTGCTGGCCCTGGCTGTAATCTTCGTGTGGGGCGTGTCGTTTGTCAACACCAAGGTGTTGCTAGATTACGACCTCTCCCCTACCGAGATTTTCATCTATCGCTCGGTGGTGGCATACCTAGGACTTGCTGCGTGGTCAAAATTCCGTCTACGCGTCTATCCGTTACGCGATGAGGCGTTGATGGCCGTACTGGGACTGCTGGGTGGCACATTCTATTTCATTTTTGAGAACACGGCGCTGAAGTTGACCCTAGTGACCGATGTCGCCATCCTGGTATCACTCAACTCGCTGTTTACCACCCTACTGGCTGCACTTTTCTTGAAAGAGGAGCGGTTCACTTGGGTGAAGTTGGTGGGTTCTATCGTGGCCTTTGTCGGCGTGGCATTGCTCACGTTCTATGGGGGCTTTGTGTGGGGCGACGGGCTGCTGGGTGACCTGTTGGCCATTCTTGCCGCAGCCTCATGGTCCATCTATTCCATCATTCTCAAACGGCTGAATCAGCGTTGCAGTATCTTGGATATCACGCGCAAGACTTTCTTCTATGGCGTCTTGTTCGCCTTGCCCACTATGCTTTGGCAAGGACCACTCCATCTTTCAACGCTTACCGAACCCGTCGTCATCGGCAATTTTTTGTTCCTGTCGCTGGTGTGCTCGATGCTCGCTTTCTTTGTGTGGGGCGAGGTTACTGTGCGCTTGGGAGCCATCCTAACCGCCAACTATTTGTACTTGAGTCCGGTCATCTCGGTGGCGGCGGCATGGTGCATCTATGGAGAAACCATCGGGGCCATAGGACTGCTAGGATGTGCACTGGTGCTAGCGGGCATCATCATGGTCGAGCGGCGTTAGCTGATCTACGAAACTGCGTTTCGCACTACTTGACATGACATAAACAATGCGGGCCACAACCATGGTTGCGACCCGCCTCTTTTTAGAAACCTTTTACCCGAACAAGCTCTCGGGATAGGTGCCGTCGGCATGGAGCGAGGCGAACTTGTCGACCACGCCCTGGCGATCGGCGCTATAGGTAACGCCAAACCATTTGCTCTCGGTTGTGAGTACCTTGACACAGGCGGTTCGGTCCTCGACCAACTTGTTGACCACGGTGGGGATAAAGAACTCCGACTTGGGTTTGTCGATGTTTTCCTTCAGGAAGTCGACAAAGAACTCCTCGCTATAGGCGAAATAGTCGGGTGTGAAGCCCCAGAAGTTCATCGACACGGGGGTGTCAAAAGCCAGGTGTTGCACCTTGTCGTTCTCGTCGGTGAAGGTGATGTCGTGGTTCTCGTCATAGCCAATGCTCGTGCGCTCGACCACGCCAGTGAGGAATCCATCCTCAGTGCAGCACACGCCACGCGACACAGTCCCGCTCTCACTCATGGTATTGCCCACCTTAAAGCCCACCATGCTGTAACAGTTCTTGCTGTCCTCGGGCAGGTTGGATAGTTCCTCAGCCATGACCTCAAAGCTGTTACGGCCATAGTAGTCGTCACTGTTGATGATGGCGAAGGGCTCGTGTATCACGTCCTTGCCCATGAGCAATGCGTGGTTGGTGCCCCATGGCTTGACGCGCTCGGGCGGACAGGTGAAGCCCTCGGGCAAGTCATTGACCGACTGGAAGACCACCTCGACGGGAATGTGACCCTCGTATTTTGAGAGAATCTTCTCGCGGAAGTCCTGCTCAAAGTCTTTGCGGATGACAAACACCACCTTGCCGAAGCCGGCTTGGATGGCATCGTAGATAGAATAGTCCATGATGGTCTCGCCGTGAGGTCCCAGGCCATCCAATTGCTTCAGACCGCCATAACGGCTACCCATGCCAGCGGCCAGTACGAATAATGTAGGTTTCAATTTTGAATTAAGAATTAAAAATTAAGAATATATTGGCGATAGCGGAAACATCGCCCAAAAAACATCTCTTTATAGGGTGGAGAAGGCGAAGAAGATGACGCGGTTGTAGTCGCCATCGGGTGTGAGCAGCTGCGATGGGAAGTCGGGCTGGTTGGGTGCGTCGGGCAGACCCTGGCACTCGATTGCCACGCCGTCATAGTCGTTGTAGCTGCGCCCACTCTTACTCACAGGCGACCCTGCCAGCCAGTTGCCAGTATAGACTTGCGCGGCTGGTTGGTCGGTGAGCACATCAAGTTTGCGTCCGCTCTTGCGGTCGATGAGTGTGGCTGCGACCTTCAGCCCGTCGGCTGTGACGCTGTCATCATCGATGATCCAGCAGTTGTCATATCCCTTGCCATAGTTCAGCGCGGGGAAGTCCTGCTTGATGTCTTGCCCGATAGGCTTCAGTTGGGTGAAGTCCATGGGTGTGCCAGCAACGGGTGCCATCTCGCCCGTGGGGATGAGTGTGTCGTCGGTGGGCAAGTAGCGCTCACAACGCAGCTGCAGTTCGTGGTCAAGCATCGAACCACTGTCCTCACCACCCAGGTTAAAGTAGGTATGATTGGTCAGGTTGACCACGGTGGGCGCGTCGGTATCGGCACTAAGCTCAATCTTGAGGATGTTGTCCTCGGTCCAGGTATACGCTACGCGAGCCGTGAGGTTGCCAGGATAATGCTCATCGCCGTCGGGGCTGAAGAGTGAGAACACCACGGTGTCGCTCCCAATCATCTCGCAGTCCCAAATCTGGTTCTGGAAACCCTCGGGGCCGCCATGCAGCGCGTTAGGACCATTGTTGATATTCAGTTGATAGGTTTTGCCGTCGACCACAAGGTGTCCGCGGGCGATGCGGTTGGCATAGCGGCCTGGTACTTTGCCGGCGCAAGGACCGTCATAGAAGTAGTCCTTTACATCCTTGTAGCCCAGCACCACATCGGCCAGGTTGCCCTCGCTGTCAGGCACCTCAATGCCTACGATACCCGCGCCCACCGTCGAGAGCGTCACACTTGCTCCCGACTGGTTGACAAGGCGGTAGATGGTGATCTCGCCTTTAGGCGAATCGATAGTTTCTATAAACGCTTTCATTACTCACACTTGTGTGCACCGTCGCTAATAATGACTGGATAGACGACGGGTTCATGTCCATATTTCTCGTTAAACTTGGCCTTGGCGGTGGCGATGAAGTCATCGTACAACTCATCCTTCACAAGGTTGATGGTGCATCCGCCGAAGCCTCCGCCCATGATGCGCGAACCAGTCACGCCGCACTCGCGGGCAATATTGTTCAGAAAATCAAGCTCCTCGCAACTTACCTCATAGTCCTTCGAGAGGCCATGGTGGGTCTCATACATGCAACGTCCCACGGTCTCAAAATCGCCGCACTCCAAAGCGTCGCACACGTCGAGCACGCGCTGCTTTTCACCGATGACATAGTAGGCGCGCATGAAGTCCTCCTCATTGATTTTGTCTTTAGCTACTTCAAGCATCTCCATGTCGGCATCACGCAGGGTCTCCACGCCCAGGGTCTTGGCGACATGTTCGCACGATGCGCGACGTTTGTTGTAAGGTGAGTCGACCAATTCGTGCTTCACCTTAGAGTCGAGCAATACCAGTTTGTAGCCATCGGCCTTGAACGGATAGTATTTATGCTCGAGCGAGCGGCAGTCCAGGCGCATCAGGCAGTCCTTCTTGCCGAAGACCGATGCGAACTGGTCCATGATGCCACAGTTCACGCCACAGTAGTTGTGCTCGGTTGACTGGCCGATGAGTGCCAGCTCGAACTTGTCAATCTTGTTGTCATTAAACAGGTCGTTCAACGCAAATGCGAAGCACGACTCGAGTGCGGCACTTGACGACAGACCGGCGCCCAAGGGCACATTGCCTGCAAAGACGGTGTCAAAGCCCTTGACTGTAAAGCCGCGCTTGATGATCTCACGACACACGCCAAAGATGTAGCGTGCCCACTGCTTGTCGGGCACGTCCTCTTCGCGCAAGCCGAACTCGCAGTAGTCATCCAAGTCTGCGCTATAGGCGCGCACGAGGTCAGTTCCGTTGATGTTGATTTCGGCCATGATGCATTTATCAATGGCGCCAGGAAAAACAAATCCACCATTGTAATCGGTGTGTTCGCCGATAAGATTGATGCGGCCTGCCGAGGCGTAAATGGCTCCCTCGGTGCCAAAGCGTGCTTTAAAAAGCTCTTTGATCTTCTCTTTCATTGTCTAAATATCTAAATGGTTCGTATCAATAATTTACAAGCAACGAAATTACTCATTTTTTCTGACACAGCGAAACAATTCTCGCAATTTCACAAAGTTTAATGTTTAGAGATTTGGCGCGTGAATTTAGATTTGTGAAAATAACATAAGAATGTGGCGCAAATGATGAAAAATTGGGGAGAAATGTGTAATTTTGCCCGATTATAACGAAAAAAGCATGGAAAGAGACATTCGCAACATAGCCATCCTGGGCAGCACGGGTTCTATCGGTCGCCAGACGCTGGACATCATTGCCGAGTATCCGCAGCGCTTCAAGGCACATCTGCTGGTGGCAAACACCAGTAGCGACCTGCTGATTGAACAGGCACGGCGCTTCGTGCCGCAGCGGGTCATCATCGGTGAGCCGACACTTTATGCCACCGTGCGTGACGCGTTGGCCGACCTGCCCATCGAGGTGCAGAGCGGCGCGGCAGCCATCTCCGAGGCAGTGACCGTCCCCGAGGTCGACACCGTGGTTACCGCCATGGTGGGCTACAGTGGTCTAGAGCCGACCATCGCCGCTATCGGTGCCGGCAAACGCATTGCCTTGGCGAACAAAGAGACACTGGTCGTGGCGGGTGAACTCATCAACCGTTTGCTCCAGGACTCGGAAACCGTGCTTTATCCTGTGGACAGTGAGCATGGCGCCTTCTACCAATGCCTGATTGGGGAACGCCACGAGGATATCGAGAAACTCATTCTCACAGCCTCGGGCGGTCCGTTCCGCACCACGCCTATCGAAGAGCTAGCGGGCAAGCGCGCCAGCGACGCACTGAAGCATCCCAACTGGTCGATGGGGGCAAAAATCACCATCGACAGCGCCACGATGATGAACAAGGGATTCGAGATGATCGAGGCCAAGTGGCTCTACGGCGTCAGCGAGGACCGCATTGAGATTGTCGTGCACCCGCAGAGCATCGTACACTCGATGGTAGAGTTTTGTGACGGTTCGGTCAAGGCTCAATTGGGCCTGCCCGATATGCATCTGCCCATCCGCTATGCACTGGGCTTGCCAGGAAATCGCCTGAGCACCCCCGACTACAAGATGAGTCTGAGCGATTATGCCAATCTCACCTTCGAGAAACCTGATCTGAAGAAATTCCCCTTGCTTGACACCGCCTATCGCGCTACCCGCGCTGGTGGCACCATGCCTTGTGCGATGAACGCTGCCAACGAGATTGCCGTGGCTGCTTTCTTGCGCGATGCCATCGGGTTTAACGATATTCACCGCATCATCGAGGAGACCATGGGGCGGCTTCCCAATGTGATGAATCCTACTTATGACGACTATGTGGCATGCAACAACGAGGCGAGAGCCTATGCTATGTCGCTTATTTAGTTCTAATAACTGAAAACTGACAACTTATCATAATGAATTTTATCAACAACCTGATTGAAATGTTCGGTTCAGCGACGTTCTGGGTCAAAGCCCTGGAGATGATTTTGTCGCTGAGCCTCTTAGTTATTGTCCATGAGTTTGGGCACTACTCATTCGCTCGCCTATTTGGTATGCGCGTCAACAAGTTCTATATGTTCTTCAACCCCAAGTTCTCTATCCTTCGCTGGGATCCGAAGAACCATCAGCTCGACTTGTTCAAGCGCAACCCTGCTGACCCTGAGGAAGAAGAGAAAGAAGAGGAGAAGCAAGATGCGAGAAGCGAGAAACGAGAAGCAAGAAGCAAGAAGCAAGAAGCGAGAAACGAGACGCAAGATAATCTTAGCGAGAAGGCTTCATGGCGTGACACGGTCTTCGGCATCGGCTGGATTCCCTTGGGTGGCTACTGCTCCATTGCCGGCATGGTCGACGAGACCACCTGTGCCGACCAGTTGAGCGAGAAGGCCGAACCGTGGGAATTCCGCTCGCGCCCTGCTTGGCAGCGCCTGCTGGTGATGATTGGCGGTGTGCTGTTCAACTTCTTGATGGCCATCGTCATCTATGCCGGCATCGTGTGGGCATACGGTGAGTTACTTATCAACTTCAGCGACGCCACCGAGGGTATGAACTATTGCGAGACCTACCACAAGGTGGGACTCCAAGATGGCGACATCTTGCTGGCTGCCGACGGCGAGCCACTGACCTATTATTGTGGCGAGCAGTTGACCAAGATTTCTATGGCACATCAGATTCAGGTGCTGCGTGGTGGCGACACCGTGAACATCACCTTGCCCGACAAGTTCATCTTTGAACTGAACAAGGAGGCCGAGGCCGGCAACCAACTGATGGCACTTCGTTTGCCCGTGGTCATCTCACAGACCCAAAGCAACATGGGCGCCGAGAAGGCTGGTCTGCGCCAAGGCGACCGCATCCTGGCAGTGAACAGCGACACTACCCCCAGCTACACCGAACTCACCCCTGCCCTGCTTAAACACAAAGGTACAACGGCGACCATTACCTATATGCGCGATGGCAAGACTTTGCAGACGCAAGCCGAGGTTGACGGCGACGGTAAACTGGGCATCCAGCTCACTGACCCCACCAAGATCTTCAAGACCACGATGAAACACTACAACATCTTCCAGTCGGTGCCCCGCGGCATCCAGATGGGTTGGGAGAAGTTGTCGACCTATGTTCAGAGCTTGAAGATGGTGGCTACCCCCGAGGGCGCCAAGTCGTTGGGTGGCTTCGGTGCCATTGGCAGCATCTTCCCCGATAAGTGGAACTGGCTGGACTTCTGGAACATCACGGCATTCTTGGCGGTGATTCTGGCGGTGATGAACATCTTGCCCATCCCCATTCTGGATGGTGGTTATGTGCTGTTCCTGCTCATCGAGATGATTACTGGTTGGAAACCCAGCGAAAAGGTGATGAACATCGCCTTGAACATTGGCTTGGCCTTGCTGATACTCCTGTTGCTATATGCCAACATGAATGACGTTTACCGCTTCCTGATTAAGTAAGATGTACAAAAAAATTATACTTAAAAAAGGCAAGGAGGAGTCGCTGCAGCGGTTCCACCCTTGGGTGTTCAGCGGGGCTATTTCCCATGGAGACGACACCATCGAGGAAGGCGACCTGGTGACCGTATTCTCGCACAACGGCACGCTCATCGGCAACGGTCATTACCAGATTGGCAGTATCGCGGTGCGTATGCTGACATTTGACGACACTGCCATCGACTGCGCTTTTTTCGAGCAGCGTTTGCGCGATGCTTTGCGTGTGCGGCAATCGTTAGGTCTGATGCGTGACGACAACAACGCCTTCCGTCTGGTGCATGGCGAGGGCGATTTCTTGCCAGGTTTGGTTATTGACATCTATGGCAACACCGCCGTGATGCAAGCTCACTCCCCTGGCATGCACTTCAGCCGTGACCTGATTGCCCAAGCCCTGACGCACTTGCCTGACAACCTAGTGCGCAACGTCTACTACAAGAGCGAGACCACCCTGCCCTACAAGGCCCACCTCGACCCACAGAACGACTATATCATCGGCAGTTATGACACCGATGTGGCGATGGAGAATGGGCTGAAGTTTCATGTTGACTGGCTGAAGGGACAAAAGACGGGATTCTTTGTGGATCAGCGAGAAAACCGCCGACTCCTCGAGCAATACTCGAAGGACAGAAAAGTGCTGAACATGTTCTGTTATACCGGTGGATTCTCGTTCTACGCCATGCGTGGTGGAGCACAGTTGGTACACTCGGTAGACAGCAGCGCAAAGGCAATCAGCCTGACCAATGAGAATGTCCGGCTCAACTTCCCAGATGACCCGCGCCACGAGGCATTCGCCGAGGACGCCTTCAAGTTCCTGGACAATATGGCTCAGGATGCTTATGACTTGATTATTCTGGACCCGCCGGCATTCGCCAAGCACAAGAGTGCGTTACGCAATGCGTTGATTGGCTACCGCAAACTCAATGCCAAGGCATTTGAGAAGATTGCGCCGGGCGGCATTCTATTCACCTTCTCGTGCTCGCAGGCTGTGAACAAGGAGCAGTTCCGTCTGGCAGTGTTTAGTGCCGCGGCCCAGTCGCGTCGCCGTGTGCGCATCCTGCACCAACTCTCACAACCTGCCGACCATCCCATCAACATCTATCACCCCGAGGGCGAGTACCTCAAGGGCCTGGTGCTTTATGTGGAATAACTTAAAACTAAATCATATCATTTATGCGTAAAACGATTGTTGCCGCTGTATTGGTGGCGTTATCAACAACTGCTATGGCACAGAATAGCAATTTTGACTACAATGTGGACCGCTTTGCCGACATCCAGGTGTTGCGCTATCAGGTCCC
>JAFZAK010000149.1 GCA_017557285.1 Muribaculaceae bacterium
CATACCGATGGCGCCACCACCAACTATCCGCTTTACCTCTATCGTGGCTATGACAAGGGCCAAACGGGACCTGCGGGATATGATGGAGATGCCGTGGATGGCAGCTGGGAAATGTGTGATGCGAACTGGGGACCTCACTATATGAGCGAGATTGACCCGCAGAGCTATTATAGCCTCACACAGAAGAACTTGCGTGGAGATATCAATTTCTACGGAAGCTATTCGACACGAGTCGACCCGAACACGGGTAACGCCTACGCAGGCTATCTGGGCGTGCTCAAGCATGGTGCCCCGGGCTTCCTCATTGAGGGGTACTTCCATACCTATCAGCCCGCCCGTCACCGCGCACTGAACATGGACTACTGCCATCAGGAAGGCGTGCGCATCGCTCGAGGCGTGTGTGACTACTTCAACCTCACGCCCGAGAGCACGGGCTACATCATGGGCACGATAAAGGACCTGAATGAGAAGATTGTAAACAGTCTGTTCAATTATTCACCAGGAACCAATGACCAATGGCTGCCGCTGAATGGCGCTACGGTGAAACTGCTGAAGAATGGCACTGAGGTGGCTTCCTACACGGTTGACAACAACTACAACGGGGTGTTCTTCTTCGATAACCTCGAACCGGGCGAATATACGCTCGACGCAACACTCGAGGGATACAAACCTTTGTTTGACGAGTACAAAGTACCGGTGACGGTGACTGCCAACGCAACAACCTATCCGTTGCTCTTCCTTGAGAATGAGAATTATGTCCCGCCCACAGTGGTCTATGAGAACTATCCCGATCCTGCACAGCCAGGTTACCTGAAGGTCGCAAGCGAGTATGTGTTTGAGCAGTCGGCACAGGCGTTCGACTTTGCAGGTAACATCAAGGATGCCGTACAAATTGGCGACTCGACCATCGTGCTCACCAACGAGGGCAAGGTGCCGCACCTCTATCTCATCAAGACGAGCACCAAGGAACTGGTGAAGGAACTCAGCACCGAGGGCATCTACACCGAGGACAGCCCAGGCTTCTTCAGCCCGCTGAACGCCATCAACCGCACGGCCGACAACAAGCTGGTGGGCGTGTCGCTCACCGAGAACCAGTATGGTGCCGACAACGTGGCCGATGGCTACACCCGTGGCACGGCCCGTGTGTACATCTGGAATGATTTCGATGAAGCACCGGCACTGTTTGCATCTACGACCAATTCGGGTAACTACTACAATGCCAATGTGGGTCACGGAATCTTGGTGAACGGCTCTTCGACTGGAGAATGCGAAATCCTCATCACGGCAATGACCACTGGATCGACCCTGAACATCCGCCTGGTGCACATCAACATGGTGGATGGCCAGCAGACATCGGTGTTCCATGACAATCTGTATTCTGGCGGATTTGTCGGAAAACAAGAGGCCTATGGCGAGGAGCTCCACATAGCGGTTTCGCCCAATGGTGACGACAAGGTTATCCTGGGCGGCATGGGTACAATCAACGAGTTTGTGGCGCCGATTGCCATTACTGGAACGCCTACTGAGATCAAGGCGCTGAGCGACGAGTTTGGCGCTACGGGCGTGGGATTCCAGTGCTTCAAGTATGCTGGCCACAGCTTGCTCGTCACTCCGTATGCCGAGGATGGAACGGTCAAGGGTATCAAGATTCTGGATATCACTGATGGTCTTGACCAGGCTAAGCTCATCAAGACGGTGAACACCGACCTCGTCGAGGCCTCGGGCATGCCACGCAAGGCTACCCACCACGATCCTGTTTTGAATGGCCTTACCGAGCACATCGCCACGGCTATCGTTCATGGCGAAGACATCGATGCGACACTCGTCGGTGCCAACGGCATCAACTTCTTCACAACCGAGGGCGTTGACCAGCCAGTCGTCAAGGGCATCTATGCATACGATCTGGACAAGGAGGAGGCTGGCGACGAGTACATCTTCACCTTCATCGCCAATAGCGACGCTGTCAGTGGCAAGATTATCTTCACCGACCGCGAGACAGGAGAGGTGCTGGGCGAGTACCCGCTGACCGATGTCGTCGAGGGATTGAACACCGTCACCCTGACTAAGGACCAGATTCCGGGCGAGGACAACACCGTTATCGACTGGGCAGTGAACCTGGTGGGCAATAACATCCCAACCATCGCCCTGATCAATACGCCCGATGTAACTTACTCGGGACAGGTGTTCAACACCGTTGACAACAGCACCGAGAGCGACTTCTTCGGACGCATCTATGTAGGCAACCGTATCGCCAATAATGATCCTGGCAACGGATTGTGGATTTACAATCCTGAGTTTGCCCGTGTCAACGACCAGGTGATTGGAACTCGTACCGATGGGTTGGCATTCCGCAGCAACTACCGTCTGGGTATCGACGCTGAGGGTAAGGTGTATGTGCCCGATTGGGGAGACCCGACTTCAGGCTTGTTCGTCTATGATCCTGCAGGAAGCGAGCAAGTGCTCTATCCATTCTTCGCCAACGAGGATGGTTCATTGCTCGACCGCAATGGTGATGGTCTTTTGACCAATGCCGACGGCGAGGCTGTGGCAGGTTCGTCACCGGGCGTCTTCGTCGCAGGCACGGGTGCTGAAACCAAGTTGTTCGTTTACAATGAAGATTTGTTGATCGATGGCACGGGTAACAATATCAGTGTCTACAACATTGGTAACGATGATGGCACCATCGCCGCTTACTGGAACCAGGCTCCGAATGCGAACTATGCGGTCGGTCCCTGGCAGCTCAACACCAACGGCAACGTCTGGGGTTATCCTGATGGCAGTTGCTGGGTGTCGCAGTACCGAAGTGCAGGCAACAACGCTGGCGGTGTACCATCGCTGATGTTCGTCGATCCTGAAGGCAATGTCACCTTCAACTCGGGTAAGAACGAATTCCCCGAATTCCTTAACGGCTCCGACCGTGCAGGATTCGCCGTGAACCTTGACAACAGCGTACTGGTCATCAACGATGGCTCGGGTTACTTCCAGTTCTTCGATCTGGAGATGGACGGCTACACCCCTGTCTTGACTCCGAAGTACTCGTTCAAGTCATCAGCATATATAGGTAACGCTGTATATCAGATGAACTTCGACTATGCCGGAAACTTGGTGGCTACTGGCAACAAGATGGGCGTCTTCTCGATTCCTACCGAGGACAACCAGACCACCACACCGGCACGAAAGGCATTGTACATCATGAAGAAGGACTTGACGAGCGTCAACGGTGTCGATGTTAACAAGACAGTTAAGGCGGTGAAATATGTCAATCCCGCAGGACAGATGAGCACACGTCCGTTCGAGGGTGTCAACATTGTGGTAACCACCTACGATGACGGCTCACAGAAAGTCACCAAGGTGATTCGCTAATGCATAATGCATGATGCATAATATCCGCCTGGCAGAAAACCTGCCAGGCGGTTTTTTCCAAAAAAACTGACAACTGACAACTGATAACTGAAAACTTTTCCCTATCTTTGTAGTCTCGAAACTGAAACAATGCACATCGCTATAGCTGGAAATATTGGCAGCGGCAAGTCAACACTCACCAGGTTGCTTGCCAAGCACTACGGATGGACGCCGCGATACGAGACCGTCGAGCATAATCCCTATCTCGAGGACTACTACCGTGACATCCACCGCTGGTCGTTCAACCTCGAGGTGTTCTTCCTCAAAGAGCGCTTCAAGGACTTGCTCGCCATCTCGCAGTCACAGGAAACCATCATCCAGGACCGCTCCATCTTCGAGGGGGTCTATGTCTTCATGGCTAACAACAAGGCGATGGGCAATCTCAGTGACCGCGATTACAACACCTACATGGAACTGTTTGAGCAGATGCTGACGGTTGCCAAACTCCCCGACCTGATGATCTACTTGCGGGCGTCGGTGGCGCACTTGGTGGGGAACATCCAGAAGCGTGGACGCGACTACGAACAGACCATGCAGCTCGAGTATCTCGAGAACCTAAACAACCGATATGAGGACTTCATCACACGCCAGTACAAAGGCCGCGTGATGATTGTCGAAAAGGACAACCTGGACTTCGAGAACCGTCCCGAAGACCTCACCCAAGTCACCGACCGAATCGACCGCCTCCTCTACGGACTCTTTCCCGACACCTAACCCCCTACCTCCTTAAGCCCTTGGGAGGTCTCCCAATTCTCAATTCTCAATTCTCAATTCTCAATTTTCAATTAAAAACAAAGATGCATATCGCTGTTGCTGGAAATATCGGATGTGGCAAGACCACACTCACCCGCATGCTCGCCAATCGCTACGGGTGGAAACCGCGTTACGAGTCGGTCGCCGACAACCCTTATCTTGCCGACTTCTACGCCGACATGGAGCGTTGGTCGTTCAATCTGCAGATTTACTTCCTGAACCGGCGCTTCAAGGAAGTCGTTGAAATCTCGAAGAGCGACGAGTACATCATCCAAGACCGCACCATCTTTGAAGATGCATGCATCTTTGCGCCAAACCTGCACGACCAGGGAAAGATGAGCGACCGAGACTTTGACAACTACAAGGACCTCTTCGACCTGATGATGTCGCTTGTCAAACTCCCTGACCTGATGATTTACATCCGCGCGAGCATACCCACGCTGGTGGCACAAATCCAGAAGCGCGGACGTGACTACGAGCAGACCATGAGGCTCGACTACCTGCAGGGACTTGAACAACGCTATGAGAAGTGGATTGCCGACTATCAGGGACCGCTCTTGGTCATCGATGGTGACAACTGCAAGTTCGGCGAGAACCCTGAGCACTTCGCCCAGATAACCGACCGCATCGACACCATGCTCTACGGCCTCTTCCCCATGCTGTAAAAACTTAAAATCTCAGAACAAGAACGACCGCAAGTTTGTGTTTTTCTTTTTCTGTTCGAGTTCGTCGCTCATCCTGCCGATGGAAACATCGAAGAAGAATGAAATGAGGAATTCGTCAGTACCCTCGCTGTGTATTTGGCGCAGGGCTTTAATATATGCTGAGCGGTCCTTCACATCGATGATGACCAAGGGGTGGCCAGCGCGCAAAAGAATCCAGTTGGAAAGCAAGCGTCCCGTGCGGCCATTGCCGTCACGGAAGGGATGCAGATATTCAAAAAAGCCATGAAAACGCGCCGCAACAATCATTGGATGAATGCCTTGTTCCATAGCTTGCGCTGTGGATGACATGAGGTGTGGCACGCGGGCAATCAGTTTCTTATGGTCGCCAAATACCGTGTCGCCAGCCGCCATGTCTTGGGTGGTGTATTCGCCGGCAATAGCTCCGGGAACACGAAAGGCGAGGGTGTTTTCAGTCACCAGCCGGTTGGTCTCGCGCAGCAATGCTTCGTCAAATGGGACATCAAGGTGTGTAGTGACATAACGGAATGCACGGAAGTGGTCAGCCATCTCGGTGCATTCAAGCAGAGAATGGCCATTGGGAACCATTGCAAGACCCTGTTCTTGCAAAATGCGAGTGTCATCAAGGGTGAATGAGTTGCCCTCGATGGCGCAGGAATGGCAAGAGAACAGCACTTCGTGCCAAGACATATAGTCATTGGGATCCATGCGTTGCACAATGCGCTTTTGATACTCAGCCCTTACCTGTTCATATCGCTCGATTTCCTGTTCAAACATGTTGGCTCTTTTTATGTTGTGCAAAGATAGTGCTTTTTTTTGATAGTTAGGAGGTCAATAGATAAATATCAAAAATGATATAGGCTTTTCGGCCTTTACCTCCACAACTAAATTGAATCGCAAAGCGCAGTAATTATGAATTATGCATTATGAACTGCTTAAAACGGCGGTTGGTGGCGACGCACCAGCGCAGCAAGCGAGGCCAGCGAAGCAGCAAATGCAGCACGCGCGTCTTGGTGCGGAAGCCGGCGGTAGGGTAGGAGAGCACCTGCTTGTACCAGTCATCCGTGCGGTCAATGCTGTCGCACATGAACCCTAGACGGTCAATCTCCATGCCACGCAAGGCGGGTTCATGCTGGTCCAGCACACCGCGACCACGCAAATTCTCACGAATCAAACTGAAGTATTTCCGCCACAACTCTTGGCGGTGCAATGGCCCTGCTATCGACAATGAAGAGGGGTTATAGTAGTAGTTATACACCACATCATTGAACAATCCCACACGCTCCAGGTGCGCCGTGAGGTGGATAAGCATGAATGTGTCCTCGCTGGGCAACCGCAAGTCGCTCGGCGGGAAGAAGTCATCGCTCCACAGCTCGCGCCGGCTGATACTACCCCACAAGGCACAAATGCAGCGAGGGTCCAGCAAGTGCCGCAAAAAATCATCACCTGTAAAGACGCCAGTCATCACATGGTTGATGGTGCGCTGGCTACCCTCGACAATGCGGTCGTAGCAGCCATAGGCAATGTCCAATTGATTGGCAGTGATATGGCGATAGAGCGTGGAAAGGGCACCCGCTGGCAACGTGTCATCACTATCCACATGCACGACAAATTCGCCCCGCGCGGCACGAAGCCCGGCACGACGCGCCTCGGCAAGACCAGCATTCGACTGGTGCACAACCGACACACAATCATAGCGTGCGGCATAGTCCTCGCATAGCGCACCAGCGCCGTCGGGCGAACCGTCATCTACCAGCACCACCTCCAGACCGTCAAACGACTGTGCCAACACACTGTCGATGCAGCGCGGCAGCTTCGATAGTGAGTTAAATATGGGGATAATGACCGATACGACGGGTTTTTCCATCTTTTCATGTTTTGAGCTTTCAAAGGTACGAAAAAAAGTGTTACATTTGCAAAAAAATCTGCTGCTGCATGAGAATTTTGGTCATCAACCCCATCCTCTACACCTGCGAAGGATCACAGGTGCACCGTGTCTCGACCATTAAGGACACGATGATTCACGCGATGTGCATGGGGTTTCGCCACTTGGGGCACGAGGTCACACTAGCGGCGGTAGATGACTATCGTCCCACCACTGACGAGCAGTATGACTTCAATGTGCTGTGGTTCCGTGATACGTTACGTTGGTTGTTACCTTCGCCGCTGCCTTGCCCATGGGGACTCCGCAGTTACCTCAAGCACCACACCCAGGAGTTTGACATGATTCTCACCAGCGAGGTCTTTGCCTTCACTTCGCTCTTCGCCGCACTTGTTGCTCCAGAGAAGACACTTATCTGGCAGGAACTCTCAGTCCATCAGCGCAAGTGGCATCGACTGCCGTCACGTTTTTGGCACAGCTGTGTGGCACATTGGGCATTTAAACGTGTGCCTGTGGTCGTGCCACGCTCACAGCGTGCACATGACTTCATCAAACCTTATCTCAAGCAAACGGTCGACACCGTGGTGGACCATGGTATCGACCTTAGTTGGTTGCCAGAGGGTATAGAAAAGCGGCGCCAGTTCATAGCCATTGGTCAACTGATTGAGCGTAAAGGGATGGACACAATCATAGACCGCTTTGCACAGTTCTGCAAACTGCCGCAGGCCCAGAACTACACCCTGCTCATCGCCGGGCAAGGACCTTTGGAGGACGCCCTGCGCCAACAGGTTGCTCGTTTGGGCATTAACGACTGCGTCATTTTCTTGGGGCAGTTGGATCATGCCAATTTGGGCAAACATCTTTCCCAGTCGGTTGCTTCGCTAGTAGCGACGAATCAAGACCTGAACATGGTCAGTGTTACCGAGTCCATCGCTGCTGGTACACCAATAGTCATGAACACTGTACCCAATACCGCCTACTTTGTTCAACAACACGCACTGGGCATCGTTCGCGATGATTGGGATGCCAATGACCTGTTAACTGTAGCACAGGACCAAGGCTATGCCCAGCGCTGCCGAAACATCCGTCCCACACTATCTTGCCAAGCCGCTGCCCAAAGGCTCATTTCATTAATGCAGAATACATAATATTAGCCTCATTTCACCTCAGACCCAAAATACAAGCGCAATCCCACTCCCTTTCCTGAGAGAGGTGAGGAGAGGAGTGGGACGTGAGGGATAATTCTTTACAAAAACTGCCAGCCGCAGGCGTTCTACCAGCGTAGCGCTCTACCAGCGAAGCGGTCTACCAGTGAAGCGCTCTACCAGCGTAGCGGTCTACTTATAGCTCTGCACATAGATGTCGATGAGCTCCTCGCGGTTAAGGAAGCGCGGGTCGAGGTCAAGCATCCCTTGGCCCGTCGCACACGCGTTGTCCACCATGCGCTCAAAGTCCGCCATCGTAATGCCGTATTCGCTCAGGCGGATGTCGTTCACGCCACACTTGCGCTGCATCACCGCCAATGCATCGAGGAAGTCGCTCGGTCGCGCTGCCTTCTGCTGCGTCATCTTCTCCGCCATCTTCATGTAGCGCTTCATCATGTCGTTCTTGAAGGTCTTGAAATAGGCCTGGCTGATGGCAATCAGTCCGGCGCCGTGCGGCAGTCGTGGAAAGAACGCGCTCATCGCGTGCTCCAACGCATGTTCGCCCGTGCAGCAACTGGTGCTCTCCACCATGCCCGCCAGGGTGCTCGCCCACGCCACTTTGATGCGCGCCCAACGGTTCTTCGGGTCGGCGACGGCGACAGGCAGGTACTTATAAAGGATGCGGATAGACTCCAGCGCATACAGGTCGCTGATGGGTGTGTGTGCTTTGCTGATATAGCCCTCTGCGGCATGGAAGAACGCGTCAAAGCCTTGGTATGCCGTCAGCCGCGGCGGAACACTCATCATCAAGTCGGGGTCGACTACCGCCAACGTAGGGAACACGTGCGGCGAGCCCCAGCCAATCTTCTCTTGTGTCTCTTCATGGGTAATCACGCTCCACGGGTCCACTTCGGTGCCTGTGCCAGCGGTCGTCGGGATGGCGACGATGGGCAGCGCGCGCTCGATGGGTTTGCCGCCGCCAGTGCCACCACTCACATAGTCCCAGAAATCTCCGCCCATCGCCACGGTGACAGCGATAGCCTTCGCTGTGTCAATCGAGCTGCCGCCACCCAGGCCAATGACAAAGTCGCATGCGTGAGTCCGGCACACCTCGGCGCCTTCCATCACGTGCGACTTGATGGGATTGGGTAATATCTTGTCAAAAGTGACATGACCGATGCCGGCCTTGTCAAGTTGGTCCTCTAGGGTCGACAGGTAGCCGAAACGCTTCATCGAGCTGCCTGCCGAAATAACAATTAAGGCTTTCTTGCCCGGCAAGGGCATCGTGGCCAGGTTCTTCAGCTCCCCACCACCGAACTGCAGTCGGGTGGGGATGTTCAGGCCAAACTTCATTTGTCCTCTCATATCATTAGGGTATTATGGCGCCGCTGACGGCACCAGGTTAATATTGTGTCAGGGAGCATGCCCTGCATTTTCCAACACCGCAAAGATATAAAACTTTTTGGACAATTCCTAATTTTTTGCCACATTTCGCACCAAATTAGAGCAACCCCCACCCTCACACTTGCCCATGTGACAAAAAAACACTAACTTTGCAAGTTCTTTTGCAAGAACCCATAAACACAGGGTAATTGTGCATTGAATAAAATGATCGAAGCCAAACATATCATCAAGCGTTACGGCGACCTCGAGGTGCTGCGGGGCGTGGACGTGACCATCGGCGAAGCCGAGGTGGTCACCATCGTCGGCCCTAGCGGTGCCGGCAAGACCACCCTGCTTCAAATCATTGGCACCCTCGACCGCCCCGATGACGGCACGGTCATCTACGACGGTGTCGACGTGCTTCGCTTGCGCGGTCGCGAACTGGCACAATTCCGCAACCGGAACATTGGCTTTGTCTTCCAGTTCCACCAGTTGCTGCCCGAGTTCACCACCTTGGAGAACGTCGCCATTCCCGCCCTCATCGGTGGCGAGAAGCGCGACGTGGCTTACCAGCGCGCCAAGGAGCTCCTCGACTACCTCCACCTCACCAACCGCCTGGAGCACAAACCCGCACAACTCTCGGGAGGCGAGCGCCAACGCGTGGCCGTGGCAAGGGCGCTCATCAACCGGCCCAAGGTCATCCTCGCCGACGAGCCCAGCGGAAGCCTGGACACCGCCAACAAGCAAGAACTGCACAGGCTGTTCTTCCAACTTCGCGACGAGATGAAGCAGACCTTCGTCATCGTCACCCACGACGAGACTCTGGCTGGCGAGGCCGACCGCATCCTGCGCATGCAGGACGGAATCATTATTGACAACAATGTTCAATGATCGTCTAAAAATATTGCCCCCAATCGTTCTGCTGATGGGCGTGCTGATGCTCATGCTGGTGGCTTGCAGCGACGAAGACATCGACCGCCGCTACACCGACTACCGCTTGGATGTTGTCACATTCATGGGCAATGACGGTGGGGCGCGCTTCGAACTGCTGCGGCGAGACGACTCGACGGCACTGCTCCTGCAAAGCGATGTCACCCTGGGCACATCGTTCAAGGTGGGCAACCGCGTCCTGCTGCGCTACGACTGGGCCGACCATGCCACAGGCAACAACCGCCGCATCACCGCATACGGCGTCTCGGCCATCGTGAGCGACTCGCTGCGCTACACAGTCAAGCCCCTCAGCGAGTACCTCAATCAGATGGAGCCAATCAAGCTCCTGAGCATCTGGCGTACGGGCGACTACCTGAACCTCCACTGCCAGGCCGAGTACACCGGCAAGTCGCGCTACTTCTACCTCTTGCTCGACAGCGCCACGGCACGACAGGACACCGTGCATTGCTACCTTGTTAACAACACCCACGGCGACACCACCTACCACTGGCGAGAGGCATACGCCTCATTCTATGTGGGAAGCATCTGGAACCGCCCCTCCTGCCGCACGATGCGCATCCACATCAACGATGCCGCATTCCCCGCCAGGGCAACTCATGACTTTAACAAGAGTGCCCCCTAGGCACATCTGCCCAAAAATATCATCAGGCGATAATTTTCAATTCTCAATTCAATAAAGCAATGGCTAACGAAAACAAACAGAACCAAATCCAAATCGAAGTACCTGCCGACGAGATGCAGGGAAAATACGCCAATCTGGCCGTCATCACCCACGGACCAAACGATTTCTTCATCGATATGATCCTGATGGCCCCCAACACACCCAAGGCCCGCGTCCAGAGCCGCATCATCATGACGCCTGAGAACGCCAAGCAGCTCCTCATCGCCCTCAACGAGAACGTCCGCAAGTACGAGCAGTCCTTTGGCGAAATCAAGCCCCGCCAGGCCAAGAACGGTGCCAATACTGGCATCATGGACTTCCCCCTTCCCAAGGGCCAGGCTTAATTAATGCATAATGCACAATGCATAATGCACAATGACCGCCATCGTCGCTTTCTACTAGCGTAGCGGTCTACCAGCCGCAGGCGGTCTACCAATAAAATGATCTACCAGCGCGCAGCGCGCTCTTAACTCTTAATTGCCAAAGGTCTGCATGAATGCTTGCCCCGGCTTCGCCGACACGCAAGCGCAGACTTTGGCGAGCTAAAGGTTCTTAATTCTAAATTCTTAATTCGGATTAATGCTTTCAATTTATAACACGCTCACGCGGCGCAAAGAGCCCTTCAAGCCACTCAACGAGGGGCGCGTGGGCATGTATGTCTGCGGACCCACCGTCTACGGCGACCCGCACCTGGGACACGCCCGTCCCTCCATCACCTTCGATGTCCTGTTCCGATACCTGCAGCAGTTGGGCTACAAAGTTCGCTACGTGCGCAACATCACCGATGTGGGCCACCTCGAGCATGACGCCGACGAAGGCGAGGACAAAATCGCCAAGAAGGCGCGCCTCGAGCAGCTCGAGCCCATGGAGGTGGCGCAGTTCTACACCAACCGTTACCACGAGGCGATGCGGCAGCTCAACGTGCTGCCCCCCAGCATCGAGCCACACGCCACGGGGCACATCATCGAACAGGAAGAACTCGTCAAGGAAATTCTCGCCAACGGCTATGCCTACGAGAGCAATGGCAGCGTCTACTTCGATGTCGAGAAGTATAACCGCGACCACCATTACGGCAAACTCAGCGGACGCAACCTCGACGAGGTGAAGGACGCCAGCCGCGAGCTCGACGGAGTGGGAGAGAAGCACAACCAGGCCGACTTCGCCCTGTGGAAGAAGGCGCAGCCCGAGCACATTATGCGCTGGCCATCGCCCTGGAGCGAGGGCTTCCCGGGATGGCACTGCGAGTGTACCGCCATGGGACGCAAGTACCTCGGCGCGCATTTCGACATCCACGGCGGAGGCATGGACCTGGTGTTCCCGCACCACGAGTGCGAGATTGCCCAGGCGGTAGCCAGCCAGGGTGACGACATGGTGCGCTACTGGATGCACAACAACATGATCACCATCAACGGC
>JAFZAK010000150.1 GCA_017557285.1 Muribaculaceae bacterium
CCAAAGACTATTATTGGTGTGGTCATGCGATTCATGTGGCCGACAGGAATTCCTTTGTTTTTCTTGGTAATATTGATGATTACCTTGAAACCAACTGGGCCAAAGATAGGATAAACGGCTATTTTCTAGGTGGTAGAAAACCCGTACCACTCGCTGACTATGAAAGTTTCCATCCCATTGAGCATAAATCTGGAGTTACTTCGGGAGCCTATGCTGCTGATAAAGTTAATGTCTATTATAAGGATCGTGTTGTTGAGGGTGCTGATCCTAAGACCTTCCGTGAAGTGGAATTTTATGTTGGTCAAGACAAATATCGTACATATTACGAAGGAAATCCCATGAACGTGAAGGATTTTAGTAAATTAGTGCATGTAGGCGAGATGTACACTGATGGCAGGCAGGTATATGATTACCAAATGAGAGTGTTTAAAGATGCCGATGCATCGACATTTAGACAGCTCGGAAGAAATTGGTATGTTGACAGACAGCATGTTTGGTGGCGTACAAACTTGGTTAAAGAAGCCGATGTCAACACTTTTGAACCTGTTTATTGTTGCTCATTCTATGATGGCAAGTTAGATAGACTTATTGCTGATTTCAATTACGGAAAAGATGCCTATCATGTTTTCTATCGTGATTCCATCATAGTTGGCTCTGACCCTAGGACATTTGAAAAAATTGACTTTAGGGACGGGAATTCGTGGACGGTCTTTGACAAGAAACACATCTATGAGGGGGTGAATTCAGAGAGTCTTAAGAAATACTTGAAAGGCAAGTAAGTTTTAGATTACTCCTCGTGTTTCATAGAAAAGCAGTTGGGCTGTCAAAGACTACAATTAACCACGACCCTAGCTCGCAGACCGAAGGTCGGCAAATGCACGAAGCAAATAATTCTCTAATTCGAAAATTCGTGACTATTTTTGTTTGAGTTGGAAACCCACCTTGACATCGTCTAAGTTCTCGCTGAGGAATGCCAGCGCCTTCAGCGTGTCGTTGGAGCTCAGCCCGCTTATCAGCCGCATCAGTGTTAGCAGGGGGTCGGTGTCAAAGAGTAAGTGCAGTTGTTTGCCGTCGCGTACGACATCGGCAGAGACCGACACTAGATACCACCGAAGGGTGATGCTCTCTCGGCTAGGGTTATAGTTGTATTTTCCCTTGATATCTTTACCGGCAACAGTCATGACCCATGTGCCGTCGTTGTTGAGTCGCAACGAGGTCCACCGTTTCTTGATCTGCAGTTTTTTGTAGGCCTTTTTGAGTTTGCTGGCAATTTTGCCCTTGGCAATTGGTTTGCTCAGTTTGCCCAAAACGCTCGTTCCCTGGGCTTGCACGCTGGGTTTGTCATACTGCCAGGTGCCAGCGACAATCTTGTTGGCTTCGAGGCGCTCTTGTTCAATGTCTTCATCGGTGAGCGTGAATATCGAGTCGGGACTGAATGTGGTTAGAGTACTGTCCTGAGCCATTGCGACAATAGCGACAGTAAGCAAACAAAGGGTGAGTACGAGTCTTTTCATCTTGGTCGGGTTTAATTGCGCTGCAAAATTAGTTTTTTTAATTGACAATCGAGCTCTATTCAAGCAGAATTCTCCATTCTCTATTCTCCATTCTCAATTAATTATACTACCTTTGTAGCCATGAAATTGAAAACGCTCCTCAATTCTATACTTTATTGGCTGCTCTTCGGGTTGTGGTGGCTGGTGTCGCTGTTGCCAATGTGGCTACACTATGTGCTTGCCGATGTGCTGTATGTGCTAGTGGCGCATGTGTTGCGTTACCGCAGCAAGGTCATCGACAAGAACCTTGCCAACGCCTTTCCTGAACTCCCAGATGCTGAGCGCCAGCGGATGAAGCACCAGTTCTACCACTACTTCTGCGACTTTATTGCCGAAATTGTCAAGTATGCTACCATGCGTCCCGACAACATCAAGCGCCGCATGGTGTTTCATGGTGCAGAGAAGGTTAGAGAGATTCTGCGCGACGGCCAGGACGTGGCGTTCATGTTGGGGCACTACTGCAACTGGGAGTGGATGACATCCTATCCCATCTGGTTAGAGGGTGTTGAGGCGAGTTTCGGACAAGTTGCCCACCTGTTGGAGAACCCCATTATGGACCGGCTGATTAACAAAATGCGCGACCGCCAGGGGTCAAAAACTGTTGCCATGCAAGAGACGTTGCGTTGGCTGTTGCGAGAACGACAGGAGGGACACCCCACTGTTTTAGCCTATGTCAGCGACCAGGTGCCCTTATGGTGGAATATTCATCACTGGCTCAATTTCATGAACCAGGACACCCCCGTATTTACCGGCTTGGAGCGTATCGCCCGCAAACTCAACCAGGCGGTAGTTTACATTGATGCTAGGCGCGTGCGTCGAGGGTTCTATGAGGCTGACGTGCATGTTATCACCCGCGACCCCAACTCGCTGCCCGAGTTTGCCATTACCGACGAGTACTTCCGTCTTCTTGAGGCGACCATCCGTCGCGAACCGCAGTTCTGGCTATGGACCCACAATCGTTGGAAACGCACTCGTGAAGAGTTTAACCGAGAATACGAGGTCAAAGACGGCCGTGTCGTCAAGAAAAACCGCCCCTGATTATTACAATGAAAAAACTGAGTACATCGCTCCTGGCCCCGGTATGGGCGGTTATCGTCAACCTGCTGATGGTATATGTCATCTATGCGTTGGCACGATTGGTGTATTTGGGGCTGAACTGGTCATTGCTCTCGCCCGCTCTACAGGGCAGTCTGACTGACCTCATCAAGGGATCACTACAGTTCGATACCTCGGCTATCGCCTACACCAACATGCTTTGGGTAGTGCTGATGTTGCTACCCTTACACCTCAAGGAACGCCCCACTTACCACCGCGTGCTCCGATGGCTCTTTGTTGTGCTTAACGGCTTGGCGCTGATTGTCAACCTGGCCGATGCTGTGTACTTCCCCTTCACGTTGCGCCGCACTACCTCGACTGTCATAAAAGAATTTGGCAACGAAGGCAACTTGGCGGGTATCATCCTGGGCGAGGCATTACATCACTGGTACCTGGTTTTGCTGGCCGTGGCGTTGATTGCTGCGCTTTGGTGGCTCTACCGCCAGCCGCGACTGGACCATCGTCGCCTGTCGTGGTGGCGCTATGACCTGTTGATGCTCGTGGCGCTGCTCCTGTCGGTATGGCTAGGAGTTGCGGGTATCCGTGGCGGTTTCACGACAGCGATACGTCCCATTGCCGTGAGTAACGCCAAACAGTGGGTCAATCGCCCGATGGATGCTGCACTTGTTTTGAACACGCCATTCTCGCTTATTCGCACCATTGGCAAGGACGTGTTCCATGTGCCCGACTACTATAGCGACCAGAATGAATTGGAGAGGGTCTATACCCCCGTCCACCAACCTGCCGACTCGGCTACCTTTGTCAAGAAGAACATTGTCATACTCATCGTTGAGAGCTTTGGCCGCGAATATTTTGGCGAGCTAAACAAAGACTTGGAGGGCGGAACCTATAAGGGTTACACGCCCTGCATGGACTCACTCGCCCAGAAGAGCCTGACATTCACCCACAGCTACTGCAACGGCCGCAAGAGCATCGACGGCATGCCCTCGATTCTCTCTAGCATCCCGATGTTCATCGAGCCGTTCTTTGTCACACCGGCAGCGATGAACCAGGTCAGCGGCTTTGCCGGACTGTTGTCGCAAGAGGGCTACCAAACCGCCTTTTTCCACGGCGCGCAGAACAGCAGTATGGGATTTCAGGCGTTCGCCCGAGCGACAGGATTCCAACACTACTACGGTCGCACGGAGTTCAATGCCGACAAGCGGTTCGGTGGAGACAACGACTTTGATGGCACTTGGGCCATCTGGGACGAACCCTTCCTGCAGTTCTACTGCCAGAAGATGAGTGAGATGCGCGAGCCGTTTATGACGGCAGTCTTTACCGCATCGTCGCACCATCCGTTCGTCGTCCCCAAGCAATATGAGTCGACTTTCGCCGCCGGTCCGCTAGAAATCCATCGCTGCATACGCTATACCGACATGGCGCTGGGCAAGTTCTTTGAGCAGGCAAGCAAGCAAACATGGTTCAAAAATACCATTTTCCTACTTACCAGCGACCATACCAACCAAAGTGACCACTTGGAGTATCAGACTGACCTAGGCGTGTTCAGTGTACCATTGCTGATTTATGATCCTAGCGGAGAACTGGTTCAACCTGGTTGTATCGACAAGGTGGCGCAGCAGATTGACTTCCTGCCCACCGTGCTGTCGCTGCTGGGGTACCCACACCCCTATGTGGCATTCGGCAAGGATGTGCTGAACACCCCTGCCGAACAAACTTGGGCAGTGAACTACCTGAATGGTGTTTACCAACTGGTGCAGGGCGGTTATGTCCTGCAGTTTGACGGCACACATGCCACAGGCCTATATGCCTTAGATGACCGCCTGATGCAACACAACCTGGTAGGTACACTTCCCGCCCAGCAACAAAGCATGGAGCGCTTGCTCAAGGCCATCATCCAGCAGTACATGCAACGCATGACACAAGACCAATTAACAATTAAGAATTAAGTTAAGAATGGATAATCTAGAAAACATTAACCCCGAAGAGCGCGCCCAGCGGGGACGCAATCATTTTCTCAGTGGGTTGAACTGCGCCCAAAGTGTGGTCGCAGCATTCAGCGACCTGTTTCCTGATGCTGACATCGACACGGCGTTGCGCATGGCAGCATCGTTCGGTGGTGGCATGGGTAGGATGAGGATGACCTGTGGTGCCGTGTCGGGACTGGCGATGCTTGCCGGACTGGAGTGTGGTAGCGCAACAGGCGATCAGGATGCCCGCACACGCAATTATGCCCTTGTGCAAGAATTGGCGGCCGCGTTTAAAGCCGAGAACGACTCACTGATTTGTGCCGAACTATTGGGACTGCGCAGCGGACAGATTGACCCGCCACGCCCCAGTGAACGTACGGCAGAGTACTATCGTGCCCGTCCGTGCCCTGTGCTCGTTGCATGCGCTTGCCGCATCTATGCCCAGCACTTGTTGGGGGTTAAGGGTTAGAGGTTAAGGTTTGGGTTAGAGTTATAGCTCAAGCTAGTGCAACTGAAAACTGAAAACTGATAACTGACAACTAACTAACAGGTGGCAAGGTGGACAGGGCGGCCAGGTGAAAGCGGTAGTGGCCATCGGTGGGACGCACCACACATCGTGCTAATGTGAACGTGAGTTCGACGAAATTATTCACCACAGAGTCAGTTGTTTATCAACACTGCGCTCTAGGTTGAGCATTGGTTTCTTCGGGAAGTAGCTGTAAGCGGCCAGACCAGCGATGAAATTGTTGACAAAGTTGTGGAACGACCTGTGCCTCGAGTGCTCGATTTGTGCCATGTTCTTCAACTCGTCGTTGATGGACTAAATGATGGAACGTTTACGCAGCAGCACCTTATCTGAGACCGACATCAGCGAGTTCTTCATCTTGTTCTTCAATTTGGTTATCAATTGGATGCCGTTGATAAATAGCCTGCAAAACAGTTCTTTGCTGATGTATCCGCGGTCGCCAACGAGCTTGCCGTAGATTTCCTCGATGAAACTGTCGCATTTCAGCGGTTCACGGTCATCCACATTGCCCGGTGTGAATGTGAAATTGATGGTCTCA
>JAFZAK010000151.1 GCA_017557285.1 Muribaculaceae bacterium
ACCAGTTCGCAGGTGTTGAGTTCGCTCATCTTCTTGTTGATGACGGGCAGTGTCTTGTGGGAGTCCTCCTCGCTGGAACCGTGTCCCGGGAAGTGCTTGCCCACCGAAATCACGCCGCCATCTTCCAGTCCGCGTGCATAGGCGATGCCATGTCGCGCCACCTCCTCGGGGTTCTCGCCGAACGAGCGTGTGCCAATGACCGGATTGCGTGGGTTGTCGTTCACATCGAGTACGGGGGCGAAATTGACGTGCAATCCCAACCGCCGCATCTCTCGAGCCACCTCGCGACCGTATTCATAAAGCAATTTGTCGTCGTCGATGGCTCCCAGGAAGAGGTTTCGCGGGAATACCGGAGTGTTCTTCAGTCGCATCGACACGCCCCACTCGCCATCGATGGTCAGCAACAAGGGGATGCTTGCCAGCGACTGGGCGTAGTTGGTGATGGCCACCTGATCCTGGATGGTGCTCTCGTGATAGATGAGTCCACCCACCTTGTTGGTCTCGACCAGTTTGCGCACGGCAGCCTTTGTGCCCTCATTGTCACGTGGCGACACCGCCATGACGAACAGTTGCGCCACACGATCTCGCGGCGACATTGTCGCCATGGTCTGTTCCACCCACTGCTCCATAGCCGCCTGGTCGGCCTTGGCGAGCATGTTGGGCTGTACGGGCTCACGCGCCTGCCCCACCAGCGCCAGGGTGGCGAGCAGCATGAAGATTGTTCTAGCCAGTTTCATGTTGTTATTTCTTCATCATTCGCACCTCATCGGTCGAATTGATTTTCTTGCCTTGTTTTGCCAAATTCTTCGCATAGTTGATGACATGGTCGCCATATTTGACGTCGTCCACAAAGAGGCGTTTGGCGTTCTTAAGCGACACCATGTAGTCTCCGCCGTTGGCGAGATAATCGATGGTGACCATCTTGTAGGTCTTCTTGGGGTCGACCTTCTTGCCATTGACCTTTGCCGAGGTGATATCGCCCTTGGCATTGAAGGTCACTTTGAGCTCCTTGCTCATGGCGTCTCCGTCGCGCCCTGCCATCACCTTGAGTGCGTCGAGCAGATCCTGTCCGGTGACCTCGAGGACGACAAAGCGGTTGTCAAAGGGGAACATCGACATCAGCAGTCCTTCGGTGACAGTGCCCTGAGGCATGTCGGTGCGAATGCCGCCCTTGTTCATGATGGCGAACTGCACATCCTTGATGCCCGAGAGCGGTTTGATGATGTCCATGGTGATGTCACTGACCCAGTTCTGCAGTGCGGGGCTGGAATTCTTCATGAAGCGAACCGACTCGCACAGCGGGTTGTTCATCAGCGAGTCCACTCCAGCACGATAGTGGTCAAGCCAGGCGTTCAAGGCGGTGTAGGCCTTTGCTGGCTCGTCCCAAGTTTCATCGACCTTGTATTGTTTGTAGTCGACCTTGCCGGTTTCCAAGTCGATGTCGTAGGTTGCAACATACTTGCCGCTCTTGCCGTTCTGTCCGATGGGGATGAGTCGTCCGTCGGCATTTTTGACGGTCGCCATCTCGGTGCCGGGCTTGACGGTGGTGTGTGAGTGTCCGCCGATGACCACATCGATGTAGTGGCTGCCCTTGATGATGTCCACATCATTAGGCTCTCCCGGATCATAGCTGGTGTAGCCGATGTGCGAAATCATCACGGTGTAGTCGACCTTCTGCACCTCCTTAAGGTACTTGGCAGTGGCGTCGGCCACATCGATTGACAGCAGATAGCGCACACCGCCATAGTTGCGCTCACCGATGAGTCCGGCGGGCTGCACGTTGATGCCGAAGAATCCCACGCGCTTGTCACCGTAGCGCTTGATGACATAGGGCTCGAACATGCCCTCGAGGCAAGTGCCACTCATGTCGTAGTTGGCGCTGAGTTTCTTAGCGCGGATGTTCTTGTAGTAATAGGCGATGCTGTCGATGCCGTTGTCAAACTCGTGGTTGCCGAGGATGATCATGTCGTAGCCCAGCGAGTCCATCAGCGAGTACTCGACCTCCCCGCCATAGAGCGAGAAGAACACGGTACCCTGCACGGCGTCGCCTGCATGGACGGTAAGGGTGTTGGGGTTCTCACGCCTGATTTGGTCATAGATGGCGCGTCGGCGCAAGATGCCTCCCAGTCCGTCACTGGCGGGCTCAATCTGGCTGTGGGTGTCGTTGGCGGCAATGACCACCAAGTGCTCGGCCTGCATGGGGACGAGCGCGGATGCTGCCGCGAACACGGCGAGCATGAGTCGTTTCATTGTCTTGTTCATATCTAGAATTTTTAAATTATCACGAATTATCGAATGGTCGAATGCGCGAACAATCAAGTGCTCGAATTATTTGGTTTTATAAATCTGACAAAGTTACGAAAAAAAGTTGGTATCATGCCAAATATTCGTGAAGATAGTTGAAAACCTCCTAGTTTTCTTTGTTGGCGAAAGCCAAGGGAGTGGTGCCTGTGAGACGCTTAAAGTACTTGGTGAAGAACGATGGATTGGGGAAGTTCAGCTCCTCGGAGATGAGTGTGACGGGTTTGTCAGAATGCAGCAACATCGCCTTTGCGTGGGCGATGAGCGCTCGGTCAATCCATTCCTTGGGCGTGCTGCCACTGGTCTGCCTGACGACAGCACCCAGGTATCGCTTGGTGATACACATGCGGTCGGCATAATAGTCCAACTGGTGTTGCTCTCGACAATGTTCGTTGACCAGTTGAATAAACCGGTCGAAGATAGTCTGCTCACGTGAGCGTGTAACGGCCTGCCGGTCGGCCTGAAGATTAAACTGGTGATCATAGTGGTGCATAAGCGCTGCAACCAGCGCCGTTACGGTGGGCCGATGATAGTCGGGTTGGTGTACTAGCTGCCAAATCGTTTCGAGGATGTTTTGTACCGTCTGCATCGCCTCGTTCGAGACAGGCAACTGGAAGTCGCGCACCTGTCCGTTGAATGCCGATGGGAACTGCCCTATACTGAAAGGCATCGGAAAATCGGCAAAAAGTCCGACACCCATTATTTCAAAGTCATCAGACATTCGAATGGGTGTGATTATGGTTCCCGGTCCGAGATAAACGATCGTGCCGGCTTTCAAGTGCCTGTCGACCAGGTTGAAGTTGACAAATCCCTCGCCATACATGACGATGCCTAACCGATGGTCGTTAATGACAAATGGCGGTGTCTGTTGCAAAATCAATTTGAACACGATGGGGTCACTGTGGAGGACGGCCATTTCGTTGTTGAAAAAAACATGCTCCTTGATTTGCGTAAGATGCGGTCCAAAGATGTCGAGCATCTTCGAGACATCAAGCAATTTGGGTTGTTTATCCATTACATTTTCCATAAAACCACCGCAAAGATAATGAAAATTGCCCAAAAGCAGGCCTTTTTGGGCAGAAATCGTACAAAAAGGACATTTGTCTATTCCGATGGATAATCAAAAGTTTCAAAAAGGCTACTACCTTTGCATTATCAAATCATGTGCAAACGAGCGCAGTCATGCTTGCATGAACTGCCGAGTGCAGCCAAGATTATTCAAATCATGCCATCATGAGACATTTTCTAATAATACTAATGTGTCTGCCGTTGCTGATGCAGAGCCAGACACTGGAAGAGTGCCAGCAGGCCGCCGAGCGCAACTACCCGCTCATCGGGCAATATGACCTCATTGAGAAGACCACGCAGTTGACAATGTCCAACATCCAGAAGGGTTGGTTGCCACAGGTGTCAGCCTCAGCGCAGGCGACCTACCAGAGCGATGTACCCTCGTGGCCCGACGCCATGCGTCCCATGCTGGAACAGATGGGTCTGGAAATGAAAGGCTTGGCCAAAGACCAATACCGCGTGGGTATCGACGTGCAGCAGACAGTGTATGACGGCGGCGTCATCAGCAGTCAGAAGGCGATTGCCCGCCAACAGGGCGATGTGCAAAAGGCGCAGACCGAGGTCAGCCTCTACCAAGTGCGTCAACGCGTGAACGAGATGTATTTCTCGTTGCTGATGCTTGAAGATCAAATCCAGCTGAATAAAGACTTGCAGGAACTGCTGAGCGGCAACGAAAAGAAACTGACTTCGATGGTGAAGCACGGCACCGCTGCTGAGAGCGACCTGAACAATGTCAAGGCAGAATGCCTGAATGCAGCACAGCAGTTGGTGACCTTAGAGTCGCATCAACGCACGTTGAAAACCATGCTCTCGACCTTCTGTGGCATTGAGGTGGACCATGTGGTAAAGCCCGCCGCCATCGAGCCCGCAGGTGTGAGCCACCGCCCCGAGCTGCGCCTGTTCGATGCCCAATTGCGTCTTGCCGATGCCCAGGAACGTGCGCTGAACGCCGCCTTGACACCCCGCATCGGCGTGTTTGCCCAAGGCTTTTACGGTTATCCCGGCTACAACATGTTTGAGGACATGATGCGGCGCGACTGGTCGCTCAACGGCATGGTCGGCGCACGGCTTACCTGGAACCTTGGTGCCCTGTACACCCGCAAGAACGACAAGGCAAAAATTGAACTTCAGCGCCAACTGACTCAGAACAACCGCGAAGTGTTCTTGTTCAACAACCACCTTGAGCAAGTGCAGCAGAACGAGGAGATTGCCAAATACCGACAATTACATGCCAACGATGAGGAACTGGTCAGACTACGTGCCTCGGTACGCAAGGCGTCGGAGTCGAAACTGTCGCACGGCATCATCGACGTGAACGACCTGGTGCGGGACCTCAATCAGGAGAACGCCGCCCGTGTGCAGATGTCCATTCACGAGATTGAGATGCTGAAACAGATGTACGACAACTAAGTTTAGAAAATAAGGAGATAAAAATATGAAAAAGATTTTCGTTGTGTCAAGTGTGGCCTTGCTGCTCTGCGCTTGCTCAAACAAGGAGAAAGAATTTGATGCCACAGGTACCTTCGAGGCCACCGAGGTAACCATCTCGGCCAAGTCGACTGGCGAGTTGCAGACCTTCACGGTGTCGGAAGGTGAAGATTTGGACAAAGGTGCTGTCGTAGGCAAGATTGACGCGCTGCAGTTGGTGCTGAAAAAGCAGCAGCTCGAAACCAACCGCAACCAGCTAAGCGCCAACAAGCGTCAACTGTCATCGTCGCGCAACGCCACCAATAGCAAGCGCCTCGACCTGGAGAAGCAGGTAGCCTCCATCAACCAGCAGATTGCCAACGCCAAACGCGAGCGACAACGCTACACCGAGCTGGTGAACGATGGTGCCGTGCCACGCAAGCAGCTGGACGACATCAACTACCAGATTCAGGTGCTTGAACGCCAACTCGACGCCACGCGCGAGCAGATCAAGAGCAACAACGCCTCGTTGGCCCAGCAAAGCGCGGGCATAGGCGCTCAGATGGATGGCATCGACGCTCAGTATGCCGCCCTGGAGGCTCAAATCAGCCAGATTGACGACCAGATAGCCAATACCGACATCACTACGCCCCTCTCTGGCACAGTGCTGGAGAAATATGCCGAGCAAGGCGAGTTTGTGTCGCCCGGGAAGCCGCTGTTCAAGATGGCCGACACGCAGAACATGTACCTGCGCGCCTATGTCACATCCACTCAGTTGCAGCAGGTGAAGATCGGACAGGCAGTCAAGGTGTTCGCCGACTACGGCAACGGCCAAAAGAAGGAATATGCGGGCACGGTCAGCTGGATCTCAAGCCGCAGCGAGTTCACGCCCAAGACCATCCTCACCGACGACGAACGTGCCGACCAAGTCTATGCCGTGAAGATAGCCATCAAGAATGACGGTTATGTCAAGATTGGCATGTATGGAGAGGTAAAATTCTAATGAATAATGGATAATGAATAAATCCCGATGAGGGCGATTGAGGTTCAGGACATATCGAAGTCGTATGGCAAGGTCAAGGCGTTGGACGGGGTATCGTTCAGCGTGGGCAAGGGCGAGGTGTTTGGGCTGATTGGCCCCGACGGCTCGGGCAAGACATCGCTGTACCGCATCCTGTGCACACTGTTGTTGCCCGATGCTGGCAGCGCCCGTGTCGATGGCTTCGATGTGGTAAGCCAGATGTCCGAAATCCGCAAACGCGTGGGTTATATGCCCGGGAAGTTTTCACTCTACCAAGACCTGTCGGTAAAGGAGAATCTGGAGTTCTTCGCCACTCTCTTTGGCACGACCGTCGAGCAGGGTTACGACTCGATCAAGGCCATCTACTCGCAGATTGAGCGGTTTGGCGACCGCCGTGCCGGAGCATTGTCAGGCGGCATGAAGCAGAAACTTGCTTTAAGTTGCGCGTTGGTACACCAGCCCAGCGTGCTGTTCCTTGACGAGCCCACCACGGGTGTCGATCCCGTGAGCCGCAAAGAGCTGTGGGAGATGCTATTGTTGCTCCAGGAGCGCGGCATCACCATCATCGCCTCAACACCCTATCTCGACGAGGTGCGGCGTTGCGAACGCGTGGCGTTCCTCGACCAGGGCAAGATTCGCGGCATCGGCACTCCCGACGCAATCCTTACCGAATTTGCCGACATCTTCAACCCACCCGGCATTAAGAGAATGAGCGGCCTTACCCCCACCCCCTCTCCGGACGGAGAGGGAAGCCAACAGCATAACGCGCTGGCTCAAAGTGACAATGTCATTGAGGTGGAGCATCTGGTCAAAGCATTCGGTGACTTCCATGCTGTTGACGACATCTCGTTCACGGTCAAGAAGGGCGAGATTTTCGGTTTCCTCGGCGCCAACGGCGCGGGCAAGACCACCGCGATGCACATGCTCACGGGGCTGCACCAACCCACCAGCGGCACGGGTCGCGTGTGCGGCTACGACATCTGCACCGAGCATGAGCAGATTAAGAAACACATTGGCTATATGAGCCAAAAGTTCTCGCTCTATCAAGACCTTACCGTTGCTGAGAACATCCGCCTGTTCGCAGGCATCTACGGGATGAAGGATGATGAAATTGAGCGCAAGACCGACGAACTGCTCGCGCAGCTGCACTTCAGTGACCACAAAGACACGCTGGTCGCCTCGCTACCGCTGGGCTGGAAGCAGAAGTTGGCGTTCTCGGTGAGCATCTTCCACGAACCCGGCGTGGTGTTCCTTGACGAACCCACCGGCGGTGTGGATCCCGCCACGCGCCGCCAGTTCTGGGAACTGATCTACGACGCGGCTTCGCGCGGCATCACCGTGTTTGTCACTACCCACTATATGGACGAGGCCGAGTACTGCGACCGCATCTCGATTATGGTCGACGGAAAAATCAAAGCCCTGGGCACGCCCGAGGAGTTAAAGAGAACCTATCACCAGCCTGATATGGACCACGTGTTCACCTATCTGGCCCGCCAAGCAACCCGTTCAAGCGACTAGCGTATGAACCTGTTCATTTCATTTGTCATCAAAGAGGCGAAGCACATCTTGCGCGACAAGCGCACGATGCTGATTCTCTTTGGCATGCCGCTAGTGCTGATGCTGCTCTTCGGCTTCGCCATCACCACCGACGTGAAAAATGTGCGCACCATTGTGGTGATGAGCCAGGCCGACCACCTAACTCAGCAAGCCGTTGAGCGATTGTCGCATTCGGAATATTTCACGATTGTGCGCACCGTCGCCACGCCGCAACAGGCCGAGCGCCTCATCCGCGACCAGCAGGCCGACCTGGCGGTGGTGTTCGGTCATGACTTTGCCTCGAAGAAGAGCGGTGTGCAGTTTATCGTTGATGGTGCCGACCCCAACATGGCGCAGCAATGGACCAATTATGCCACGCAGGTACTGCTCAACCCCTCCAGCAATTTGGTCAACGCTAAAATGCTTTACAATCCACAGATGCGTTCGGCCTACAACTTCGTTCCAGCCATCATGGGCATGTTGCTGATGCTGGTGTGCGCGATGATGACCTCCATCTCGATTGTCCGTGAGAAGGAGCGCGGCACGATGGAGGTGCTGCTGGTCTCCCCCACCCGCCCGCTGATGGTCATCATCGCCAAGGCGGTGCCCTATCTGGTATTGGCGTTCACGATTCTCATCATAATCCTGCTCATGGCGCGGTTCGTGCTGGGCGTGCCGTTGGCAGGCTCGTTGTTCTGGATTATCTTTTTCTCCACCATTTATATCCTGCTGGCATTGGCGCTGGGTCTGTTGATATCCAACGTGGCAGATACGCAGCTGGTGGCGTTGCTGCTTTCGGCAATGGTGCTGCTGTTGCCCATCGTGATGCTTTCGGGCATGCTATTCCCCATCGAGTCGATGCCAAAGATTCTGCAATGGGTGTCGGCGATTGTGCCACCACGCTACTACATATCGGCGATGCGCAAGTTGATGATCATGGGCGTGGGCGTGAAGGAAGTACTGTCAGAGTTGGCCGTGCTTTCCGGTATGTTGGTTTTCCTGTTGGCCTTGTCACTCGCCAAGTTCAAGAAACGCTTATGACGCTGAAATACCTCATACAGAAGGAGTTCACGCAGATTCGTCGCAACGCGTTTCTGCCGCGCTTGATAGTCATGTTTCCTATCATGGTGATGTGCGTGATGCCATGGGTGATGAACATGGAGGTGAAAAATGTCGTTGTCGCTGTTGTGGACAACGACCGCTCGGTGCAGTCACAGCGCCTCGTTCACGACATCGAGGCCAACCACTATTTTGTTTTTCATGGGCAGAGAGGCACCTATGCCGAGGCGCTGAAGGATATTGAGCATGGCGATGCCGATGTGGTGGCCGTCATCCCGCACCATTACAGCAAGGACCTGGCCACGGGCCATCAGCCGCAGGTGCTGATTGCCGCCAATGCGGTGAACGGCACGAAAGGTGCGATCGGTTCGGCCTATCTGAGTCAGATAGTGACTACCAATGCTAACCCCGATGCCTCGGCCATCCAGTCGAAAGTATC
>JAFZAK010000152.1 GCA_017557285.1 Muribaculaceae bacterium
CCCATCGACTTGGCCATCGCACATGCCACGAAGTTGCGTTCGGGCACCTCGGTCACCGCGACGAACAGGTCGCACTCGTCCACCTTTGCTTGTCGCAGAATGGCAGGGTCAATCGCATCGCCCGTGACTGCCATCAGGTTATACTCAGCATCGAGCATTTCCAGTTTGGCAGGGTCACGGTCAATGATGTAGATATCGACATGTTCTCCCGAGAGGTATTTTGCCAGATGGGAACCCACCGTTCCCGCTCCCACAATAGTTACAATCATAGCATATTGTTTTTTTTCTTCAGGCTGGCAAAAGTACGAAATAGTTTTCAGTTTTCAGTTATCAGTTGTCAGTTTTTTCGGCTTTATAGATGGATTTAGAGATAATCCTTCATTGTGTTGAGCCAGTAACGCACTTGCACTTGCCGGAGAAGGTGTTGATGTCGATGCGGATGATTTCGGTGCGGGAGAATGATGATCGGGCATATTTCATGCCGACCTTGATGTCATTGGGAGAGTATTTTTCTAACAACAGTTCAAGGGCCCGCATCCGCTCTTCGTCGTTTGTGATGATGGTTGCCTCACCCGTGAGGATAACGCTCTCATACTCGGTGGTGAACTTGCTGGGCAAGAGATTCACGCGTCCGACGATGCAGAACGACACATCCTCTTTGATTTCTAATATGTCAAGTTTGCGACCCTCTGTGGCGCAGTGGATGTAGATGCAGTCTATGTCGAAGACGAAGTTAACGGGGACGCAGTAGGGCTTGCCGTCGAGGTCGACCATGGAGAGTACGCCATATTCAGCGGTGGCGAGGAGTTCTCTTGCCCTGGCTTCGTCGAGGAGGCGGTCCTGGCGCCGCACACGGGAGTTGTCGTAGTTCATTTATGAGTATTTCGCTAATTGCTAACTGCTTAAAGGCTATTCTCCGAGGATGGAGGTGATTTGATGGCCATTCATGCGTTGGTAGCCGGTGGGCTTGGAGTCGTCGATGTTGACTTGGGTGTTCCAAGTGATGTCCTTCAGGTCAAGTGCTAGTGTGAACTTGCTGTTGCCCACTGTGGCGGCGACATCGGCATGGTGCGCGATGGCTCCTGCGAGTGTGAACTTCACGTCACTGTAGCGGGCGGTATAGGGTATCTTGGTGCCACTGGTGGGTGTCACATCGACGGCGATGACATGGTTGCTGGGGTCGATGGTGAAGCCATAGTTGAATGCCTGCGGCTGGGTCTTGGGCGACAGGCGGTAGTTGGTGCCGTCGACAGCGAGCAGAACCAGATGACGCGTGGAGGTGTTGACCGTTCCCTTGCCGAGGATGAATGCGCGGCCGAGGAAGATGTCCTGCATCTCGTTGACAGTGACTGGCACGCCATTGGTGATGAGGGAGATGGGCTCAGCGAGGTAGCGTTTGTGGTACTTGTCCACGACCAAGACGCTGTCGTTGGTGATGACGATTTTTCCTACCTCGATACCTATGAGTGGTCGCAAGGAGATGTAAATGGCCTTCCCTCGAATCATGCGCATCTGCATGGAGCTGGAGAAGGACTTGGAGCCACCAACTTTGACATTACCGCCAGTCTGGAGTGTGGTCCATCCCATCTGGCTTGCAGCGAAAGAGTTGAGTCGCGTCTCGAGCGGATTGGCTGTTGGCGTGACAGTGATAGTGTCGGTTGTGGGGTAATCGGTTGTAATTACTTGCTGCTTTGCGCGGCAGCCGGTGGCGATGATTGCCAGAGCGGCGAGTGCTATAATGGGGGTTGTTTTCATTGTGATTTGTTTTTTCCGAAGCAGGAGCTTCGGACTACTTTTACGGCACCGATTCTACTTATTGTTTCTTATTTAAAGAAGATGGTGCGGTGCTTGACTTTGCGTTGGAGAAGTTCGTTGTCGGGCATGAGTTCAAGGGCTTTCTGCCACTGCTCGAGTGCAGCCTCATGGTCGCCAGTCATGAAGAGGATGTCGCCATAGTGGTCGAGGAGATCGCCACTGGGCGAATCATCGTTGTCTATGGCGCTCTTGATGTAGAGCAACGCCATCTGGTAGTCCTTTTTCTTGAAATACACCCAGGCGTAGGTGTCGAGGTAGGTAGAGCTCTGGGGCTGGTCTTTCACCGCCAGTGCCGCCATTCGCTCGGCCTTGTCCAGGTCTCTTTCGCTGAGCGCGAGGAAGTAGGCGTAGTTGTTCAAGATGCCCGTGTTGAGCGGGTCAAGCTTCAGCGCCTGTTCGTAAAGTTCGAAAGCACGCAGTGTGTCGCCCATTTCGAAGTACACGTCACCCATACCTCCGATGAAGTCGCTTCGCGTGTCAACATCGGCACTGTCGGTGAGTTCAAGTGCCCGCTTGTAGATTTGCAGAGACTTGTCATACTGCTTGATCTGGAAGTATGCCGGTGCGATGTATCGGTAGAGGTCTAGGCTATCGGGATTATACTCGAGTGCCTTGTCCCCGGCGGCGATGGCTGCGGGTATGTTCTCGTCCATGATGTTGACAATCATCAGTTTGCGCCACATCTGTGCATCGGTAGGCTCCACATCAAGCACATAACTCAGCTGTTCGGCGGCATGACTGTAGTCCTTGCGTGCGATGAAGTACTCGCTATAGAGGTCGTGGATCTTCGGCTCGTGGGGATGTTGCTCGAGCAGGACACTCATCAGCGCGTCGACACGGCCTGTGGAGTCGTTTGCTGCGATGCGGTCACGCATGAAGTCGACGAGCACCTGCATCTTGTCATCGACCTCAAGGTTCTCGTTGATCAGTGCCTGACGTACCTGCTGCTCGTAGGCCGCTGAGTCGCCCACCAAATTATAATACTGTGCCTTGGCGAGGTAGGTGTAGCCGTTGTCGGGCTCAGCCTGTTGGGCCCGGTCGAGGTAGACAAGGGCACTGTCCCGTCGTCCGAGCTGTACGAGCAGTCCGCTCATGGTGATGTTGTAGTTTGCGTTCTCGGGCGCTGTCGCTAGCAGTGCACGCATCTCATTGATGGCCCCGGCGGTGTCGTTCATTGCCATGTAGGCAGAAACCTTTCGGGAGGTGATTTGCATCGACTTGCCATGGAGTACCTCGATGGAGTCGAATGTCTCGATGGCGCCGATGAAGTCGCCCGTCTGCGCCTGTGCATGCGCCAGTCGCGCTTGCAGCTCCAGTTTGTTGGGATTTCGGTCGCTCAAGGTCTTGATGGCTCGCAGTCCTTCCTCGGGTTTTCCCAGCATCATGCATGCGTCACTGTAGAAAGTGGTCTCATAGAAGTCGCCTGGCGCCTCGTCAAAGTGCTTGCGCATAAGTTGCAGTCCCTGCTCGGCCCGTTGCTTGGTCATGTTCTCCATGGTTAGCAAGCAGTAGCCGAGGTAGAACGATACGCTTGTGTTGGTCGAGTCGATGTCGTAGGCCGCCTTGAGGAGGTCGTAGTAAGCGTCGAGTCGGTCGTGTTGTTTCTGGTTCTGGGCCTCGAGGAAGAGGTATTCGGCCTTTCGGCGGTCCTGGTCGGTGATGCGCGGCTTGTCGTTACCGGCAAGGGCGATAGGTGCGACCAAGAGGAAGATTACGAGCCAAAGGCTCGCACTACTCCAACGTGTTGCAGAACTATATTCATTATTATCCATGGTTCACTGTTTATTTTGTTCCAGTGTGGCCGAAGCCTCCGGCGCCTCGCTCGGTGTCGTCAAGTTGCTCAACGGGCAGCCACTGCACGGTCTCGTGACGTGCTACGACCATCTGGCAGATGCGCTCGCCATCTTCGATGGTCTGGGGCTCGTTGCTGAGGTTTGCGATGATGACACACACCTCTCCTCGGTAGTCGGCATCGATGGTGCCTGGAGTGTTGAGCACGGTGAGTCCTCGCTTCAGTGCGAGTCCACTGCGCGGACGTATCTGGCACTCATATCCCTCGGGCAGAGCGATGTAAATGCCCGTGTGCAACATGGCTCGTTGCAGCGGTTGCAAGGTGACAGGCTCATCGAGCCATGCGCGCAGGTCCATGCCAGCGCTCAAAGGGGTGCTGTAAGCAGGCAGTGGATGCGGCCCGCGGTTGACGATTTTGACTTCGATCTTTTCCATTGTATATTATGTTTCTATTCCAAGACATGGTCTTGGAACACCCCAAAGGATGTCTTACGTATTGAAAACGCAAAGGTAGTGCAAAAAGCGTAATTCCTCATCCTCTAAATCGCTAAAAAAACAAAATGCGTAATAATATCGCATTTTTCTCTGCGTCTTGGAAGTGCTAAATAAAAAACTCCCTTTTTTATTTTGCACTTCTCTCAACTTGCAGTAATTTTGCAAAGAATAATTAAAAAGCAATGAACTGGGACAAACTAATATGTGACAAGCGGCTCGGGCTGGAGGACTATCATGACACCAAGGGTGGCGTTCGTAGCGACTTTGAACGGGACTATGACCGCCTGGTGTTTTCGTCTCCCTTCCGCCGTTTGCAGAACAAGACACAAGTTTTTCCGCTGCCGGGCAGTATCTTTGTACATAACCGACTGACACACAGCCTCGAGGTATCAAGTGTAGGCAAGTCGCTGGCGCGCGAGATTGCGTTGCGGCTGATGCCCAAATATGCCAGCGAGCCTTGGGTAGACAAACTGCGGGACATCGGGGAGATTGTCGCCGCAGCATGTTTGGCACATGACCTTGGTAACCCGCCGTTCGGACATTCGGGCGAGAAAACCATCGGGGCATACTTCAGTGAGGGAGCAGGTCTGGCATTAAAGGATAAATTCACGACAGACCAGTGGAACGACCTAATTCACTTTGAGGGCAACGCCAACTCGTTGCGCACGCTGGTGCATCAGTTCAAAGGCCGTCGTCCCGGTGGTTTCGCGATGACCTACTCAACCCTGGCATCGATTGTCAAATACCCCTACTCATCGAGTCAGGCCAACGCGAAGGGAAAGTTCGGTTTTTTCACTAGCGAGAAGGAGGTATTTGAACGCATTGCCGCTGAGTTGGGCATGCTTCAGGTGGGTCCTGAGCGCTATGCACGCCACCCGCTAGTCTATCTGGTGGAGGCAGCCGATGACATCTGTTACCAGGTTATGGACATTGAAGACGGGCACAAACTCAAACTAATCAGTACGGAGGAAACGCTGGAGTTGCTGCTGAGTTTCTTTGACGAGTCGGAGCAGTTGCATAAGCGCGAGGTGATGTCGCGCGTAGCAGACCCGAACGAGAAAGTGGGCTATATGCGCTCGTGCATCGTGGGTCTTCTGGTTCAGGAGTGCGCGCAGACCTTTGTCGCCCATGAGGCCGAGATTATGTCGGGCACGTTCGAGGGTTCGCTTATTGACCATGTGTCGGCTCGCGCCATCGAGGGTTACCAGCGATGCAGCGATTTGGCTTTTGAGAAGTTGTATCGTGCGGGCTATGTCGTGGATGTGGACCTGGCTGGTAACCGCATCATCAACCTGCTGCTCGAGAAACTGATAGAGGCAGTGCTGCATCCCGAACGCAACTACTCGCAATTGCTGCTGAACAAGTTCCCGCAACAATATGACGTGCACGCCCCCACCCTATTCGAGAAGATCCAGGCTGTGCTTGACCACATCAGCGCGATGACCGACGTGTATGCGTTGAACCTTTACCGTCAACTCGATGGCATATCGTTGCCAACTGTATAATGCAATGCATAATTCATAAGCATCGATTATCGATTTTAATTTTCTTATTTGAAAAGTTTTTCGTAACTTTGTCCTTTGATTTGAAAACTGCTTAACTAAGATGAGAGATATCAAACGCATCGTACTTACCGGCGGCCCTTGTGCGGGCAAAACCACGGCATTGGCCAAGATTGTAGAACATTTTTCCAACCTAGGATACCAGGTGTTCACCCTGCCTGAGGTACCGACCATGTTCACCGCGGCGGGCATGAACTACCTGACGAAAAACAAGGGATATTTTTATGAGGGCGAGAAAGCAACCCTAGAAGTGCAGTTGGCCCTGGAGGACAAGTTTACGCGCATGGCGCAGGAGTGCAATGAGCCTTGCATCATCGTGTGCGACCGCGGCACGATGGACATTTCAGCATACATGACTCCTGAGATGTGGCAGACGCTGACGCGCGCAGTCGGCACGTCGAGCGCCGAACTTCGCGAACGCTATGACGCTGTGCTTCACTTGGTGTCGGCAGCCGACGGCGCGGAGCAGTTCTACACCACCGCGAACAACGCCCAGCGCTTGGAGCAGATGAACGAGGAAGGCTTGCGCATCGCTCGTATGCTTGACAAGAAAGTCATCAAGGCGTGGACGGGTCATCCACACCTGAGCGTGATCAACAACCACGATGACTTCGACGCCAAGATGAAGCGAGTGATTCAGGAAATCAGCAGTGTGCTAGGTCTGCCCAAGCCCATCGAGACCGAGCGTAAGTACATCGTCAAGCTCACCGGCGATGTGCCTGCCGACTGCATCGAGAACGACATTGTCCAGACTTACCTGAACTCGTCGGATGCGAATGCCGAGGTGCGGTTGCGTAAGCGCGGCTGGGATGGGAAGTACGTGTATGTTCACACGACAAAGAAGAAAGTGTCGGACAAGGAAGAATTGGTTACCGAGCGTCAGATTAACAACAGCCTTTACGAGATGATGCTCACGCTTGCCGACCCGAAACGCCGCACCATCTGCAAGCACCGCCTGAACTTCATCTATCAAGGTCAGTTCTTCGAGATTGATACATACAAGAACGAGTTAGAGGGCCTGGTAATCCTTGAAGCGAAGGGCGTTGACGCAGGTGAGCCCATCAAATTCCCGCCGTTCATTGAGGTCATCGAGGACATCACGGGTAACGTCAACTACTATAACCACAACCTGGCTCGCAAGTTCGACTGAGGGGGTTAAGGAATAAGGATTAAGCCACTTCTCTGAACGGGAAGTGGCTTTTATTGTGCGTTGTCTAAAGGATGCTCGGCGAAGTAGCGCCAGAGGGGTGCTGCCATGAGGGCTTGGAGCATTTGGTTGTTGCGTAACATGTCGTGGACCTGTTGGCGCGACATGAGCAAGACCTCAATGTCCTCGGTGGGCTCCAGCGCTTGATCGGCGAGGCGCTCAACGCCTTCGGCAAGGAAGCAGTGTGTGATGTTGTCGCAGATGCTGGGGTTCTGACCGATGGTGAGAATCTCGGTCCACGTGCCTCCTCCATAGCCCGTCTCCTCAAGGAGCTCGCGTCGTGCGCTCTGCTCGGGTATCTCGCCTTCCTCGCTGACACCGGCACAGAGTTCTACGAGCACTTGGTCCATGGCATGGCGGTACTGGCGTATCATGACAAACTGGTCATCGCGTGTGATGGCGATGACGTTGACCCAATCGGGATACTCGAGCACGTAGTGCTCGGGGTGAATGACTCCGTTGGGCAGTTGCACACGGTCGACGCGCGCTGTGAGCCATGGCCGCTGGATAATGTAGCGGCTATTGAGTGTGGTCCATTTTTTGATCATAGTCTGGTGTTATCGTACGAGCCGGTGGCTCGCAATACGCGGACATGTTTATGGATTTAACGTGGGGGATTGGGGAATATTGCGAAAAAAATAGTAACTTTGCGGGCAATGGATGAGAAGACGCCGAAGGCAGACATAGCAGAGAAAGCAGTTTGGTACGTGCTGCGTGTGACCTATTGCCGTGAGATGCGGGTGAAGGCCGAACTTGACAGTCTTGGCATCCGCAACTTTGTGCCCATGCAGGTGAAAGGCGTTGTGCGCGGCGGGAAATTGGTGAAGAGGCTAGTTCCGTCGGTGCACAACCTGATTTTCGTCTTCATAGAGCCTTCGCGTATGAAGGAGTACAAAGCGACGACTGCATTGCCCGTGCGGTATATCATGCGTAAGGAAGACAACGGCCGACGTGAGCCTGTGACGGTGCCACAGCGGCAGATGGACAGCTTCATCGCTGTGGCTGGTACGCACGACGAGCAGTTGCTATACCTTACCCCGAAGCCCGGCGACTTTAGCCAGGGCGACCGCGTACGCATCCTGGGCGGGCCGTTTGAGGGTGCCGAGGGGGTTTTTGTTCGTCTTAAGGGCGACCGCCGCGTGGTGGTGTCGATTGAGGGTGTTGTCGCTGTGGCGACGACTTATATACATCCGTCATTGCTAGAAAAGATTGCCTCCCCCAGCCACCCTTGAAGAGGAAAACAAAGTCCTTACATACAACAAATGCCGTTGTGACTTGTGGTCACGACGGCTTGCTGCATTGTTGCCCGGCGTTGCGGGCAGGATGTCATCGACGGTTTACTTGTAAACGCTGTCGCTGACAGTGAGGCTGTAACGACCCTTGGCGCGACGGCGTGCGAGCACCTTGCGACCGTCCTTGGTCTTCATACGAGCACGGAAGCCGTGCTTGTGAGCCTTCTTAAGGTTCGAGGGTTGGAATGTACGTTTCATTTTCTATCTAAAATTTTAATTTGTTTCCTTTCGTGCGAAAAAAGCGGTGCAAAATTACTGCTAATTTTCTAATTACACAAGTATGAGGCAAAAAAAGAGCGATTTTTTTTAATTTCTTCATGATTTTGCGTACCGTTGGCTTCTCTAATGCACAAAAAACAAACCTTCTGTCATTTTTTTTTGGCTTTTCGCTCACTTATTCGTACCGTTGGCTTCGCCGAAGGTACTTTCGCTCGGAAAAGCATAAAAAAACTTACCTTCGGTCATTTTTTTTTGGCTTTTCGCTCACTTATTCGTACCTTTGCAGCCAAATTTCGAAATTACACATTATTAAATATAAAAACAAGACTTTTATGATTAACGCTCAAGACATCAAAAACGGTACTTGCATCCGCCTTGACGGCGACCTGTACTTCTGCATCGAGTTCCTTCATGTTAAACCCGGCAAGGGTAACACCTTCATGCGCACCAAGCTGAAAAACGTGGTTGATGGCCGCGTTCTGGAGCGCCGTTTCAACATCGGCGAGAAGCTTGAAGACGTCCGCGTGGAGCGCCGCCCCTACCAGTACCTGTACATGGACGGTGAGGACGCCATCTTCATGAACCAGGAGACCTACGAGCAAATTCCCATCGCCAAGGAGTTGATTACCGGTGCCGACTACATGAAAGAGAGCGACATCGTTGAGGTGGTCAGCGACGCTTCGACCGAGACGATCCTGTTCGCCGAGATGCCCATCAAGACCAAACTGAAAATCACTTACACCGAGCCTGGTGTGAAGGGTGACACTGCAACCAACACGCTGAAGCCCGCCACCGTTGAGACCGGTGCCACAGTGCGTGTTCCTCTGTTCTGCAACGAGGGCGAGATTATCGAGGTTGACACCCGCGACGGCAGCTATCAAGGCCGCGTGCGTTAACCGCGAATAACGCGAAGATTTGTTATACTGCTCTACAGTGATGTAGGGCAGTTTTTTTTGCAGCCATAGATTGGCTACGAAGGGGTTGTTAATAATGTGTGGATATCTTTTGACGGGCAGATAAATGTTGAATGAATGAGAAGCATTAACTTTGCACTCGAAAAAGAAAGACTATCATGGCAGAAGACAGACAATACCGACGCCGGCCGCAGCACGAGAGCGAACTAGTGAGCGAGTTTGGCAAACTCCAACCCCAGGACCTTCAGATTGAGGAGGCCGTTCTGGGTGCATTGATGCTCGAAAAAGATGCGTACAGTGTCATCAGCGACCTTTTGAAACCCGAGAGTTTCTATGACAACGCCAACCAGAAGATTTATCAGGCGATTGTGTCGCTTGGTGCGAAGCAGCGCCCTATCGACATGCTCACGGTGACCGACCAGTTGCGTGCCGACGGCACGCTTGAAGAGGTGGGCGGCCCATTGCGCATCAGCGAATTGACCGGTCGCGTGTCGAGTGCGGCAAACATAGAGTTCCATGCTCGCATCGTTGCGCAGAAGTATATCGCGCGTGAACTGATTCGTTTCAGCAGTATGGTTCAGCAGAAGGCATTCGACGAGTCAATTGACGTGTACGACCTGATGCAAGAGGCCGAGGGCGGCTTGTTCGAGATTTCGAGAAACACGCTCAAGCGCGACGTGCTACAGATTGATCCCATCATCCAAGAAGCCATCAAAAAGATTGAGGAGGCATCGAACAGCGAGAGCGGTTTGAGCGGCCTGCAGACAGGCTTCCACGAGTTGGACAAGAAGACGAGCGGCTGGCAGAACAGCGACCTTGTCATCATTGCCGCACGTCCCGCCATGGGTAAGACTGCTTTTGTGTTGTCGATGGCAAAGAACATGGCTGTTGACTTCTCGATTCCGACAGCGATATTTTCACTCGAGATGAGTAACCTGCAGTTGGTGAACCGCCTGATCAGCAATGTGTGCGAACTTGAGAGCGAGAAAATTAAGAGCGGCCAGTTGTCTCAGCCCGAGTGGGACAACCTGATGGCTCGCACCAAGAAGCTGTACTCAGCCCCTCTGTATGTCGACGACACTCCCTCGTTGTCGGTATTTGAACTGCGCACGAAGGCTCGCCGCCTGGTTCGCGAGCATGGTGTGAAAATCATCATCATCGACTACCTGCAGCTGATGAACGCATCGGGCATGAAGTTCGGCAGCCGCGAGCAGGAGGTGAGCACGATTTCACGCAGTCTGAAGGGCCTTGCCAAGGAGCTGAACATCCCCATCATCGCGTTGTCGCAGCTGAACCGTAGCGTGGAGACACGTGATGACAAGCACGGCAAACGTCCCCAGTTGAGCGACTTGCGCGAGAGTGGTGCCATTGAGCAAGATGCTGACATTGTGTGCTTTATCCACCGTCCAGAGTATTATTACAAGAGCGGCCAAGATGCCGAGGGCAAGGACATCCGCGGCTTGGCAGAGTTTATCATCGCCAAGCACCGCAGCGGTAGCGTGGGCGACGTGCAGATGCGTTTCCGCGGGCAGTTTGCTCGATTTGAGAACTGGGATGAGAGCTACAACCTGACGGGCGACACCGACAGCATCATACCATCGAAGATGAACACACAGCCCGATATTGATCCTGGTATGCCAACTCCTCCCCCGCCCAATGTTGACTTCTATCCCGATCGCGATGAGCCAGGAGTGCCATTTTGAAAATTAAGAATTAAGAATTAAGAATTA
>JAFZAK010000153.1 GCA_017557285.1 Muribaculaceae bacterium
CACCAGTCCCAGTTCAGCAAAAGCCAGGATGAAGAAGGTGGCTCGTGAACTGAAGAACAGTGTCATGAGTGCCTCGTTGGTCACCACCAAGAATGCGGTGATGGCTGTGACGAGGAGTCCCAAGAACATCTTGCCATAAACACGCAGCATGACGCTGGAGACATAACGGCTCAATGCCAATTCGCTCTCGGCCTGTGCTGCCGTTGCGTAACCGTTGTTATAGTAATTCATATTAAAGATATTTTAGATCGCGCTTCGCGCTGGTAGACCGCTGTGCTGGTAGACCGTCCTGCGGACTGGTAGAGTGCTAGGCTGGTAGACCGCGCTACGCGCTGGTAATATTACTTCAAATATTGTTGCAAAAAATGTGCCAGACTAAAGTCTAAAGTCTAACGTCTAAAGCCTAAAGTCTACATCCTTTCGGGGACTTCGATACCGAGGAGCCAGACGGCGCGCTTGAGGACCTGCGCCACAGTGCGTGCCAACTTCAAGCGGAACACGCGCACGGCAGCATCTTCCTCACGCAGGATGCTGTAGTCGTGATAGAACTGGTTGAACTCCTTGGCGAGGTCATAGGCATAGTTTGCGATGAGTGCCGGGCTGTAGTTCTTTCCAGCCTCGGTGACGACATTGCCAAAGTCCATCAGTCGCTGGATGAGGGCGGTCTCCTTGTCGTTGGGTGCCACAGCGGTGATGTCGGCGGCATCGATGTCGTCCTGGCTCTTGCGCAGGATGGACTGGATGCGGGCGTAGGTGTACTGCAGGAAGGGACCTGTGTTGCCGTTGAAGTCGATGGACTCCTTGGGGTTGAAGGTCATGTTCTTGCGCGGGTCAACCTTGAGGATGAAGTACTTGAGTGCGCCCAAACCCACCATGCGGAGCACGTCATCGCGCTCGGCCTCGGGCAGGTCACGCAGGCTCTCGCGCTCATCGCTCATCTGGCGTGCGGTGCCAATCATCTCGTCCATCAGGTCATCGGCATCGACCACGGTGCCTTCGCGCGACTTCATCTTGCCCTCGGGCAGCTCGACCATGCCGTAGGAGAAGTGAATCAGGTCCTTGCCCCACTTGAATCCGAGTCGGTCAAGCAGGAGCGAAAGCACCTGGAAGTGGTAGTTCTGCTCATTGCCCACGACATAGATCATTCGGTCGATGGGATAATCCTGGTAGCGGAGCTTGGCGGTGCCGATGTCCTGGGTCATATAGACCGATGTGCCGTCGCTGCGCAGCAGCAGTTTGTGGTCAAGTCCGTCGGGTGTGAGGTCGGCCCACACACTGCCATCTTCCTTGCGGTAGAAGACACCCTTCTCCAATCCCTCGAGGACTTTGCCTTTTCCCTCGAGATAGGTCTCGCTCTCGTAGTAAATCTTGTCAAAGTCGACGCCCAGGCGGCGGTAGGTCTCGTCAAATCCGGCGTAGACCCACTCGTTCATCATGCGCCACAGTGAGCGCACCTCGGGATCGTTCTCCTCCCACTTGCGGAGCATCTCGCGAGCCTCGGCCATGAGGGTGCTTTGCTTCTCGGCCTCCTCCTGCTCGATGTGCTTCTCTTCCATGAGCTGCTTGACCTCGGCCTTGTAGTGCTTGTCAAACTCGACATAGTAGTCTCCGATGAGGTGGTCGCCCTTCTTGCCCGTGGACTGGGGCGTTGCTCCGTTGCCCCACTTGAGCCATGCGAGCATCGACTTGCAGATGTGGATACCGCGGTCGTTGACGATGTTGGTCTTGACCACCTTGTATCCACAGGCATGCATGATGCGCGACAGGCTGTAGCCCAGCAGGTTGTTGCGGATGTGTCCCAAGTGCAGGGGCTTGTTGGTGTTGGGCGAGGAGTACTCAATCATCACCAGTTGGCTCTCGTCGGTGACCGGGGTGAAGCCGTAATCGGCAGTGCCGGCCACGCGGTTGAGCATGTCGGTCCAGAACGAGGGACGGATGGTGATGTTGAGGAATCCCTTGATGACATTGAACTTCTCGACGGCGTCGCAGTGCTCGACGAGGTAGTCGCCAATCTCCTGAGCCGTCACATCGGGTGCCTTGTGCGAGGCTTTCAAGAAGGGGAACACGACGATGGTCTCGTTGCCCTCAAACTCCTTCTTGGTGGTTTGGGGGACGATTTTGTCGGCGGGGAAGTCCACGCCGTAGAGTGCTTTCACCGCCTCGGCGGTGGCTTGTGCTAGTATTGAGTCGATCATATATTCAATTAAGAATTTAGAATTTAGAATTTAGAACCTTTAGCAATTAAGAGCGCGCTGCGCGCTGGTAGACCGCTGTGCTGGTAGACCGCGATGCTGGTAGACCGCTTTGCTGGTAGACCGCGATGCTGGTAGACCGTCCTTCGGACTGGTAGACCGCGCTGGGCGCTGGTAAAGATACTTGTTTAAAAAACGTGCAAAGTTAGTGAAAAATTTTCAATTATGACCAAGAAATGGAGAATTGCTTGATTTCGAGGGGCGTTTTTACAGGGTTTTGGCTTATATTTGAAAAATAGTGATTATCTTTGTGGGCATCTTTTCATTCTGAAAATTTATTACTAAAATAAAATAAAAGTTATTATGAGAAAATTTTTACTTACTGCAGCACTCTTGCTGCTTGTTGTGGCAAATGCCAGCGCCGATACCACCTTTAAGGTTGGTAATTTGTACTATGTTGCTTATTCGTCTATGCCCGAGAACGTGTGGGTGACCTATGACCCTAATGTCAGTGCCTCCGCGGCCCATTACACAAATCTGTCGGGGGAAATCACTATCCCGTCCAGCGTCTCTTATAACGGAAAGACTTACATTGTATACGGGATCGGTATTAATACTTTTTATAAGAACTCAACTATCACAAAAGTCAATCTTCCCAACACCATCAAGAAGATTAACAGATATGCCTTCTATTACTGCACCGCTCTAACAAAAATCACAATCCCCAATGGTGTCACATTTATTGACGAATATGCCTTCGCCAACTGTACTAAAGCCAGTGAGCTTGACCTTAGCAACTCTATCGATACAATTGGCAGCCATGCCTTTAAGGGCTGCACAAGTTTGCATATGCTCGCAATCCCCGAGGGCGTTGAGAAAATTCTCTACGCTGCATTCGAAAACTGCACCAACTTGTCGGCAGTCTTTTTTTACGGAGAAACAGTGGTCCGTATAGAGAGTAGTGTGTTCAACGGCTGCACTTCCTTGACAACCATCAACTTCCCTAGCTCTGTCTATATGGTCGGTCGAAGGGTCATGGACGGAACTCCGTGGTGGGACAATCAGGCAGACGGACTTGTCTATATAGGCTCGGCCGCCTATAAATATAAAGGTGAGATGCCCAACGGCACCAGCATCACATTCAAATCGGGCACCAAAGGAATTGCTGCTTACTGCTTTGAAGGCTGCACCGGCTTGAAATCGGTCACCTTCCCCAACACACTCATTGTCATTTTCGAGTATGCCTTCAATGGCTGTACCGGCCTAAAGTCGGCAACTATTCCCAACTCGGTTACTACTATGTATAGTTATGTATTCCAAAACTGCTCTGGCTTGACCTCGGTAACCCTCCCCAACACGATACCGGCCATTCCCGATTACACCTTTACTGGCTGCTCCAGCCTGAAATCGGTCAATGTCCCCAACTCTGTAGAAACGATTGGCGTTCGCGCATTCGATGGCTGCCTCAACTTGACTTCGCTGCCCATCTCAAACTCGGTGAAAACGATTCAAACCAGCGCCTATGCAAACTGCATCGGCTTGACCTCTGCGACGCTTCCCAACTCGGTAAAAACGCTTTATGGTGGTATTTTCGATGGCTGCACTGGCCTGAAATCGCTGACCATCCCCAGCTCGATAACCACACTCAATTATTTCACAAACGTTGTCAATGGATGCATTAACCTCAAAACACTTAACATCGATAATGAACTTTTAGCCAACATCAGCAAATTCTCGGGAGTGCAAGGAATCGTTGAAACGGTGACTTTAGGGAACTCGATATACACCATTCCCGAAAACGCGTTCAAGGACTGCACGGCACTGAAAAAGGTGACCTTGCCCAACGACTTCATCTCCTTAGGCAACTCTGCCTTCTCGGGCTGTACCCAGCTGGAGAATGTGTATTGCCCCAGGCCGAGGCCCATCCCCATCGATGCCAGCGTGTTCAGCGGCGTGCAGCAGCATAACTACTGCAAACTGCACGTGCCTGCAGGCAGCAAGGAGCTCTATCAAGCGATGAGTGTATGGAAAGAATTCTACAGCATTATGGAAGATGCGGGTTCGGGCAGCAGCTCGGGCAGTGGTGTGCCTGGTGACGTGAACAATGACGGCAAGGTTGACATCAGCGATGTCAATATCGTTATTAACTATATGCTCGGCAAGAATTAATGGATAATAATGAATAATGAATAATGGATAATGAAGAATGAATAATTGCAGCTGGGCGGTGAACCTGGCTGCAATTGTTTTATGCGCCCTGAGGGCGAGAACCGCGAATTACGCGAAATTGTTGATGTTTTTTATCGCCTGACGGCGAGAAATATATTTATCGCGAATTACGCGAATCGTATTTGTATCTATAACGCGAACTATCAACTATAAACTATTAACTATAAACTAATTACAGGATTGGACTGAGGAGGCGGGCGAGGGACTCGAGGGCCTTGGTGATGACGGGACGGCGACGCCAGTGACTGAGGATGACGCGGGTGCACTGGCGCTGGTCCTCGGCAAAGATGGCGCGCATCTTGCGGTTGAACTCGCGACTGTAAATCACGGCGTTGCACTCGAAATTGTGCTCAAACGAGCGGAAGTCGAAGTTGGTGCTGCCGGTGGTGACAAACTCGTTGTCGATGAGGACGAGTTTGCTGTGCATCATGGTGGGCTCGTAGAAGTAGACTTTGATGCCAGCGAGAATGCACTCCTTGATGTAGCTACCCGAGGCAAGTTTGAGCAAGCGGCTGTCGGGGTTGCGCGGCATCATCAACCGCACGTCGACACCTGCCAGGGCGGCACTCTCCAAAGCCTTGAGCAAGGCGTCGCTGGGCAGGAAATAGGGTGTCTGGATAAGTACGGTGTGCTTTGCCAATGTAATGGCCTTGATGAACACCATCGAGATGTTGTTCCACTGATCGGTAGGCCCGCTAACAACCATCTGCACGCCCTCATTGGCCGTGACGTCGGCCTGTCCAAAGTCGGGCATGGTCTCGGCGAGGAGCGTGCGGCTCATGTAGTTCCAGTCGACGGCAAACGTGTATTGCAAGGCCGCCACCGCCGGCCCGGTGATGCGCAGGTGGGTGTCGCGCCAGGGCAGCTGCCCCTTCTCGCCGGTGACATATCGGTCGGCAATGTTCATGCCACCGATATATCCCACTTTGCCGTCGATGACCACCACCTTTCGGTGGTTGCGCCAGTTCAGGCGGTTGGCCAGCTTGGTGATGGTGAGTTTCATAAACGGATGCGCCTCAACGCCCTCACGGCGCATGCGCTTGAAAAAGGCCGCATTGATGGTGAACGAGCCGACATGGTCGTACATCACACGCACCTTTACGCCCTGCTTGGCCTTTCGGATGAGGATATCGCGTATCTCGCGCCCAATCTGGTCGTTCTCGTAGATGTAGTACTGGAGGTGGATGTGGTCGGTCGCCGCCTCGAGGTCGCGCTTGAGGGTGTCGAACTTGTCCTTTCCCTGGGTGAAAACGTCGATGTGGTTGCCCGTGAAGTACTGCGCCCCGGTGAGGTTGTTGACCAGTGAGATCTGCTGGCGGCTGACGTCATTGAAGGGCAGTTGATCCACATCGACCTGCATGGGCTCTCGCTTGGAGAGCAGTTTGCGTTGACTCTTCCGCGAGATGAGGAAGTGCCCCCTGAGGCTTCGCCCAAAGAAGAGGTACAGCACCAGTCCCACCGCAGGCAAAAGAATGAGAACCGTCACCCACGCCAATGACTTGACAGGATTGCGGTTCTCACTGATGATGACGATTATCGACGCAACGATACTCACGGCATAAAGCGCCATGAGCAGGTCGTAGGCAAAATCGGCGAAGGGTGATATTTCTGGTGCGAGGGCAAGCAACATGGGCCGTTATGTTGAGGCCATCGGCAGGGTCAACGGACCACCACCTTACGCGACCATTGGTTATTACACTTGAC
>JAFZAK010000154.1 GCA_017557285.1 Muribaculaceae bacterium
ACTGGTCGATGAGCGTGCGCTGCATGTTGATATCACGGAACAGGATGCCGTAGAGGGCGTCGTTCAACATCACGTCCAGACCCTCGAAGGCACCCATGATGGCAATCTCGGGCATACACAGACCTGAACAATAATTGCACAGGCGGATGTAACGGCCCTGCTCCTCGCCCACCTCGTCAAGCGCCTTGCGCATGATGCGGAAGTTCTCTTGCGTGGCGAATGTGCCGCCAAAGCCTTCGGTGGTGGCGCCATAAGGCACATAGTCGAGCAGGCTCTGTCCCGTGGTGCGAATCACCGCAATCACGTCGGCACCCTGGCGGGCGCCAGCCTGAGCCTGCACCACGTCCTCATAGATGTTGCCCGTGGCGACGATAATGTACAGATAGGGCTTGGGGCCCTCGCCGATGGTTTCCAGGTAGTGCTCGCGGCGGGCGCGACGGGCACGGATGCGAGCCATGCTTTCGTCGATGACCGGTTGCAGCGCGGCGGCAATCTGCTTCGGGTCGCGCGTGACAACCTGCGTGATGTCCAACTCGCCCTGAGCCACCTGCTCGGCAATCTGCTGAGGATGCAGGCCGGTGCGGATCATCGCATTGGCGATGAAGAACAGCGCACCCTCGCCCAGGACACCCTTTTCCTTCAGGGCCTCCACCACCACATTGGGCAGCGGCACCTCGTTGTCGTCAATGCCGTCAATGCCCATCAGGCGGCACAGCGTACGCTCAACAGCCACAGTCGTATACTGCTCCACGAACGTCTGCACATCCTGAGCAATACCCCGGGCCAACCCGCGGGCATACTCAACCTTTTCAAAATCTAATCCTAACTTGCTCTTTTGCATATCAGTTGTCAGTTTTCAGTTATCAGTTTTCAGTTGTCAGTTATGTCCCCCCAAGCCCCCATAAAGGGGGCCGGCCAATATGCCGCTGCAAAATTATCAAAAAATGTTAGAGTGGGCATCATACTCGCCGCATTATTTAACTTTCTGCATCGATTTTTTTGTGTATTGAGGCCTGTCTGCCGATAAGCGGTGTTGGGTAATGAAACGAAATCTATTGTCAGCCTTTTTAACCTCATGTCATAAAAAAATGGCGAAAAATGCTCGGTGTCTCAAAAATTTTTCCTAATTTTGGACGATTTTGGAGTAGTGGGCAATTACTACTTGACATTTTTGGTTAACTTAACTTAATATCTTCGTCATTAATAACCTATAAAATAACGACAAATGAGAAGACTTAAACTCTTTATCCTGCTTACACTGATGGCGGTCCTGCCGATGATGGCGCAGCAAACGGGGCTCTATGGTGTAGTAGTGGATGCACGGAGTGGCCAACCTGTGGCCGGAGCGACGGTCCTGCTCGACGAGCAAGGTAACACCGTGACGACGGGTCCGAATGGCGACTTCCAGATCAGTGATGCCCAGCCAGGCAACGACCTGCTGATCGTGCTGGGCTACGGCTACAAGGACTGGCAACAGGAGGTGGAAATCGTGCGAGGCATGAGTTCGGTGGGTACCATCGGCATCGAGCCCGTCTCGTTCGGCAACGTGGGCACCGAAATGGATGCCGAGTTCCGCAACGAGAACATGCTCACCGAGGCCGAGCTTGAAGACGAGGAGGGCAACACCCAAGCGGTGGGTACGCTCACGGGAGCTACCGACGACCCGTTCTATCAGGCTGCGAGCTACGACTTCAGCATCATGCGTTTCCGTCAGCGCGGCTACAACACCGAGTACACCTCGACCTCAATCAACGGCATCAATTTCAACGATGCCGTGCGTGGACGATTCAACTACTCGATGATTGGCGGCATGAACCAAGCCTTCAAGAACAAGGCCATCGGCATTGGCCTCGACCCGACCAGCTACGCCTTCGGCGAGATTGGCGGCGCCAACAACATCGTGACCTACGCCAAGGACTACGCTCCCGGCTTCCGTGGCAGCGTGGCCTACACCAATGGCAACTACCGTTGGCGCGGCATGGTCACCTACAGCTCCGGCCTGCGTCCCAACGGCTGGGCGCTGACCCTGAGCGCCGTGGGCCGCTATGCCGACGAGGGCATCGTCCCGGGCTCGTTCTATCAGAGCGCAGGCTACTTCATCGCCGCACAGAAGGTGTTCAGCCCACAACACTCGATTGCCATCACCACCTTCGGCGCCCCCACACGGCGTGCCAGCAACTCGGCAGTCGTGCAAGAGGCCTACGATCTGGCGGGAACTAACCTGTACAACGCCAACTGGGGTTGGCAAAATGGTGAGAAGCGCAACGCTCGCGTGGTCGAGAGCTTTGACCCGACCGTGTTGATTAACTGGATTTGGAAGCCCAGCATGCACACCACACTCAACACGGGTGCTGCATTCCACAAGTCGTTCTACTCGTCCAGCGCACTGAGCTGGTATAACGCACCCGACCCGCGCCCCGACTACTACCGCTACCTACCCAGCTACATGACCGACGAAGCCGCTGCCGCGCTCTATACCGAGTTGTGGCAGACCAGCGATGAGATGCGTCAAATCAACTGGGACAAGCTATACTATGCAAACTATGTGAACAACTACCAGGCCGACCAAGGCTTAGACGCCAAGGGAGCGACCTATATCATCGAGAACCGCCACAGCAACCAGGCCAGCTGGGCTTTGGCTAGCAACCTCAACCAGCGCTTGAGCGATGTGGTGACCCTGCAGGGCGGCGTCAACGGCAACTACACCCGTTCGTCTTACTACAAGACGTTGAAAGACCTGATGGGCGGACGCTACTGGGTCGACATTGACCAGTATGCCGAGCGCGACTTCCCCGACAACCCCGACCTAGCGCAGAACGACCTGAACAACCCCAACCGCACCATTTACGAGAAGGACCGCTTCGGTTATGACTACGACATCAACTCGTGGCAGGGCGGCGCTTGGGCACAGATGATGTTCACCCTCCCCAAGTGGGAATTGAGCGCCAGTCTCAAGGGTACCTACACCTGGTTCCAGCGCGACGGCCACATGCGCAACGGCCGCGCACCCGAGAACTCCTACGGCAAGGGCGAGGCACACGAGTACTTCAACTATGCCGCCAAGGGAAGCATACTTTATAAACTAGATGGCCGCAACAACTTCCGCGTGCATGGTTACTACGGCACGCGCGCTCCGCTGCCCAACAACGCCTACGTGTCACCACGCACCAAAGACGATGTCATCGGCAACCTCAAGAGCGAGACCATCTGGAGCGTCGACGCGAGCTACCAGTGGAACTACCGCATGTTCAAGGGCACGATTACCGCATTCTATACCGACCTTACCGACGGCACCGAGCGCTACGCCTACTATGACGACCAGTACTCGACTTTCATGAACTATGCCTTGACCAACGTACACAAGGTGTACAAGGGCATTGAACTGGGTATGAGCTACAAAGTCACGCCCAGCGTCACACTGAGCGCCGCCGCCAACCTCTCGCGCTATCAGTACAAGAATCGCCCCATGGGCACGCGCAGTTATGAGAACGGAACGAAGGAGGACATCACCACCACCGTCTACCTGAAGAACTTCTATGTCAGCGGCACGCCCCAAGAGGCTTACAGCATCAGCGTCAACTGGGCCGCCCCGAAGATGTGGTTCTTCGAGATCAGCGGAACCTGGATGAACCGAGCCTACATTGATTTGTCACCCGTTCGTCACGAGGAGATGCCCGAACTTTACACCATGGCCAACAGCGAGCAAGAGCTGCAGGACATGATCAAGGCTATCGGCACGCAGGAGAAACTCAACGAGGCACTGGTCATCGGCGCAAGCATCGGTCACGTGATTTACCTCAACCGCCGCGCTTCGCTCAACCTTAACCTCAACCTGGACAACATCCTGAACAACAAGAACATCATGACTGGTGGTTACCAGCAGGGACGTTTCGACTACCGCAACTACACCACCGGCAAGTTCCCCAACAAATACTACTACGCACAAGGATTCAAACTCTTCCTCAACGTGGGAGTGAAATTTTAACTAGTTAAATATAAGACAATAATATATTAAAACGACAAAGATATGACTACCAAGAAATTTTACTTAGGTCTGTGCATGTTGCTCATGCTGGTTGTGACCACGGGTTGCAAGGAGGACTTTGACAATCCGCCCATGATCGTGCCACGCGCAACGCACACACCCAACACCACCATTGCCGAACTCAAGGCAAAGTATTGGCAAGATGGGCGAAACTTTTGCGACACCATCAAGGATGACATCGTCATCCACGGATGGGTCAGTGGTAACGACGTGAGCGGCAACCTCTACAAGGTAATGTACATTCAAGACGAGACAGGCGGCATCGGTATCTCGCTCGACGCCAGTTCGCTCGCGACCAACTACCGTGTGGGACAGGAACTTGTCCTGAACTTGAAGAACCGCTGGATTGGCAAGTACAACGGCCAATACCTGCTGGGTTATCCCGAGTGGTATGCAGCCCAGAGTGTATGGGAGGCTGGCCGTATGCAGCTGGAAGTTTTCCAAGAGTTCACTGAATTCAATGGTCTGCCCGTCTCGGGACAGGTAAAGCCAGTAGATTGCGTGATTACCGACTTCCAGGGCAAGAGCGACAAGGACACACAACTCAAGTACTCTGGTCAGTTAGTCAGGATTCAAGATTTGACTTGGGATGGAGCCGATGGCATACTAGCTTTCAGCGAGCCAGATGCGACCACCAACCGCACTGTTCGTGATGCCAACGGAAACCAACTGACCGTGCGCAACAGCAACTATGCCGACTTCCACAGCGACCCATTGCCTGTGACACAGGGCACCCTGACGGGTATCCTTGTGATGACGGGTAGCGATGTATGGCAACTGTTCCTTCGTGACCTGGACGACGTGGACTTCGACATGGGAACCAAGGGCACCAAGGGTGACCCGTTCACTGTGGCTGAATTCATCGAGAACCAGGGCAACGGCAAGAGCCGCTGGGTGACTGGTTACATCGTTGGTGCTGTGGCACCTGAGGTTACCACCATCAGTAGTAACAGCGACATCGAGTGGAAGGCCCCGACCACACTCGCCACTACACTGGTCATCGCTGATTCACCCGATGTGACCGACATCAGCAAGTGTGTCGTAGTTCCGCTGCCACAGGGCTCCAAGTTCCGTGAGCAGGCCAACATCAAGGACAACCCCGAGGCTTACAAGACACAAATCTGGGTCAAGGGTGAGTCGACAATCTATATGGGCGCCAACGGAATCGGTGGCAACAGCGGTACGACCGATGAGTTCAAGATGAGTATCGCTACTGGCGGACTCTCCAGCCTCAACGAGGGCTTTGAAGGCGGTCTGCCCAGCGAATGGCTCAACCTGCAAGTGAGTGGTGACAAGAAATGGTACACCACATCATTCGACAACAACACCTACGCAGCCATGACAGGCTACAAGGGCACCAACCCGCCCTTCGACGCTTGGCTCATCACGCCGGCGCTGGCTATCGGCAAGGCTGAAAACAAGAACCTGAGCTTCCGCACACAGGTCAACGGCTATGGTAGCACGACCACCATCTTTGAGGTCTACATCATGACGACCGACGATCCCACCACGGCAACGCTGACCAAACTCAATCCGGCGCTTGCGACCGCTCCAAACAGTGGTTATAGCGACTGGAAACAGAGTGGAGATCTCGATCTGAGCCAGTTCAATGGCACCTATTATGTAGGCTTCCGCTTCTACGCCACCCAAGATGCCAATTACGCTACCTGGTGTGTCGATGACGTGAAGTTCAACTACAGCGGTTCGGTAACCCCGCCACCCACGCCCGGACCCACCGGAACACGCGCCGACTTTGAGACGATGAACGGCGGCGAGGCCAAATCGACCTACGGCACCTACACCTCAACGTCAGGCTGGAAGGCTGTGAACTGTAACGTCCTCTCGGGCGGTGAGGTGGACAGCAACCCAATCTTCAAGTTCATCGGCTTCATGGACGGCTCGACTACCCAATACGCGTTTGCGCCCTGCCTCAATGGCAAGACCAGCACTGTGGGTACCGTAACCTCGCCTGCGCTCACGGGAGGCATCAAGAAGCTCACCTTCAACTACGGCATGCCGTACACCGACACCCAAATCAGTATGCGTGTCGACATCATGCAGGGCGGACAATCGGTCAAGAACTGGACGGTGACAGAGACTGCACCCGTAAAGTACCAAGTCTACACCTTCAGCGAGACCTGCAATGTAACGGGTGACTTCCAAATCGTGTTCACCAACCTCTCGCCCACCCAGCAAGACTCCAACAAAGACCGCATTTGCATCTGGAACGTCAACTGGGAAAACCAGTAAAGGCTATCAGCCACATCTCACTAAAAGCCCCTTCTCCGGTTGGAGAGGGGGCTTTTACCAATATAAGACCAAAGCTTAACTTCTAAAGCGACTGCATCTCGACGAGGTGCTTGTAGTGGCTGTCGCGGGACATGAGTGCGTCGTGGGTGCCTTGCTCAACGATGCGGCCATCCTGCATCACGCAGATAAGGTCGGCATTCTTGATGGTGCTCAACCGGTGGGCGATGACCAGCGTGGTGCGGCCATGCATCAAGTGGTCAAGCGCCTCCTGAACCAGGTGTTCGCTCTCGGTGTCGAGGGCGCTGGTGGCCTCATCTAGGATTAGGATGGGTGGGTTCTTGAGAATGGCGCGGGCAATGCTGATGCGCTGCCGTTGACCACCCGAGAGTTTGCAACCACGGTCGCCGATGTTGATGTCAAACCCGTGTTCGCTGGCCATAATGAAGTCGTAAGCATTGGCGATACGAGCCGCTTCCTCGACCTGCTCGCGCGTGGCATCGGTCACACCGAAAGCAATGTTGTTGTAGAAGGTGTCGTTGAACAGAATGGCCTCCTGGTTTACATTGCCCATCAGCGCCCGCAGGTCGGCGACGCGGCAATCGCGGATGTCGTGCCCGTCGATGGTGATGCGACCCTCCTGCACATCGTAGAATCGCGGCAGCAAGTCGGCCATTGTGGTCTTGCCCGATCCGCTCTGTCCCACCAGCGCTACCGTGTGTCCACGGGGGATGTCGAGTGTCACATCGTCGATAATCCACTGCTCATCGTAGCGGAACCGAACACCCTCGTAGCGGATGCCTTGTTCCATACCATCCAGCGCCACAGGATGCTCGGGGTCGCGGATGGTGTTCTCGGCACTCAGAATCTTGTCGATGCGCTGCATGGATGCCAAGCCACGCTGGATGGAGTAGGTGGCACGGCTCAGGTCCTTGGCGGGATTGATGATGCTGTAGAAGATAATCAGGTAGTAGATAAACTTGGGTGCGGTGATGGTGTTGTGTCCGCCCAAAATGAGTGTACCTCCAAACCACAGGACGATAGCGATGGTCGCCGTACCCAAGAACTCGCTCATGGGGTGCGCCAATTCATAGCGGCGGTTCATGCCCATGACGATGTTGCGATAATGCTCGTTCTCGCTCTCAAAGCGATTACGTACCTTGCCCTCGGCATTGAACGCCTTGATAATACGCAAGCCGCCGATGGTCTCCTCAATGTTGCTCAACAGCACACCCCACTGGTTCTGGCCCGCGAGCGACACCCGCTTCAAGCGTTTGCCGACACTACCCATCAACAACCCAGCCAAGGGCAACAGAATCAGCACGAACAGGGTCAACTGCCAACTCAAAGCAATCATCATCGCCAAGCAGGCGATAATCATGATGGGGTTTTTAAACATCAAGTCGAGCGACGACATGATGGAGTTCTCCACCTCGGTCACGTCACCGCTCATGCGCGCCATCACGTCACCCTTGCGTTCGTCGCTGAAGAAACCGATGGGCAGCGAAACAATCTTGGCATAGATTTGATTGCGGATGTCGCGCACCACGCCCGTGCGGATAGGTATCATGAAATAGGCAGCCATGTAAGCGGAGCCTGTCTTCAGACCGGTCATCACCACCAGTGCCACGGCGATGCACGCTAGTGCAGTCGACGACCCATAACGCTCAATGATGCACTGCACATAGTAGTAGAAGTTGTTCACCACCACCTCGTTGATTTTGCCGCTGGACCACTCCATAAAGGCATAGGTCTGCGTGTTCAGCCCGAAAAGCATCTCCAAGATGGGGATGATCAAGGCAAACGAGAATAGCGTGAGAATGGCTGTCAATATGTTGAACAACACATTGAGCGCCAAGTATTTTTTATAGGGCGGAACAAACCGCCTAAGTAAATCAAAGAATCCTTTCACTTCTTTTTTTATTTCATGAAAAAACTACGTGCTAGATCATTTGCTTAATACTGTTCCAGAGCCTTGCGTAGCTCTTCCTTGATCATCAGCTTCAGCTCTGGTGGCTCGAGCACCTCGAGGGCGCTGCCATGGCGCAGCAGTTCCTCGCGCAGGTCATAGGTGATGCGCATCCGATAGCTGAAGATGGAGTAATGGTCATGCACCACCTCTTGCTGCGACGGGTGCAGCGGCAAGGCGCGGAAGTACTTTGCCTGAGTCGGCTCGACACGCAACATGATGCGCTTGGGCTCGTTCTGGTTGGTGGTGATGCCAAAGCAATCCTTGAAGAACTCCTGCGGGCTGAATCCCTCGGGATAGTCAAACGGTTTGTCGGCAAGGATGACCAGTTCGCTCATGCGGTCCAACGCATAGGTCTTGATCATTTTGTCCTTTACATTGTAGCCGATAACATACCACAGCTGCTTGAAAATCTTCACAAAGTAGGGTTCCAAGTCCACCTGGCTGCGCTGGCTTCGCGTGTAACTACGATAGGCGAAGTGGATGCAGTGGTTCTGCCGCATGGCGTCGATGATGGTCGACAGGTGTTCGCGTGCCGAAGGAACATACTCCAGCACGACACGTCCGGCGATGTCGCTGGTGTCACGCAGGGTGTCGGTCAACGCGGTGGCGTCGACTAGCCACTGATGCAACTCGGACTGCGGGGTGTCCTCGATGTAGTACTCATAGGTCGAGCGGTCACACTGGATGTTCATGCCGAACATTTCCTCTGCTCCGATACGGTAGTGATGGAAGGTACGGCGCGGCAGTGGCTTTCCGTCGCTCAACGGCGAACGCAGCCACTGTCGTCCCAACTCCTCGAGCGTGATACGCCCATAGCGTCGAATCGTGTCGATGAGCCAAATATATCGATTGATTAAGTCGTGAGCCAATTTGAGTAGTCAGTTTTCAGTTTCTTGCTTCTCGTTTCTTGCTTCTTGCTTCTCGTTTTCAGTTCCCCTTGCGGCGGAGCAAAAGCAGGCCCAGCATGGTCAGAGCCGCGTTGAGCAGAAGCAGTTCGAAGCCCAGCGTGTAGTTGTAGCTCTTTGCCAGCCACAGTTGGATGAAATAGCTGAGCACAGGAGCGGCGATACAGACCACAGGAACCAATCGGTCACGCACCGGAGTCTTGCACATCATGCCGTAAGCGAACAGACCCAGGATGGGACCATAAGTATAACTTGCCAGCGTATAAACCGCACTGATGGCATCGCTGTTGCTGATGGCATAGAACACCAGGATAACCAGGCCCATGCATGCCGCCATGGCGATGTGCACCATCTTGCGTGTACGCGCCAATGCCGGCTCGTCCTGCTTCTTGTCGCTCTCAAGGATATCAACGGTAAACGAGGTGGTCAACGCAGTCAATGCCGAGCCGGCGGCACTGTAGGCAGCCGAGACCAGACCCAAGATGAACAACACGCCCACGACAATGGGGATGGCACCGCCACTGAACGCCACCTGGCCGAACAACTCGTCGGTTTTCTCAGGGATGGCCATGCCGCTCTGCTTCGTGTAGAGGACCAACAGCGTACCCAGCACGAGGAACAAACCCACGACAAAAATCTGGGTGATGCCACTGACGATGAGTCCTTTCTTCGATTCTGCGACATTCTTGCTCGCCAGCGTGCGCTGCATCAGGTCTTGGTCGAGGCCCGTCGTAGCGACCACCATAAAGATGCCGGCAATGAACTGCTTCCAGAAGTAGGTACCCTCCTTGGGATTGTCGAAGAAGAAGATGCGCGACGTGTCGTCGCCGGCAACTGCCGAACACAACTCCCCGAAGCCATAACCCAGCCCCTTGGCGATGAACAGGATGCACAAAATCACACTCATGATCAAGCAGAACGACTTCAGCGTGTCGGTCCAGATCACCGTCTTCACGCCGCCCTGCAACGTATAAAGGAAAATCAGCGCGATCGTCACCACCACATTCACAACAAACGGGATGTGCAAGGGTCCGAACACCAACAACTGCAGCGTCACGCACACCACATAGAAGCGCACCGCCGCACCCAGCATCTTGCTGATGAAGAAGAACCACGCGCCTGTCTTGTGCGTCTTTCCGCCAAAGCGTTCCTCCAGATAGCCGTAGATCGACACCAGGTTACGCTTGAAAAACAGCGGCATCAGCACATAGGCTATCACGAAATAGCCCACGGCGAAGCCCAGCACCATCTGCATGTAACTGAAACTCTTCACCGCAACCTGACCCGGCACCGAGACAAACGTCACACCCGAGATCGGCGCGCCAATCATCGCAATGGCCACAATGAACCACGGCGCCTGGCGGCCACCGGTGAGTGCAGTGTTTGTGTCGCTCTTGCGCGACGCCAGCCACGAGATGATAAACAGCAATACAAAATAGCCAACAATCGTGGCAAGTACAATCCAAGGAGTCATGCTTTTTAGTTAAGAATTAAGAATTAAGAATTTGCTCCCCCTTTAGGGGGCTGGGGGGACAGGCGCTGCAAAGGTATTACAAACTCGTTACCTGTGCAAATCTTTGGCACATTATTTTATGAGAAAAAAAATTTTCATTGATTTTTCATCAACTATTGTGTGCGTAACGAAATATCATTACCTTTGTAACCAAAATAGTAACAGACTACTTTAGATGGATTATTCGTTTCTGAATTTCTTGGCACTGCTGGGTGCCGTGGGCCTGTTCCTCTACGGAATGAAGGTGATGAGTGAGGGACTGCAAAAGGTGGCAGGTAGCCGACTGCGCAGCATCCTCTCGGCGATGACACGCAACCGTGCGATGGGCGTGATGACGGGTGTGACGATTACGGCGCTCATTCAGAGTTCGAGTGCGTCAATCTCGATGGTGGTGGGCTTTGTCAATGCCGGTCTGATGACCTTGGGACAGTCCATGGCTGTGATTTTAGGTGCGAACGTTGGCTCGACTTTCACCGCTTGGATTGTCGCATTCTTCGGGGTGTCGGTCAACATGAGCAGCTTCACCCTGCCGCTGCTGGCCATTGCCGTCCCCGCCCTGTTTGTAAAAAACAACAAGTACAAGTCGATGGGCGAGTTCGCCATCGGCTTTGCCCTCTTGTTCATGGGACTGGCGGCCATCAGCGCCAACGTCCCCGACCTGCAGTCATCACCCGAGGTGTTCAGCGTGCTGCAACAATGGACCTCGTGGGGATTCTGGTCGATGCTCATCTTCTGGTTCATCGGTGTGGTCATCACCCTTGTCATCCAGTCGAGTGCCGCCACCTTTGCCATCGTGATGATTATGGGCAGCAAGGGTTGGATACCCTTCGACATGGCTTGCGCATTGGTGCTGGGCAGCAACGTGGGCACCACCATCACCCCGCTACTGGCATCCCTGGGTGGTAACCTTGCCGCCAAGAAAGCCGCCTTGAGCCACCTGTTCTTCAACCTGGTGACCGCGACGTGGATGATCGCGCTGTTCTACCCGTTTGTATCGCTCATCGAGTGGATCACGCGCGACCTTACTCCATTTGGAGACCCCACCCAACTCTATCAAGTGTTGGAGAGCGGCGGAACGGCAACCCCCGCGCTGATTTCGTCCATGTCTTGGGGACTCGTCATCTTCCATACGCTCGACAAGCTGATCAACATGTTCATCGCGTTGCCCTTTGTCAACAAATTTGTCGAACTCATTGATCGCGTCATCAAACCCAAAAAGCAACCCGAGGAAGTCGAGTTCCAACTCAAGTATATCGCCGGCGGTTTGCTCAGTACAGCCGAGCTTAACCTGCTTGCAGCACAGAAGGAGATTATTGTCATGTCCAACCGTGTTGAACGCATGTTGGGCATGGTGAAGACACTCCTGCATACCAAAATCGGTAGTAATGAATTCCAGGAACTATACGACCGCATTGACAAGTATGAGGACATCTCTGACCGCATGGAAATTGAAATTGCCAAGTTCCTCAACCGTGTGGTGGACGGCCGCTTGAGTTCCGAAGGTAAGATGCGCGTCACCACCATGCTGAACATCGTGAGCGAACTGGAAAGCATCGGCGACAGCTGCAACAACCTTGCCAAGACGCTGGTACGCAAAGGCGAGGCACAAGCGCACTTCAGCGACTACAACTATCAGCACATCGACACCATGTTCCAGTATGTGAGCGAGGCGATGAGCAACATGGTTGCCATCCTGTGCGACATCGAACATGTAACGCCCGAAGACCTGGTGCGCAGTTATGACAAGGAACGCATCATCAACGACTACCGCAACGAGTGCCGCAACGAGAACATTGAGAATGTCAACCAGAAGGTTTATCCCTACTCGGCCGGCATCTTCTATATCGATATTATCTGCGAGGCAGAGAAATTGGCAGACTATATCGTCAATGTCATTGACAGTGTCGAGGAACAGATGCGCCACCTCAATGTTGACGAGAATGGCAGTCCCCTCATCGACGAACTCAACCCCGAAAAACTCAAGTCTAAAAAGCCCTATAAAAAGAGAACTAATAACTAACAATACAACAAACTACAATGAAAGAACTAAAAGGAACTCAGACCGAGAAAAACTTGCAGGCTGCATTTGCCGGTGAGTCACAGGCTCATACCAAGTATCTATACTTTGCCAGCAAGGCCAAGAAGGACGGCTATCAGCAGATTGGTGCCTTCTTTGAGGAGACCGCACGCCAAGAGAAAGAACACGCCAAACTGTGGTTCAAATTGCTCGAGGGCGGTTCTATTAAAAACACCGTTGCCAATTTGAAGGCTGCTGCCGAAGGAGAAAACTACGAGTGGACCGACATGTATGTCGAGATGGCCCGCGTAGCTCGTGAGGAAGGCTTTGACGAAATTGCTGAGACAATGGACGGTGTCGCTGCCATCGAGAAACTCCACGAGGAGCGCTACCGCAAACTGCTCAAGAATATTGAGGACAAAATCGTCTTCTCGCGCGATGAAGAGTGCATCTGGCAATGCCGCAACTGCGGTCACATCGTGGTAGGCAAACAAGCGCCCGAAATGTGCCCCGTCTGCGCACACCCGCAGGCTCACTTTGAACTCCGCGTCGAGAACTATTGATTCTATCCGCGCCACACAGTTCCCCATCTACGAATAGGTGGGGAACTGTTTTGTAAGCCAACCCTTGTTAATAACCCTGTGAATTATTGTTGAAAACTTGGAGATAAAAAATGAAAAATAAAGTTGCACATCTCATGGAAAAAATCAAATAGACAAAACCTGAAAACCACCAAAAAAGATGACACAAAAATTTTACCTCTGTTTTCACACTATTTTTAGCACTTTTGTAAACTAAAGTCTAGAGTTTTTATTAACTTTGCAAGTTGTAAACAGGTTGTTAATAATATAGCTATTTTAATTGTATTCAACTAATTAAGTTGTCAATAACAATGATAATAGCGACTACTCTCAACACAATAACTGTTTTTGCAAGATTTTCGCAAAAAAGTTATTGCCACAATTAACACGCCTTCTAACATTAACAAAAAAGTTTTTTTAAAAAATAAAATTTTAAAAATAATAATATGAATGTTGATAAAGGCTATGTCGATGCACCCATCGACCCCGCACTGGACCTTCGTAGCGAGATCCTGCGACTGAAGCAAGAACATAATGCGGTAATCATGGCGCATTATTACCAACGCCAGGAGATCCAGGAACTCGCCGACTATATTGGCGACAGTCTGGCATTGGCGCAACTGGCCGCCAAGACCGACGCCGAGGTGATTGTGCTGTGTGGCGTGCATTTCATGGGTGAGACCGCCAAGATACTGTGTCCCGAGAAAACCGTCATCGTCCCTGACCTGAGTGCTGGATGTTCGCTTGCCGACAGTTGTCCTGCCGATGAGTTTGAGGCGTTTGTAAATGCTCATCCTGACCATACTGTGGTGAGTTATGTCAACACCAGTGCTGCCGTCAAGGCAGTGACCGATGTGGTTGTGACGTCGTCGAACGCAAAACAGATTGTGGAAAGTCTGCCTGCAGATGCCAAAATCATTTTCGGTCCTGACCGCAACCTGGGTAACTATATTAATAGTATAACGGGTCGTGAAATGTTGTTGTGGGACGGCGCATGCCATGTGCATGAGCAGTTCTCACTCAAAAAGTTGTTGGACTTGCGCAGACAGTATCCCGAGGCAAAGGTGCTGGTGCATCCCGAGTGTCCAAAACCCATCCGTATCCTTGCTGACAAGGTGGGTAGTACACAAGCGTTGCTCAATTATGCAGTCAACGACGAGGCGCAGCAGTTTATCGTGTGTACCGAGAGTGGCATCCTCTTCCAGATGCAGCGTCAATGTCCCGAAAAGACATTTATTCCCGCTCCACCCGAAGATGGCACTTGTGCTTGCAACGAGTGCAACTACATGAAGCTCATCACGCTTGAGAAATTGTACAATTCGCTATTGTACCTGCAGCCAACGATTGAGGTAGATCCGGACATTGCGGCACGCGCGGTGAAACCCATCGAACGCATGCTGGACATCAGCAAACAATTAGGCATTATCAAATGAAAAAACTGATTCTATTAGTAACTCTATTATTAACAATGAATGTAATGGCACAAAATGTATATGATTTTAATGTCCTTGACCGCAAGGGCAATGAAGTGTCGTTAAGCGAGTATAAGGGTAAGGTGCTGCTCATTGTGAACACGGCTACGCGTTGTGGGTTTACGCCACAATATGAGGAACTGGAGGCACTCTACAAGGCATATAAGGATCGCGGTTTGGAAATTCTTGATTTTCCCTGCAACCAATTTGGACAGCAGGCACCAGGCAGCGAGGAGGAGATTCACTCGTTCTGCCAATTAAATTTTGGTACGGAATTTCCACAGTTCAAAAAGATTGAGGTTAACGGCGAAAACGAGGCTCCATTGTTCACTTTTTTGAAGTCGCAGAAAGGTTTCCAAGGTTTTGACATGAACCACAAGATTGGTGCTTTGTTGCACGACATGATGTTGAAAGCCGATCCAGACTATGCCAACAAACCTGACATCAAGTGGAATTTCACCAAATTCCTGATTAACCAGCAAGGTGAGGTGGTGGCACGTTATGAACCCACCCACGACATCAAACTCATAAAACAAGATATCGCGAAATTGCTTGACTAAGCCAAAAACGATATATAAAAAAAATAGACTAGATTGGAATTTAACAATCTAGTCTATTTTTTACCTCTTAAGAAATCAAAGTTTCTTGCGGGCTTTCTCGATTTCCTGATTTGACTTCTCGATTTTCTTGTTCAGGTTGTCGATTTTTTGCAGAGCCTTGGCCTTTTTCTGCAGGTCGGGGTTTTCAAGGTCTTGTTGTGCCTTGAGGAGGTCTTTATGAGCTTTCTCTATGTTCTTCTCCTCTTTCTTGATCTTGTCTTGCGCTTTTTGGCGCTCCTTAGCCTGCTTCTCTAATTTTTTAGCTTCTTTAGCCTGCTGCTTGGCCTTCTTTTCAGCCTCTTTTGCTTTCTTGGCAGCTTCCTTGGCTTCTTTTTCTACCTTCTTAGCCTGTTCAGCCTGCTCCTTAGCCTGTTCGGCCTGTTTCTTCAGGTCGTCAGCCTTTTGTTCTGCATTCTTGGCAATTTGGTTTTGATCTTTGATAGTCTGCTCAGTCGTGGGCGAGGTCGGCGTTGCCGTCACCTGCACCTGAGCTTGTGCGCCCATTGCCATGAAGGCGGCCAGGGCGAGGCCTAATAATGTCTTGTTCATTGTCTCAGTAGTTTGAGTTATTATTCTGCTGCAAAGTTACGATTTTATTTGGTAAACCGCTGTCTTTTGACTTGATTTTTTCGAAACAGTTTAATTCTCAGGATAGATGAGATAGGGTGCGCGTTGCTGCTTGAAGCGGGCGACATCATCGGCCCAGGTGGCTTTGATGTCGGCTGCCGATTTACCTTGCTCAATCATCTCGCGGATTTCGGTGCGGCCCATCAACAGGTTAAAGAAATTGTTCTTGAGATAGAACTGTTTGCCTTGTGCCGTGAGGTCGCGATAAGCGTCGATGACATATTCCAGATTGATACCTTGCGCGATAGCCGCTTCGGCATCCATGTTGTGTAAGTCCACTCCATGACACAACTTGTCGAGTTGTGGCGGGGTCTTTGCTCCGGGTCGGCTCTCGGGGGTGAAATTAAACGAACGGTTTGTCATGTCGGGATGACCATAGACCTGGAAAGGCCAGTCAGTGCCACGACCCAGACTCACCGTTGTACCCTCAAAGTAACAGGTCGACGGATAGAGGTAAATCGAGAGCATATTGGGCAGGTTGGGTGACGGAGCGATGGGCAACACATAGCGAGTTTGTCGTGTATAGTTCTCGCAAGGAATGACAGTCAGTGGCACCTTCTTGCCTTCTTTGAGCCAACCCTCGCCATTGACCATCTGTGCCAATTCGCCCATGGTCATGCCATAGACGGTGGGAATGGGCAGGCGCCCTACCCCGCTCTTGAGCTTCATGTCCAGGATGGGACCATCGACGGTCATGATGTTGGGGTTTGGACGGTCAAACACCACAAACTCCTTACCATAGGCGGCAGCGGCATCCATCAGGTTGACCATAGTCACATAATAGGTGTAGAAACGCAATCCCACATCCTGGATGTCGGTGACAATGACGTCAAACTTTTCCATTGTCTCGTCACTGGGCATTTGGCGTTTGCCGTCGTAGAGCGAAGCGATGGGAATGCCCGTCTTCTCGTCGACACTGCTGCTTACGTGTTCACCGGCATCGGCGGTGCCACGGAAGCCATGTTCGGGCGAGAAAATTGTAGTGACCTTCAAACCGTTCTCGATCATGATGTCCAGCACATGGCGGTCGCCCACCATACCCGTCTGGTTGCTGAGCAACGCGATGCGTTTTCCTTTCAGCAGTGGTACATATAGATCAGTGCGTGCTGCACCCACGATGACGGGTGCCTCGGTTTTTACTGTCGGTGAATTAGTTGGAGCCGATGTATTCGGCGATGTGCTAGTCGTCGGCTGTGTTGCGCGCGTCGTGCAGGCGCACGCCGTGAGCGCCATAGCAACGACCAGCGAGCCAGCCATCATTGTCCTGCGCAGTGTGAGTGATGTAAGTTTCATTGAAAACAAAGATTAAGTACGACTACAAAAGTACTCTATTTTTTCAAAACAACAAAATAAAAAAGGCTATATACCAGTTGTCCCCAAGCTATTTTTTATTGCCCTGCGGGCAAGAAATTATTAAAATAATTATTTGAAAATTATTGGGCCTACGGCCAGAAATTAAACTATAAAATATACTTTTCCACGCGACAGCGTGCTAATTTTTTAAAATAATTTTTTCAAAAATTTCTCGCGATAGCGATAAAGACCGATATCAAAATATAGGAGACAACTGGTATGTAACTCCAAAATAAAAAAGGCTATGGGGATAATTCTCAAAAAAAGTTGTACCTTTGTAGGAATTAAACGGCAATACAATGATTACAGGCGAAATAAAGAACCGCATCGACAGCATTTGGGACACCTTTTGGACGGGTGGTATCACCAACTCCATCACCATTCTTGAACAGATGACCTATCTGTTCTTCATGAAGATGCTCGACGACGCGCAACGCACCAAGGAGGCGAATGCCAATGCCATGGGCGTGGTGGTGTCAGAGCCGACCATCAAGTACGGCTCTTGGCTCAATCCCGAGACGGGTCAGCGTGTGCCCTACAACGACCTGCGATGGAGCGTGTTCAAGAACAAAGACCCCGAGACGATGTACCGCCTCGTCAGCAAGGATGTGTTCGTGTTTATCAAGACGCTCAACGAGGGCAAGGAGAGTGCCTACAGCCGCTTCATGGAGAACGCCACCTTCCTGATTCAGAGTCCGCGCACGCTCACCAAGATTGTCGAGGGCATTGACCACCTCGATATGAACAACCGCGACACCATGGGCGATGTCTACGAGTATGTACTGAGCAAGATGGCGGCAAGTGGCAACAACGGTCAGTTCCGCACCCCGCGCCACATCATCCGCATGATGGTCGAAATCATGCAGCCCACCCTGAAGGACACCATTTGCGATCCCGCCATGGGCAGTGCCGGCTTTATCGTCGAGAGTGCCAAGTACATTCAAGAGCACTACAAGAAAGAACTGTTGAAGAAGGAGAATTCCGAGCATTACAAAAAGGATATGCTCCACGGTTTCGATACTGACTTCACCATGCTGCGCATCGGGGCGATGAACCTGATGCTGCACGGCGTGGACAATCCTGACATCCAGTACCGTGACAGCCTCTCGACCGACAACAAGGACGAGAATCGCTATACCCTTTGCTTGGCAAATCCACCCTTCACGGGCAGCCTTGATTACGATGCGGTGAGTAAGTCGTTGCTTGCCATCACCAAGACCAAGAAGACCGAACTGTTGTTTGTCAGCCTGTTCATCCGTATGCTGCAAATGGGTGGTCGTTGTGCGAGCATCGTTCCCGACGGGGTGTTGTTTGGCAACAGCACGGCTCACAAGGCACTGAGAAAAGAGTTGGTCGACAACCAGCGACTGCAAGCGGTCATCTCGATGCCGTCGGGTGTGTTCCAACCCTATTCGGGAGTCTCGACCGCTATCCTGGTCTTTACCAAGACCAATGCGGGCGGCACCGACAAGGTGTGGTTCTACGACATGAAGGCCGACGGTTACACCCTTGACCAAAAGCGCACCGAGTGTCCAGAGAACGACATCCCCGATGTGATAGCCCGCTTCAAGAACTTGGACGACGAGGCAGAGCGTACCCGCAAAGAGCAGTCTTTCCTCGTTCCAGTCGAGGACATCCGCGCCAACGACTACGACCTTAGCATCAACAAATACAAAGAGGTGGAACGCGAGAAAGTAGAATACGAAGCCCCCGAAGTCATCTTTGGTAAGATTGCTTCACTGCAAGAGGAAATCAATAACGCTATGGCTGAATTTATGGAGAAATACCTATGAGAGAAGGGTGGACATATAGGAAGTTAGGAGAGGCTTGTAATTTATATCAACCAAAAACATTATCCTCGAGTATGCTTACGCCTTATGGTAGATATGCTGTATATGGCGCAAATGGCATTATTGGAAGATACGACAATTATAACCATGAGTTTAGTGAGGTCTTAATGACGTGTAGAGGAGCGACTTGTGGAACAATCAATATCTCAGAACCCTTTTCATGGATTAATGGCAACGCCATGGTTATTCATCCAAAAAATGATGACATTCTTAAACATTTTTTGGTCTATGTTTTAAGGGGTATTGATTTGTCAGATGTAATTACGGGAGCAGCACAACCACAAATAACGAGACAATCACTGTCTCCCAAAAAACTCCCTGTTCCACCCCTTGCTGAGCAAGAGCAGATTGTTGCGGAACTTGATTTGCTTTCGAGTGTCATCGAGAAGAAAAAGGCACAACTCAAACACTACGACGCGCTCGCACAATCCATCTTCTACTCTATGTTCGGCGACCCCATCACCAATGAAAAAGGATGGGAAGTAAAAAGATTAGGAGAGTGTGTGCATGAAATGTTTTTAGGACCTTTCGGAAGCGCATTAAAAGTGGATTCGTACGTTGCGGAAGAACTGTCATATTGTATGGTTTATGAACAGAAACACGCAATTCAAGGCAGAATCGACTTAGAGAATCATTATATTGATAAAGACAAGTTTGAGTCTCTGAAACGATTTGAAGTTAAACCGAATGACTTCATTATGAGTTGTAGAGGAACAATCGGCAAGCTTTATCAACTGCCAAAGAATGCTCCAAAAGGGATTATTCATCCTTCATTAATGAAGATAAGAATAAAAGACGAGTACTATCACTCAGCATTCTTCCAATTCTTATTGGTCAAGATTGTTGCCAATGAGAACACCAATGGTAATTGCGTACAAATGGCTATCACAGCAAAGGAGTTAGGAAAGAAAGAATTGCCTGTTCCCCCTCTTTCCCTCCAACAAGAGTTTGCAGCAAAGGTTGAGGCAATAGAGCAGCAAAAGGAGCTTATCAAGCAATCCATTGCCGAGACCGAAACGTTGTTTAACAGCCGCATGGACTACTATTTCAACTAACGACACGACTATGGCAGAATTACTGAAAATATCAACACGGTTTTACAACGACCGCAAGGTGAGGGCCGTGTGGGACGATGAGAGCAATCGTTGGTTTTTCTCGATTGTTGATATTGTTGCGGCAATCACCGAGAGCCCTAATCCACGGAAGTATTGGAGTGTGCTCAAAAGTCGCTTGCGCAAAAGCGGAAGTGAGTTGACTACAAATTGTAGTCAACTGAAATTGCGTGCTGCTGACGGCAAACGTTATGCCACTGACTGCATCGCTTCAGAACATATAACCTCTCTTGTAAGAGCTATTCCCAGTAAAAAGGCAGATCATTTTTTGGATTGGTTTACCTATAGCGACAACACCATTGATGGGCAAAGCAAGAAGAAAGCATACACTTTCATCGAGAGTAATCTGATTGCCGACAAAGATGTGGGAACTGTAAAAGCCCTGCAGCAGATTCATGCCTATATTTTTGGTGGTCTTTATGACTTTGCTGGCAAGATTCGCACTGTGACCATCTCAAAAGGGAATACAATTTTCTGTCTTGCCGAGTACCTGCATGCCAACTTGAAGAACATTGAGCAAATGCCAGAGAACACATTTGACGAAATTGTTGACAAGTATGTGGAAATGAACATGGCACACCCTTTTATGGAAGGCAATGGACGTAGCACGCGCATTTGGCTTGACCTGATATTCAAGAAAAGACTCAAACTATGTGTGGATTGGAGTCTGATTGACAAGAGAGACTATTTGCATGCCATGATTGAGAGTCACAAGAATAGTGATAGAATTCGTGCCTTATTGAAGCAAGCGTTGACCGACAAGATTGACGACCGCGAGATTTTCATGAAAGGTATTGACTACTCCTATTATTACGAACAAGAGGATTGAACGAAATAGCTATGAGGAATTTCGACTATCTACATGAATTAGGCTTGACAGACCTTCATAAGTTCTGTTCGTCGGCCGAGGAATTGCAAGTGAGCAATCCCGAACTCAGTGCCGTCAGCGCAAGGAAGGCATTGGAGTATGTTGTCAGGTCGCTGTATGTTATGAAGAACATCGAAATTCCCGAGCGGGCATCGCTGTTTGAGTTGGTCGATGGCGAGCCGTTCAAAGCGTTCATCGGCGACGACCGCGTGATGATGGCGGTGCACTATGTGCGCAAGGTAGGCAATAACGGTGCACACGGCACAAAAGTGACGAAGAAAGAGTCGTTCTTCTGCCTGCTCAACATCTATAACGTAATAGCAGCCATACTCCATAAACTGACTATCCTCAAAGATGTCAAGCCCTTTGACCGCAACCTGATACCAGACAGTCCCCAAGCCTCACCCATCACACCGCCGACCGTCGTGGTCAAGCCCGAAGACAAGATTGTCGAGACAGCAAGCAAGGAAGCCGTTGAAGACAAAACGCCCGTTGAGGAACTGCCCATCGACATCAGCGAGGCCGAGACCCGCAAACTCTATATCGACTTGATGCTGAAAGAGGCGGGTTGGGACGTGCTTTCCACCGAGGGTGCCATTCAACCCTCAAAGGCTTGCATCGAGGTCGAGGTGGAGGGAATGCCCAACAACGAGGGCATAGGCTACTGCGACTATGTGCTCTTTGCTGCCAATGGACTGCCCCTCGCCGTCATTGAAGCCAAGAGAACGAGTGCCTCGCCCGTCAAGGGAAAACACCAAGCCGAACTCTATGCCGACTGCCTCGAGCAGCGGTATGGCCGGCGCCCCGTGATATACTACTCTAACGGATTTCAGACCTTCTGCATTGACGGACTCGGCTATCCCCCGCGCCAACTCTTCGGATTCCACACCGAAGCAGAGTTGGAACTGCTTATTCAGAAGCGCGGTCGGCACGACATCAACGACTTCTCGGTCAAGGATAGCATCACCGACCGACACTATCAGAAGATGGCGATAAAATCGGTATGCGAGCATTTCAACACCAAGCACCGAAAAGGACTGCTCGTGATGGCGACGGGAACAGGCAAGACGAGGGTTTCTATCTCGTTGGTGGATGTGCTCACGCGCAACGGATGGGTGAAGAACGTGCTGTTCCTTGCCGACCGCATCCCACTCGTGAGCCAAGCCCACAAGAACTTTGTCAAGTTGCTGCCCCACATGACCACGTCGGTGCTGAGCGAGGAGAAAGACCCCGACACCACCGCACGCATCACGTTCTCGACGTATCAGACGATGATTAACTACATCGACAAGGACGAGAAGGCGTTTTCGGTCGGGCGCTTCGACCTGATTATCGTGGACGAGGCACACCGCTCTATCTTCGGCAAGTATGCCTCGATATTGAAATACTTCGACGCACTTGCCGTCGGTCTCACCGCCACGCCCCGTGACGAGGTGGACAAGAGCACCTATGAGACCTTCGAGATGGAACAGGGCGTGCCGAACTATGCCTACGAATTAAGAGATGCTGTCACCGAGGGCTATCTGGTCAACTTTAAGGGCTTCAAACGCGGGTCGCTCATCCTGAAAGAGGGCGTGAAATACAACGACCTGAGTGCAGAGGAGAAGGAGCAGATGGAGAAGGTGTGGGAGTTCGAGCAGTTGAAGAATGCCTTGGACGAGAAGAACCCCCGCGACATCGGCAAAGACGAGATATTCAGTTATATCTTCAACCTCAACACCATCGACCGCGTGCTGCAAGACCTGATGGAGAACGGTCTGAAGGTGCAGAGCGGCGAGCGCATCGGCAAGAGCATTATCTTTGCCTACAACCACCGCCATGCCGAGATGATAGTTGAACGATTCTACGCCCTCTATCCCGAATATTCGTCGGACTTCTGTGTCTTGATTGACAACTATGTCACCTATGCCAAAGACCTGATTGACAAGTTTGAGATACGCGACGGAAACCCGCAGATTGCCGTGAGCGTTGATATGCTTGACACGGGCATCGATGTGCCCGATGTGCTGAACCTCGTTTTCTTCAAGATACTGAGGAGCAAGATAAAGTTCATGCAGATGATAGGTCGTGGCACGCGCTTGTCGCCCGACATCTTCAGTCCAGGCAAGGACAAGGAGTTCTTCTATATCTTCGATTGGTGCGGCAACTTCGACTTTTTCGACAAGAATCCCGATGGAACCAAAGCCATCACCGTGCCGTCGCTGACCGAGAGAATTTTCTCGCTGAGGTCGCATATCGCCTTCCACTTGCAGCATCAGAAATGGCAAGAGGACGAATTTGGCAAGAGTCTTCATGACGAGATCAAGCAACTGCTCCGAGAACAGGTGGACAGCCTTTCCGAGAATCGCATTCAAGTGCGGGAGCATTGGGCCGATGTTACCCACTTTAAGAAACCCGAGTCGTGGCTGTATATCTCGGAGGTCGACGTGAACACGCTAACCACAGTCATCGCGCCATTGCTGACCACAAACACGCAGGACGAGAACGCCAAGAAATTCGATGTACTGACGCTGACGGTGCAGCTCTCGTTGCTCGACGGCGAGACCAATGGCAACAAGGCCGCAAACCACATACAGACCATTGCCGAGAAACTCCAGGAGAAGGCAAGCCACCCAAGCATTCAGGCGAAGATGGGTACCATCAAAGAGGTGCTGTCGGCTGTGGCGTGGGAGAACGTGAGCATCCAATGGCTCGAAAAAGTGAGGGTGGAACTCCGTGACTTGCTGCGGTTCCTGATAGGGAGCGGCAACCAGACCTTCACCATCGATGTCGAGGACACCGTTACCGATGAAGGCATGACTGACGGCATCATGCCGCGCGTGTCGTACAAGCAGAGCGTGCTGGACTTCCTTTCGCAGAATCGGAATCTGCCTGTGCTACGAAAGATATACGACATGGAGCAACTCACCACGGCAGACTTTGCCGAACTGGAGCGCATCTTGTGGCAAGAGTTAGGCAGTAAGGATGACTATGACAAGTACACCCACGATATGCCGTGCGGTAGCAATGTCGCCATCTTCATCCGCTCGTTGGTGGGTGTGGACAGGGCAAATGCCGTGCGTCGTTTCTCAGAGTTCATCTCGGGCAACGAACTGAATGCCGAACAGGAAGATTTTCTCAGTACCATCATCGCCTATGTCTGCGAGAACGGCGACATCACCAAGGAGATAGTGGTCAACGAGTCGCCCTTCGATGAGCAACTGTCGATATTTGAGCCTTATATCCCGCCACTCGCCAAGTATATCGACACCATCCATGGGGTCGTCACTCCCCAGTCGGCATAATATATTTTGATATTTCTGTTGCAATAACAATCTTAACCTCACAATAAAATGAAGAAAATAATCCTTATGCTGATGATTCTGTCGCCGTTGTTCGCATGGGCGCAGAAAAACGTTGTCACTTATAACAAGGACGACAGGCAGGTGCTGCTCTCTTGTGTAAATTCCAACAATGAGCTGGAGACGCTGGCTGTCATTGACGAGAGTGATTTCAACACTGTTCAGTATGACAAAGAAGGCCGCGTGACCGAGTTGACCAACAGTCTGGGCACACTCTCGTTTGAGTACGAGGACGATTGTGTCAACGTGACGTACAATGTTGACGGTCATTCGCTGGCGCGTTATTATTACCATTATCAAGACAGCAAGGAGTATAAGGAACTGGCCTCAATGATCACAGACTGGTCCGGCAAACTGAACACAACCGACCGTGTGGTGAACTACATGAACAGCGACGCTTTCAAGAAAACCTACGAGTTTATTGACAACACGCTCGACCATATGACCAATCTTGTGAAAGTGCTCTATGAGGATGTTCTCCGCAAGGCTGTTTATGGCAAGAAAGAGGATATGAACGGGATGGACAAGGCGGTCGACGATATGGTGTCGATGGTGTTTAAAATTTCGGAAGGGCTTGTCGACAATATCCAGGAGGAGATTTTCACGAACCCTCGCAAACACTTTGACCGTTTTGTTTCCTACTTGCACGATCTTCACAAAAGGATGTATGATCGCCAGAAGTCGAACAACAAATTTGAGATGGAATGGCGCAAAGGCCTTTGGGAGAAAGTACTCCGTAACGAGATTACGATTGAAGAAGCTACCGCCAAGGTAAACGAGGTGATGGCAAAGAAAGCGCAGTATGAAAAGGAGCACCCTAATAAGTTTGCCGACATTCTGATAGAGTCGAAGACTGACGAGACTACCGGCGAGGAAAAGATCGTATTCCGTGAGGTAGCCAAAACTTCAGACGGAGCGCTCTTGGAGTCGAGGGCGGCCTCGGATAAAGGAGATGCCGACTTGATTTTCAAAAAGCTGGACAAGTATATCAATCAAAGTGAATACGGCCGCTTGGACAACATGAAGATATACTACAACTATTACAAGACCGGGTCCGAGGAGTGGAGCTATACGCGTCAGCCTTCGTCTGCCAAGGGCACACTGAAACTTCAGTATCATTATCCGTGTCCCGTTGCCTCCGAGGGTTCAAAGTGGAAGGCTCCTTTCTATAAAGTGGAGTTGTACTACGAGAATGATGTTGATTACAAGAACTGGGGTACAGTGATGGTTCGCTTGTGGTTGACCCCTTCGGGCAGTGTCCTCAATACCTACATTGTAGACTGTCGTTACAACCACAAGCCCAACGAAGTAAACTTCCCTCCGCAAAAAATCACCGGAACCAACTGGATTAATGCTGTGTTTGACGAATAGCTCTGCTCAAGTTAAATATAGATATGAGAAAGATAACATTCATAATGACTCTTTTGCTTGCTTTATCATCGGTTATGGTAAACGCACAAGAGGGCAGTTGGAAGGGAGAACTTGACATTCAAGGCACAAAGTTGCCTCTGGTATTCAATTTTTCAGACGATGGATGTACGTTAGATTCTCCTGCACAGGGCGTCAAGAATATCAAGGCCGAGAAGAGCATCGCACCCGAAGGGAAACTCAAGATTGCTATTCCTAGCCTGGGAGCCGTGTATGAAGGTGTGATAGGCCAGGATGCGATAATAGGTACATTCACGCAGAGTGGGTTCTCATTCCCCTTGACCTTGAAACCTGGCAAAATGCAGGTCAAGCGTCCACAGACCCCTGTTGCACCATTTCCTTATACGACCGAAGAGGTGACATTCCATGACGGCGAAGTTGTGCTTCACGGCACACTCACTTTGCCCACCAACTGCACAAAGGATACTCCTGCCGTACTGATGGTGACGGGCAGTGGCCAGCAAGACCGTGATGAGGAATTGTTTGACCACCGACCATTTGCAGTTCTCGCCGATGCCTTTGCCCGCCAGGGCATTGCCACGTTGCGCTATGATGATCGCGGTTATAATGACCCGACGTTCCCTTTCTATGACTTCACGACTTATCATTTCAAGTGCGACGCTCGCGAGGGTATTCACTGGCTGCGCAACAGGTTCAACAAGGTAGGTGTCTTAGGTCACAGCGAGGGAGGTACAATTGCCTTGATGTTGGCCTGCGAAGGGGAGGTGGATTTTGCCATTTCTCTAGCGGGCATGAGTGTTAAAGGCAAAGAAACAATCCTCAAGCAGAACGAGGTGTTATTCAATTCGATGGGAGTACCTAGTGATATCATTGCCACATATTGCAATGCCCTTGATAATGGACTTGACGAAATTATGAAAGGGACTCAGGCAGAGCAAGTGGCATTGCCCGAGATGCCCGAGAGCTTGAAGGATAATCTAGTCAAAGCGTTGAAGGTTAGTTCCACTCCCTATATGCTTCACTTCCTGACGCTGGATATAAGAGGTGACTTGGCTAAGATTAAATGTCCCGTGTTGGCACTGAATGGCACGAAAGACACGCAGGTTGATTGCGCTACCAATCTAGATGCTATTGACAAGGGGTTGGTCAACAGCAAACACAAAGTTGTTCCCGTTGAGGGTGTGAACCACCTATTTCAGCATTGTCAAACAGGTGTTCCCACAGAGTACCAACTCATTGAGGAGACCTTCGCCAATGAAGCTATCAAGTGCATACTGGAGTGGATTGATACCAATTGCAGAAAATAGGACAGGTTTTAGTCCTTGTGAAACAAAAATCCCAAGTAGTTGATTATCAACCACTTGGGATTAATTTCGTGGTCCCACTTGGGCTTGAACCAAGGACTCCCTGATTATGAGTCAGGTGCTCTGACCAACTGAGCTATAGGACCTGTGACCGGCAATCGGTCATTTGCGGCTGCAAAGGTAATATAAATAATTGAGAATTTCGCCGCCGCGCTTTTTTTTAACACTTTTGTCGTGCTAAGTAACTATTCTGCGATAATATAACCCCATTAGGGGTGATAAGAAAATAGGCAGGGGTGAAGCGTAGCGCAACCCCTGCTACCATGCCGCCTAACAATCCAAGCGCCGTAGGTGCGGCAGAAGCTGCATCCAAACCCCACCCCCGCCCCCTCCCCTTTGCA
>JAFZAK010000155.1 GCA_017557285.1 Muribaculaceae bacterium
CACAGCATTGGCCGAGAAGGACAGTCTGATGGCGCTGATGAACGAGATCAACGAGGGCATGAACCAGCTCAAGGAACTGCAGGACGTGGTGTCGGTGCATAACCTCAGCGGTGAGACACCCGACCGTAAGGCGCAGCTGCGCAGTGATATGGAGTTGCTGCAGAAATCGGTCGCCGAACGCAAAAAACGTCTCGCTGACCTGGAGAAACGCCTCAAGCAGAGCCAAAACTACAACGAAGAGATGCAAAAAACCATCGATACGATGAAACGGCAGCTCGCAAACCAGCAGGCGACCATCGATGATCTTACCAACCAGTTGGCGCAGGCGCATATCGTCATCAACACGCTCAACACCCGTGTCGACTCGCTCAACAACGTCAACACCGAGGTGCGCGAGGAGAAGGCTCGTGCCCAGGAGGAGACTGCTCGTGTCACCAACGAGATGAACGTCTGCTATTATGCCATTGGCAACAAGAAGGAACTCAAGCAGAACCACATCATCGAGACGGGCTTCCTCAAGAAAACCAAGATCATGGAGGGCGACTATGAGAAGTCCTACTTCACCAAGGCCGACAAGCGCACCCTCAGCGCAATCCCGCTGCACAGTAAGAAGGCCAAGCTGCTCTCGAAACATCCCGTCGGCACCTATCAACTCGTCGACGAGGGCGGCACCAAGTCACTCCACATCACCGACCCCGGCCGCTTCTGGGAACTCAGCAACTACCTTATCGTCCAGATTGACTAAAGGGGCTCTCTCGCACAAAATGAAACGAATACTGACCTTAACATGGGCCCTGGTGATGGGCTTGGTGGTGGCGATGGCCGCCACACAGACCGAGGTGGCGATGGCGCTGACGCAGCGACTGTCGCCACGCTTGGCTCAAAAAGTGACCTACGAACAGCTGCCCGCCGTCACGTGCGACTACTTCACCTTGCGCAATGCAGGTGACAAGGTGGTCATTGGCGGTAACAACGCCAACGCCATGGCGGTGGGACTGAACCACTACCTGAAGAATTGCTGCCTCACCACGGTGTCGTGGTATGCCGACGTGCCTGTCGAATTGCCGTCGGTGCTTCCGCCCGTTGACAGTGCCGTCACCGTCCGTGCCCGTGTGCCGCAGCGCTTCTTCCTCAACTATTGCACCTTCGGCTACACGATGGTGTTCTGGCAGTGGCGACACTGGGAGCGCTTCATCGACTGGATGGCGCTCAACGGCATCAACCTGCCCCTCGCCATCACGGGCCAGGAGGTGGTGTGGATGCGCGTGTGGAAGAAGTTGGGCATGAAAGAGGACGAAATCCGCGCCTATTTCACCGGACCCGCCTATCTGCCCTGGCACCGCATGGCGAACATTGACGCTTGGTGTGGACCGCTGCCGAAGCACTGGCTCGACACGCAGGTTGACCTGCAGAAGCAGATTGTGGCTCGTGAGCGCGAACTCAACATGCGTCCCGTCTTGCCCGCATTCGCCGGTCATGTGCCCATTCGCCTCAAGACGCTCTATCCCAAGGCCGACATCCGACCGCTGGAGGTGTGGGACGAGTTCGAGAAGCCTTACAACACCTACTTCCTCGACTCCGAGGACCCGCTCTATACACGCATCCAGAAACTCTATCTGCAGGAGCAGACGCGCCTGTTCGGCACCGACCACATCTATGGCATCGACCCCTTCAACGAGATGTCGCCACCCAGTTTTGAGCCCGACTACCTGGCGCGTGTGTCGCGACACATCTACGAATCGCTGCGCAGTGCCGACCCGCAGGCCGAGTGGCTCCAGATGGGGTGGTTCCTCTACTACCAACGCAAGGACTGGACCCCCGAGCGCGCACAAGCCATGCTCGACGCGGTCCCGCCGGGCAAGATGCCCATCCTCGATTATTACTGCGAGCGCTTGGAGGTGTGGCGACTGCGCGACAAGTTCTACGGCCAACCCTTTATCTGGTGCTATTTGGGCAACTTCGGCGGCTCAACCGCCATGCAAGGCAATGCGCTGGAGGCCGGAGAACGCTTGGAAAAGGCACTCGTCGAGGCGCGCGGCTCGTTGCAGGGCGTCGGTTCGACGCTCGAGGGCCTCGATGTGCAGCAGTTCCCCTACGAATATATCCTCGACAAGGCATGGGACCTGGGCATGACCGACAGCGTCTATGTGGCACGCTTGGCGCAGCGCCATGTGGGACATGAGTCCATGCCGGCTCGTGTTGCCTGGTGGGCACTGGCGCGCGACGTGTTTGTCCACACCGCCTACACCCGCGGACCGCAGTTCAATTTCGTGCCCGTCATGGGCAAGCGCAGCAAGTGGTCGCGCGACGAGATCTACTACCGCCCCGACCGCATGGTGCAAGCCTGGCTCACCCTGTTGCAGCAGCCCAGCGTCACACGCGACGCGATGACCATCGACATGATAGCTGCCGGGCGCGAGGTGCTCGGACTGGCGTTCGCCAAGGCTAAGGTCGCTTTCGATGAGGCCTATCAGCGGCGAGACCTCACCGCATTGCGTGAGCAGGGCCGCTTGATGCTCGACATCATCAGCGATGCCGACACACTGGCAGCACATCATCCTTATTGCACGATGACCAAGTGGATTGAGTTGGCGCGCAACTATGGCAACACCCCCGAACTGAAGAATTACTACGAGATGAACGCCCGTCGTCTCGTCACCACCTGGGGTGGCGACCTCGATGACTATGCCAATCGCTCCTGGGCGGGGCTGATAGGGGAGTACTACCACCACCGCTGGCAGATGTATGTCGATGAGGTCATCGCTTGCGTCCAGCAGGGCAAGGAGTTTGACCAAAAGGACTTCGACCAGCGCTTGATGCAGTACGAATTGGCATGGGCCGAGTCCACCCAACCTCTCACGATTCCCCGCGTGACCGATGTCCTCGCCTTTTCACGCCACCTCGCCACCAAGTACGCTACCCTCTTGCCCTAAAATATATCATTGTCTCCAAGGTTAGCCTTGTCGCTGAAAGCGACTGATTTGAGTAACCTGGGTGGAGCTTATCACCACCTTGCTTATTCAAGCGTGAACAACCAAATGCCATTTATTTATAATCCTAATTGGAATGCAGGCGGATATCATTTTACTTATGTTCGTGGAATGATTTACAATCTTGAAAATGACTGATTATGAAAAAGCTTGTTTTGCTGGCGATTAGCTTGATTGTCATCGTGCCTTGCCTGGCACAAGGGGTGACGAATCATTTATATGCCAAAATTGGCGGAAACTATTCGTATGTTGAACGAGGTCCCGTCTGGGCAGAAGGAAATCCTAGCCGTGCCGGACTGACGGCCGGATTAGAATACGAGCTGACATACGGTTGTTGGGGAGGGGCAATAGGTGCCATGTTCTCGATGCAAGGCGAGAAAAAAGGATATTGGGCCGATGGTAACAATATGTTTGTTTTTCCGGCAACGCTCAACTACCATTTCAATAAAATACCTCTGATTCTCAAAGCCGGTTTCCAATATGGTAGAGGTAAATCATTGGACGACTGGTCGATACCCATGGGTGTTGCGTGGCATTTTAACCGATTTTCCATCGAAGCGATGTACAAGCAAGGCATCAGCACCAAGAACCACCGGACCTATGACACATATCCTGAACCAATCTATGGTGAGCACATACCTGGCAAATCGAAATCGGGAAAAAGCAGAACGTTTACCATCACGATTGGCTATAAGTTGCCCATCTGGTAAGAGTTTATTGTACCCACTACCAGCATTGCGGTCTATTTCCCCAACATAATGTTGATGACGGCATTGACATCGCTCAC
>JAFZAK010000156.1 GCA_017557285.1 Muribaculaceae bacterium
ATATAAAAATAAATATATATACATATATATTTAACAGTTTTTTTTAAAAAAAGTACGTGCAAAATTTTTTTTTTCTAGAAAAACTACACGTGCACAAATTTTTTTTTCTAGAAAAACTACACGTGCACATTTTCTAGAAAAAAAAAAAATGAAGTGCCAAGCGAGTAAACACGACTTTACACAGAAAAAACGCACTTTTTTGACGAAAAAAGCACTTTTTTGTTTTGCAGTTCAAAAAAAAGCAGTACCTTTGCACCCGCAATCGAAAGTAATGGTTCAGAGATTGCCAAATGGAGCGGCGGGATAGCTCAGATGGTTAGAGCGTCGGATTCATAACCCGGAGGTCCTGAGTTCAATTCTCAGTCCCGCTACAAGAAAGGATGCCACATCGGCATCCTTTCTTAGTTATCAGTTGTCAGTTTTCAGTTATCAGTGCTTGACGCGGCCGGCGCATTGGAAGTGGGTGTCGTAGTACTTCTCGGTTAGGTGGCTGACGATGACGCCCCGCGATGAGGAGGCATGGACAAAGTAGCCGTCTTTGAGGTAGATGCCCACATGGGTGATGCGATCGCTCTTGCCATTGTTGAAGAAAACCAAGTCAGCCTCCTTGAGTCGATGTCGGCCGATCTCCTTACAATTCTTCTCAAAGATTTTTGCGGAGTTCCGTTCGAGTTTGATGTCAAAAACCTTTTTATACACCTCCATGACCATTCCCGAGCAGTCGGTTCCCCTACCCTTGTCACTTTTGGCGTACTGATAGGGCGTGCCGAGCCACTCCTTGAGTTCCCGGTAGAGGGCTTTGTTGTCGTGGCGGGTAAGTTTGATGTCCAGTGCCTTCCATTTGGCGTTGGTGTTGCCACGGTCATCACCCGATATGGACGATGTCGAAGTCCTCGGCGTGTATGCCTCCTTCTTTGTGCGGCAAGAAGTAGTGGCCAGTGTCAACACCAGCAACAAGGCAATGATATGTCTCGGTTTGACAATGGCCACACCCTTATTTTTTCGTTTTATTCCTTATCCTCTTTTTCTTCCTCCTCTTTCTTGGAATAATCGGTGATTCCGGCGTTGATCAGGAGGTTGTACCAACCCATGAGTTTGCGGATGTCGCTCTTGTAGACCCGTTCCTCATCGTAGGTGGGAAGCACTTCCTTGAAGAAGGCGTCGAGTTGGTCGTCGGTCTTGTATTTCTCCAGGTCGAGGGGCTTTGCCTCAAACTTATCTCGGATTGCTTCGAGAACTTTGCCCAGAGGCACTTCCTCTTCGGTGGTGTAAATGGCGATATCGCCCAGCGAGACGATGCGGTCGCGCGAATAGGCCGGGATGCGTTTTTTCGTTTCCAGGTTCTCGACTACGAGCATGCTCTTGCCGTAGGAGATCATCTTGTAAAGTCCAGGTTTCCCTGCGATTGACAGAATTTCTTTTAACATCTTACTTATTTGTTAATATTGTTTTTTACTAGAGGTACTAGATAAACTAGAAACACTAGATTATTCTTCATTCGTGATTAAATGTAGTATTTGCGGGAGCAAGGGTTTGCGCTCATCGTTGACGAGGACATGCTCGTCGGGATAAGACTCCTCGCGCAGCTGTTGGGCGATAATGCGTTGCCTGACCTGTTGCTCGGTGAGGGCACTGCGGCGCTGAACACGAGCAATGCGCAACGGTTCGGGCGAGGTAACACGCCATATGTCATCGGTCATGACGATGAGTCCGCTCTGCCTGAGCAGTGCCGTCTCAATAAAAATAGGGTCACTGCTCTGCCGCTCGGCCCATCGTTCTATGTCACGCACCACTGCGGGATGAACGCAGGCGTTGAGGCGTTTCAGCAGGTCGGGGTTGGCAAACACCTGTTCGCTGACCCACTGGCGGTTGTAACATCCCCGGGCATCATAGGCTTGTGGACCGAGCAATGAGATGATTTCACATCTCAACTGCTCATCCTCATGAATCAGCCGCATCGCTTGCGAGTCGCAGTCGTAGACGGGATAACCCATGACCTGCAACATCTGCGACACCATGCTCTTTCCGCTGCCTATGCCGCCAGTGATGATTACGCGCCTCATGGCAACCGCTGCTTTTCGATGATGTACTCGACACTGTCAACCGAGAGCTTGAAGTCGGTAAACACTGCCGGGGCTTCACCCATCTGTACCGCCACCTTATTGGTGTTGCTTGCGTCTATGGCATTGTAGTCGACCACAACGGTTACCTCGGCTTGTCGTTTCTGCATGCTCATGGGTGCTCGATAGGACACCTCAACGCTCGACGGGAAGACGATGACCTTGACACCTGGCGGGGTGTTACGCACGGCAATCTGTACCTTCTGGCGCTGGATCACCATCTTCTCGATAGGAACGACCACTTCAATGGAACGTGGCTCAACGACCGCACCGCGCAAGGGCGCTATCGATACCTTGCGGTAGAGTGTGTCGGTCAGCTTGTCGGCCTTGATGTGGTAGGTATAGACCTCGGTAATCTCGGCCAGTGTCTTCTGGTCGCCATAGACCATGACCGAATCGACGCTCTTGGTGATTGGGCCGTTTTGCATGTAGAGAAGCTCGGGATCCACCTCGATATCCACAACCACCGGCACTTTCTTGCCTGGACCATCGGTATATTTGGCAGTAATGTTGTCGGGCAGTACCGATGCCACTGTTGTACCCCTGGACAACTGACGCAGAATCAATTTCTTGAGATGTGTGGCATCGACCTTGAACACACCGTCGGCTGAGGCATAGTCGGTGAAGCGCAGTTCAATCACTGGCGTGGACTTGAACATGTACTTGACAAACGCCGACCCTTTGTCGTTGACCGAAACAGTGATTGTGTCGGGGACATTGGTGAGAAAGCGCACATTGTCGGGTTTCCCAACTACGCGCACCGGCAACTGCATGTCGATGGTGAAAATGTTGTTGAATGTGAGGAAGCACCAGAGTATGGCAGAAATGAGCACAAAGCCCAAGTAGAGCAAGATCGACCTCGACTTGCTCGACTTGATATCGTTGGTGGAAAAGTATTCCCACCACTGTCTGAACCGTTGTTTCAGTGCGGCCACGAACGATTACTTATTGTTCTGTGCGGGATCGGCGCCAGTTTCAGCAACGTCTTGTGCCGACTGATAGACCGAGTTCTTGTCGATTGTGATTTCGACGCCTTTCGTGATTTCGAGGATGATGGTGTTTTCCTTGACCTCACGAATCTTGCCATAAATACCACCGGCAGTCATCACCTTGTCGCCCTTTTCGAGTCCTTTACGGAACTCGTTGATTTTTTTCTGTTTCTGCGACTGAGGGCGAATCATGAAAAAGTAGAAGATGACGATGAGCAGAACAATCATGATGAGGCTAGTCATGCCTCCTCCGGCTGCGGTATCGCCACCGCTAGCGGCTTGTAATAGAATGAAATTGTTGAGCATAATCTTATTAATTAAGAATTGAGAATTAAGAATTAAGAATTGAGATTCTAAACCTAAAGTCTAAAGTCTAAAGCCTAACGACTAAAGTCTAAAGCCTAAAGCCTATTTATTGATGCGGCCGCGGGTGCGCAATTCCTCGGCAACGGCATTCAACACACCGTTGACAAATTGCCCACTGTTGGGTGTGCTAAAGACCTTAGCCAGTTCGATGTACTCGTTCAGTGTGGCCGCGATAGGGATTTTATCAAAGCACTTGAACTCAGTGATGGCAGCACACATGATGATTCGGTCCATGAGAGCGACACGGTTCCGATCCCATTTCTCTGAACGGATGCAGCTGTCGATGAGCACATTGTTGTCATCCATATCGCGGATGGTCTTGGTGAACAGTTCCTCTCCGAATACGCTGTCCTCTTGGTCTTTGAACATGGGTCTGATAGGTTCGTCCTCTCCCATGGCAATCTTTGTGAGCGACTTGATGGCAAACTGCCCCATCATCTCCAAGTCTTCGCCGCTGAGGTATAACGAACGGTTCTGCAATTGTTCCTCCATGTCCTCGTCCTCGATGATGACCTTGCGCAGCAGCTGTCGCCACAGCTCGGTATCGCTCTCAAGGTCGGTGCTGGGCATCTGCATGTATTGTTGGTAGATGTCGCTGTTGAGCACCTTGTCGAGCAAGAGCCGCATGAAGATTGGGTCATCGCTCCACGACACATCATGGTCGCGGAAGAGTTTTTCGACTTGCGGATTGCTGTTGATTGCCTGCACTAACGCATTGTCGACAAAACGCGTGTTGGGATGCAAGTCTTCCTCAGTGGGCAAGAACTTGTGCTTGGCATCGTCCAGACGTCGTTCTTCGAGATAAGTCAGGTCAGGAATCAATTTGATCAGATAGAGATAGAGGTCATAAGACTTCTCTAAACTGACTTGCAAGTCTTTAAGTGCCTGTTTAAAAGTGCGTTCGGGACGAGTGAGCAGATAGCTATAGAGCATCTGCACCACTTTAACCCGTATGAGTACTCGGTTTATCATATCATTAAATGATTTGAAAGTGCAAAATTAATTAAAAAGGGTGACATGGGCAAGTTCATTGCACAATTTGATTGTCATTGAGCCTTTGTCTCACCACTTCGTACATGATAATGCCCCCCGCGACCGACACATTGAGCGAGTTGATGTGCCCAAACTCGGGAATTACCACCCGCTTGTCGCACAATTGCATCACCTCGTGCGAAATGCCCTTGTCTTCAGCACCAAGGACAATTGCCACCGGGGCTGTGTAGTCGGCCTGGGTGTAGTTGCATGCGTTCTTGTCGCTGGTACCGACGATGGTGAAGCCCGAGTTTTTGAGATAACGCAGGGTCTCTACCAAGTTGCGCTCGCGACAGACTGGCACATAGTTTAGTGCCCCTGCCGATGTCTTGATTGCGTCGGGACCCACCGATACGCTACCACGCTCGGGCAGGACAATGGCATTGACTCCCGCGCAATCGCAGGTGCGTGCGATTGCACCGAAATTGCGCACATCGGTCACGCCGTCTAGAACCACAATAAACGGATTGTCGCCTTGTTCAAAGAGCATCGGTACGATTTGCTCAACCTTATAATAGGTTACTGCTGCCAGGATAGCGAGCACTCCCTGGTGGTTCTTGCGGGTAATGCGGTTGATGCGCTCCACGGGCACGCGCTGCACGGGCACATCATGAGCACGAGCAGAATCGAGTACCTCGCGTGCCAGTTGGCTGCTCAAGTCTTTCTTGACGAGCAGTCGGTCAATCTCCTTGCCCGCCTCGATGGCTTCGAGCACAGCATGGATGCCGTAGATATATTGTTCGTTCTTGTCAGTCATTTGCAATGTTCTGGTTTATCAATGCGCGTGCATTGTCGATGGCAGCCTGGTTGACATCGCGACCGCTGAGCATGCGGGCAATCTCCATAACGTGCTGCTCATTGTCGAGCGTGTCCACATGGGTGTTAGTGCGCTCGTCATCATCGCTTTTATATACTTTGAGGTGTTGTTTGCTGTGCGATGCCACTTGGGGCAAATGAGTAATGGCAATTACCTGGATGTTTCGTGCAATCTCGCCCATCATCTCGCCCATGCGACTTGCCGTGTCGCCACTTACGCCAGTATCCACCTCGTCGAAGATGAGCGTAGGCAGATTGACCTGCTGGGCGATAATCGCCTTGACACATAACATCACGCGCGAGATTTCGCCACCTGAGGCAGTGTCCTTGACAGGCATGAGTGGCTGGTTCTTATTGAACGCCATGTTGAACTCTACCCTATCGTGCCCAGTGGCATTGAGGTCAGTCTCACTGAAAGTAACCTCAAATTGCAGGTTTTCGAGCGCAAGTGCCTTGGCCTTATTGACCAACTGTTGAGCAAAAGCCCTTGCAGCCTTTTTTCGCGATTCAGTCAGTTGTTCTGCAAGCTGGTTGGCTTGCTTTTCGGCATCGAGCGTCATGTTTCGCAGCAGCTGCAGATGTTCGTCGGTTTTGTCCAGCATTTGCAAGCGCTGGTCAAAGTCGCGCTGTATGTCGATAAGTTTGTCAACAGAGTCTACTTGGTGTTTGCGCTCGAGGTCGTAAATCTCGTTTAGACGGCTCTCGACACGCTCGAGTTGGTCGGGGTCAAGCTGGAGATTCTCCATCGCATCACCTACCGTCTCGGCCATGTCCTTCATCTCAATCAGGGCCGTTTGGGCACGCTCGGGCAGGCCTTGCAGTTCAGGCACCAAGTGTTCGATATCTTGCAGATGACTGGTGATGTCCTTCAGGTGTTGGATGACCGACAGTTGCTCGTCGTTGAACAAATGGTCGATTTCCCACAAATTTTGCTTAATTGTCGTGATATTGCTCAAGCGTTCCTGTTCCAATTCCAGTTGGTTGTCCTCACCGGGCTGCAAATTCATCGCCCGCAGTTGCTCAAGTTGGAAACGCATGTAGTCCTCCTCGGCCCGAGCTTTCTCGTACTCTTCTGTGTTTTTCTTGAGTAGTCGTTGCGTGTCGGTATACTTCTTGAACTTCTCGGCATATTGCTCCCGAAGACTGGCATTGTTGGCCAAACTGTCGATGATACTGAGTTGGAACTGTGGATTGGCAAGCAGCATGTTGCTATGCTGCGAGTGGATATCGACCAACCGCGTTGCCACCTCGCGCATAAATGTCAGTGAAACAGGTGTGTCGTTGATAAAGGCCCGAGAGCGTCCGTTTGGCGACACCTCTCGTCGCAAGATGCACTCGTCATCATAGTCAATATCGGCTTGTTCGAACATGGGTTGCAAACCGTAACCATTAATTGACAGCGTTGCCTCTACAATAGTTTTTTGGCTTGTGTCGCGCACTGCCTTCGTTTCGGCTCGTTCACCCAGAATGAGCGACAATGCTCCGAGCAGGATGGACTTTCCAGCCCCGGTTTCGCCCGTGACAATAGTAAGGCCCGACTGGAAGTTGATTTCCAGCCGGTCAATCAGCGCATAATTTGATATGTAGAGTCGTGTGAGCAATTATATCAATTGAGAATGGAGAATTGAGAATCGCACGCCTGGCCAGCTAAAAACTCAGGCCAGAGAACCCTAATTTCGGACTCCTATGGTTCTGGTGGAGCTTTGATTTTATTAAGACGTTCTTGATCGGCGGGATAGATGGGATTGAGCATTTCATAGACCTCATCTTTCTCGGTCTGATTAGCCTTGCTATAGATATTGACAAGCTCGTCAAGCTTGGCATCTTTGAACATCGATAGGCAAACGCTCATAGGCTGCGCATCGTAGATAGTCTTTAGTTTCTCCAGCTGTTCGGTGACCGTCTTTCTCCCTTTGTCTACACTGACCACCATCTGGTCCAGTCCCAGGCGGTGATAGTTGTAATAGATTTCCCGTATTGAGCTGGTCGCCTTGTCGGTAAATGCCGACAGGACCGCGCTACGGTTCTTCGGATCCTCAAACGCCTTCCATCCAATCTCGGCTGTGCTCTGAGCCATGCGCACCACATTTGCTGCCTTCTCGAAATACGGTTCTCCCCCATTGAGCGCGAACGAGTCAAAGTCGATGGCAAGAATGAGGTAGGCATAGAAATTGAGGATACCAGTGAGGTTGCTTTCCCAATCCTGCTCGTTAAACACCAGTTGATCGCCCTCCTGGTAGTCGAAGGTAACCTTGGTGTCCTTGAAATTGATGAGCGTTGTCAGATAACTGCTGTTATAGACCGGCCGCTGCGATTGAACGGTGAGCTCGCACTCCATCTTGCCTGTCGCCTGATCATACTTGTTGACGACCAACAACATTTTGCACTCGATTTTCTCGTTGACGGCAAATTGTGCATCGGTCCAGCGGTTGTCGTTGATATACTGCGTGATGGACTCCTTCAAGGTGTTGAACACATCCTTGCTGACATTTTGTACTTTGCTCGAGTTGACCTCGACTTCGCACTTCAGTTCAGTTCCTTCCTCATCGGCCCATACCGAGAAAAAGGCGACAGCCATCAGGCACAGCGTGACAATGCGTTTGAGTCTCATTGTGTTAAGTGAGTTTGTTATTCTTCGTTAAGAGCAGTCTTTTTTTCTCCTCTAGCTCTTTATCCTTAAGGCGTTGTTGCACGGTCTCAAAGACGCGCTTGGTACTTGACGGGAAGTCAGAGCGACGCACCCAGTCGGCATAGCCATGGTCAATCTGCAGCACCTCTTCAAGCACTTTGCCCTTGTGTTTGCCAAAGTTGACCACCTCCTGGCCGTTTTCGTTATACACAACAAAGCCCTTGAGGTCGACGAAGCGGGTGTGAGATGAGTAGTCGCTCAAAGCCTTGACGTCTTTGTCGCTCAAGTCGCCATAGCGCTCGAGTTGTGCCTTGAACACCTCATAGGTGGTCTCTGTATCGGCCAGAGATGAGTGGTGATTCTCCATCTCATGCCCGCAATAGAACAAGCATGCTGCAGCCAGGTCACGTTTCTCCTTCTTATGGAAAATCACCTGACTGTCGATGAAACTGCACTGTTGCCAGTCGAACTGAATGCCCGCTCTTGCAAACTCTTCATCAAGTAGAGGGATATCAAACTGGTTGCTGTTGAATCCGGCGAGATCGCATCCGTTGAACACCTCGTAGATGTGTTGTGCCACCTTGTCAAATGATGGGCAGTCACGCACGTCATCGTCCGAGATATGGTGTACGTCAAACGAGACCTTGGGTATGGGTATACCGGGATTGATGCGCAGACAATCCTTTTCCTCTCGCCCATCGGGGAAAACCTTAATGTACGAGAGTTCAATGATGCGATCCTGCGTTATGTTTAGCCCCGTCGTCTCCAGGTCAAAGAAGACGATGGGGCGTTGCAGTTTCAGTTTCAGCTCCATGTACGGCTGGGCTTAAATCATCATCGGCATTTGCAGAATGAGCAGGTCTTCACCCTCTTTCTGCTCGCTGGGCAGGAAGATGCCAGCACGAGCAGGGTCAGAAAGTTGAACGCAAACCGTCTCGGTGTCAAGATTGTTGAGCACCTCGATGATGTCGACGTTCTTGAATCCCATGACCATGTTCTCGCCGTTGTATTCGCACTGTACCGTCTCCTCGGCGCTGGTGGCGTGGTCAAGGTCTTGCGAGGTGAGGAGAATCTCGTCAGGACGGTAGTCCAACTTGATGAGTCCTCCGACTGCTGCAAATACGCTCACTCGGCGCAAGGCATTGAGTAACGTCAGGCGGTCGATGCTAAGCGTGAATGGGTTGTTGGTGGGAATGACGGCATTATACTTGGGATACTTGCCATTGATAAACCGGCAGGTGAGTGTGTAGTCGGCCATCTCAAATGTCGCATTGGTGTCTTCGACCGTAATGCGCACTTCATTCTTTCCGTTCTTGTCAAGGATTCCGCTCAGGATCGATGCGGGCTTGGCGGGCAGGATAAAGCTGAGCTCGGTGTTAGGCTGCACCTGTGTCTTGCGGTAGCGCACCAGCTTATGGGAGTCGCTTGCGACAAAGGTGATGCCGTCGGCGACGATGTCCCAATAGATACCCATGAACTGCGGGTGCATGTCATCGGTTCCGACCGCAAAGAGTGTCCGTTGGATACCGTCGTAGATGTCCTTCTCGGTAAGGTTGAAGGTTGCCGTCTCGGATGCGCTTTGTGCCTTGAGGGGGTACTCATCACCGTTGAATGCCATAGCATTGAACTTACCATTCAAGTAAGTGATGTTCACCTCGAGCGACTCGTCATTAATGTCAAAGGTCATTGCCGTGTCGGGCAACTCCTTGAGCAGGTTGAGGATGCGCTTGACATCGATGGCAAACTTTCCACTACCCTCAGCTCCGGGTACTTCGATGGCGGTTGTCATGCGGCTCTCCATATCGCTACCCGTGACTACCAGTCGCTCTCCTTCGAGCTCAAAAAGGAAGTTGTCAAGGATGGCGTAGGCATTCTTGTTGCTGATGACTTTGCTCACTGCATTCAAGCGTGTAAGCAGCTGTTTACTAGGAACATTAAATTTCATATCGATATGTGTTTTATATTATAATTCGTCCAATCGTAGTTTTGAACCTACAAATTTAGCACTTTTTTTTGACATAAACGCAAAAATCGCGTTTGAATTTCTACAAAGTTGTTAAAAACACTTATTTTTTGCCATTTTTGGCATTGGCACGGTTGTTGCTACGTTATATAGAGTGTGCATGACAGGAAACATGTCGCTGCACCCAACTATATGAGAGTATTTCACTAATCACAACCCTTTGAATGAAAACAGAATACAATGAGCTATATGAGCTGATGTCACGCTATGAGCAGTATTACTTGCCCATGGCGGGTGCCGACTTTGCCGAGGAAGACGAGGACGAAGATGCCCCCGGCGGTGAGCGTGCTGGCGAGGCTCATCATGGCGCAGAGAAAAGCACACAACGACGAAATGTCAGCAAGGGTGACAATAATGACACCCCGATGATTGATAAATATGGCAAGGACATCACGCGCGCTGCTGCCGAGGGTCAACTGGACCCTGTGGTGGGCCGCGAGCGCGAGATTGAGCGTCTGGCGCAGATTCTGAGCCGTCGCAAGAAGAACAACCCCGTGCTCATTGGTGAACCCGGTGTGGGCAAGACCGCCATCATCGAGGGCTTGGCCAAACGTATCGTTGAGCGCAAAGTGGCACGCGTCCTGCTCGACAAGCGCATCATCTCGCTCGACATGGCGGGCGTCGTGGCTGGCACGAAGTATCGCGGGCAGTTTGAGGAGCGCATCAAAACCCTCATCGACGAGGTGGTGAGCCACCCCAACATCATCGTGTTCATCGACGAAATCCACAACCTGGTGGGTGCCGGCAATGCCAGCGGCTCAATGGATGCCGCCAATCTGCTGAAACCATCGCTGGCTCGCGGCGAGTTCCAGTGTATTGGCGCGACCACGCTCGACGAGTACCGCAAGAGCATCGAGAAGGATGGCGCACTTGAGCGCCGCTTCCAGAAAGTGATTGTGCCTCAGACTACTCCAGAGGAAACCCTGGAGATTCTCCATAATATTAAAGATGTATATGAGCGCCATCATGGTGTGAGTTATACCGAGGAGGCATTGGAGGCATGCGTGCGCCTGACCGACCGCTATGTGAGTGAGCGCTTCTTCCCTGACAAGGCCATCGACGCGATGGACGAGGCAGGTTCGCGTGTACACATTAACAAGGTCGAGGTTCCCAAAGAAATCGAAGACCTGGAGGCCCGTATCGCTGAGGCACAACAGAATAAGGTGAAGGCCGTCCAGGCACAAAACTTCGAAGGCGCAGCCAACTACCGTGACCTCCAGGAACGTCTTAAACTGGAGTTGGAAGATGCCAAGGAGCAGTGGGAAAAAGATCTTGACAATTGCCGTGAGACGGTCGATGAACATGATGTCGCCGAGGTGGTAGCACTGATGACAGGCGTGCCTACGCAGCGTATCGCTCAGAGCGAGGGTATCCGCCTGTTGGGCATGACAGACGAACTGAAGAAACAGATTGTGGGACAGGACGAGGCCATCGATACAATTGCCCGTGCCATCCGCCGCAACCGTGTGGGTCTGCGTGACCCCAACCGCCCCATCGGTTCATTCATGTTCCTGGGTCCGACTGGCGTCGGCAAGACTTTGCTAGCCAAGCGTTTGGCAGAGTTCCTCTTCAATTCACCCGACGCGCTCATTCGCATCGACATGAGCGAATATATGGAGAAGTTCAACGTCTCGCGACTGGTGGGTGCCCCTCCGGGATATGTGGGTTATGAGGAGGGCGGTCAGTTGACCGAGAAGGTGCGCCGTCGCCCCTACTCCGTCGTCCTGCTTGACGAGATTGAGAAGGCTCATCCCGACGTGTATAACATGCTTCTGCAGGTGCTCGACGAGGGTTGCCTGACCGACAGTCTGGGACGCAAGGTGGACTTCAAGAACACGATCGTGATTATGACCAGCAATATCGGGACACGCGAACTTAAGGACTTCGGCGCAGGAGTCGGTTTCCACACCGGCGACATGACAAAGGAGCGCAGCGACGCAGTCATCCGCAAAGCGCTAAACCGCAAGTTCTCGCCCGAGTTCCTCAACCGCGTGGACGATATCGTCACCTTCGGTTCGCTCGACATCGATGCCATCAAGAAGATTGTGGACATCGAACTTGCCGCGTTCTACCAGCGTGTCGAGGATGCTGGGCTGAAGTTGAAGATTACCGACGCAGCAAAAGACTTTGTCGCCAACGAGGGCTTTGATGTGCAGTATGGTGCTCGTCCGCTGCGCCGTGCCATTCAGGCCAACATCGAGGACCCGTTGTGCGAGATGCTCCTGCGTGAAGAAGGCACCACCGATGCCACTATCGTGATGGATGTCGATGGTGACAAGATTGTCACACGCGTCGAAAAAGCCAAGAAGGTCAAGGCAAAAGAATAGCCACATTGACCTCAATGACTGCAAAAATGTCACACCTAGCCGTGTGGCATTTTTTTTGTTATTAACTAGATGGTCTAGAATATCTAGATCCTCTTGAAAAAACTGAACTTAATCAAAAAAACGAAGAATATGGCAAAAGGAACTATCGGGGTAACGACAACAAACATCTTCCCCGTAATCAAAAAATTTCTGTACAGTGACCACGAGATTTTTCTGCGTGAGTTGGTTTCCAACGCAGTTGACGCGACACAAAAGCTCAAGACGCTGGCTTCGGCAGGCGACTTTGAAGGCAAGATTGACGACCTGAAGGTCGAGGTCAAGCTCGACAAGGACGCTGGTACACTCACCGTCACCGACCACGGTATTGGCATGACCGAAGAAGAGATTGACAAGTACATCAACCAAATCGCCTTCTCGGGTGCCGAGGACTTCCTGAACAAGTACAAGGACACCGCCAATGTCATCATTGGCCACTTCGGCCTTGGTTTCTATTCGGCATTTATGGTGGCTAAGAAAGTGGAAATCCACACCCTGTCGTACCAGGAGGGCGCGAAGGCTGTGTGCTGGTCATGCGACGGCTCACCTGAGTTTGAGATGAGTGAGTGCGACAAGGCAGAGCGCGGAACCGACATCATCCTGCACATCGACGACGATGAGAAGGAATTCTTGGAGCAGTCGCGTATCAGCGCCCTGCTGAACAAGTACTGCCGTTTCCTGCCCGTTCCCGTCATCTTTGGCAAGGAGCAGGAGTGGAAAGACGGCAAGTATGTCGACACCGACAAAGACAAGCTCATCAATGATGTCGAGCCGCTGTGGACCCGCAAACCCACCGACCTGACCGACGATGACTATCTGAAGTTCTACCGTGCTATCCAGCCTGGCCAGGAAGACCCGCTGTTCTGGATTCACCTGAACGTCGACTTCCCGTTCACGCTGACGGGTATCCTCTATTTTCCCAAGATTAAGAACAATCTGGACATCCGCAAGGACCGCATCCAACTCTATTGCAACCAGGTATATGTCACCGACAGTGTCGAGGGCGTGGTTCCAGAGTTTCTGATGCTGCTGCAGGGTGTTATTGACTCGCCCGACATCCCACTGAACGTGTCGCGCTCCTACCTGCAGGCCGACCGCAACGTGAAGAAGATTTCGACCTATATCACAAAGAAGGTTGCATCACGTCTCGAGGAGATTGCCAAAGACAATGCCCAGGAGTTTGAGCAGAAGTGGAACGACATCAAGATCTTTATCGAGTATGGCATGCTCAGCGATGAGAAGTTCTGTGAGCAGGCGATGAAGTTTGCTCTGCTTGAGAATACCGATGGAAAGTTCTTCAACCTCGAAGACTACAAGAAACTTATCGAGGGCGAACAGACCGACAAGGACGGCAATCTCATCTACCTCTACGCCACCGACAAGGACGCGCAGTACACTTATATCAAGGCTGCGACCGACAAGGGCTATGACGTGTTGATGATGAACGGTCAACTTGATGTGCCGTTCCTGGGCATGCTCGAGCAGAAGAACGAGAAGTCACGCTTTGTGCGTGTCGACAGCGACGTGCTCGACCGCCTGATTGTCAAAGAAGACGCCAAGAAAGACGAACTCAACGACCTCGAACGCGAAGTGGCCACCACCCTATTCCAGTCGCAGGTGCCGACGATGGAGAAGGCCAACTTCATGGTCAATCTGGCAACGATGGGCGCCAACGACAGTCCCGTGATCATCACGCAGAGCGAGTACATGCGACGCATGAAAGAGATGGCACAGTTCCAGCCAGGCATGGGCTTCTACGGCGAGATGCCCGACTACTACAACCTGACGCTGAACACCGCTCATCCGCTGGTCAAGAAACTCATCGACGATGCCGTCGCTGCTACTGAGGCGTCACTCAAACCGCTGGACGATGACCTCACCGCGACCAACAACGTCATCCGCGCCATCCGAGACTTGGATAAGGATGGCAAGGGCGTGCCCGAGGACAAGAAGCAGGACCTGAGCGACAACGAGAAGCACGCCGGCGAACTGCGAGAGAAAAAGACTGCCGTCATCAGCGACTACGCTGCAGGGCAGGAAAAGGTCAAGCAGCTCATCGATATCGCCCTGCTGGGCAATGGCCTGCTGCGTGGCGAAGCCCTCGACCGCTTCCTCAAGCGCTCAGTCGAGCTGCTCTAAAGTATTACCTTGAAGAAGAACATACACACGAGACTTCCTCCCCAATCTGGAGAGGGAGTCTTTTTTTGTGGACACGGAAGCGCGGGCATTCTGTTAAATAACCATAAATCGTGGCGGACGATGTTCACAAAGTGCGATGTTGTTGCGTCAATTGTTTGAATCACCTCATAGGATGTTAATCATAAACTCTCGCATGGGTAGTGGCGCGCCACTACCTTTTTTTGTTTATATCCAAAGATTTCGAGTAAAAGATTTCGTTAGTAGTAAATAATGTTGTAATTTTAGATAAATTACGCTGCACCTCGGATATAAAAAAAGAAAAAAAATTGTTTTTCTTTTTGTATTTCGCTCGGTTTGCAGTAATTTTGTCGGATTGTTTGGAAGTGCTGCGTGTACATACCTAAACTAACACTTGAACTAACGTATATCAACAATAACTAATTAAACTGGTTAACAAATCATGAGAGAAAAGAAATTCATGACCTGTGATGGTAACCAGGCAGCCGCTCACATCAGTTATATGTTTACTGAGGTGGCCGCCATCTACCCCATCACTCCGTCTTCGACCATGGCCGAGCATGTCGACGAATGGGCTGCCGCTGGTCGCAAGAACATCTTTGGTGAGACCGTGCTCGTGCAGGAGATGCAGAGCGAGGCAGGTGCAGCTGGTGCCGTTCACGGCTCGCTGCAGGCCGGAGCTCTGACGACGACCTACACCGCTTCGCAAGGTCTGTTGCTGATGATCCCCAACATGTACAAGATTGCTGGCGAGTTGCTGCCCGGCGTGTTCCACGTCTCGGCTCGTACGCTTGCTTCGCACACGCTGTGCATCTTCGGTGACCACCAGGATGTGATGGCTACCCGTCAGACCGGCTTCGCTATGCTCGCCGAGGGTTCGGTGCAGGAGGTGATGGACCTGGCTGCAGTGGCTCACCTGAGCGCCATCAAGGGCCGCGTGCCGTTCGTTAACTTCTTTGACGGTTTCCGCACCTCGCACGAGATTCAGAAGGTTGAGGCCATGGACATGGAAGACCTGCGCCCGCTGGTCGACATGGATGCCTTGGCTCGCTTCCGCCGTGGTGCCATGAATCCCGACAGCCCCGTAACCCGTGGTACTGCCGAGAATCCCGACGTGTTCTTCCAGCACCGTGAGTCGTGCAACGACTACTACACCGCTGTACCTGCCATCGTCGAGGACTACATGAACAAGATCAGCGAGATTACAGGCCGCAAGTATGGCTTGTTTGACTACTATGGCGCAAAGGATGCCGAGCGCGTCATCATTGCCATGGGTTCGGTCACTGAGGCCATCCGCGAGACCATCGACTATCTCACCGCCAAGGGTGAAAAGGTCGGTCTCGTTGCCGTACACCTGTATCGTCCGTTCTCGGCCAAGCACTTCCTGGCTGCCGTGCCCAGCACTGCCAAGCGCATCGCTGTGCTCGACCGCACCAAGGAGCCCGGTGCCAACGGCGAACCTCTGTACCTGGATGTGAAGGATTGCTTCTATGGTGTGGAGAATGCTCCGCTCATCGTCGGCGGTCGTTATGGTCTGGGTTCAAAGGACACCACACCCGCACAAATTCTGTCGGTGTATGAGAACCTGGCTCTGCCAATGCCCAAGAACCAGTTCACCATCGGCATCGAGGATGACGTGACGTTCACCTCTCTGCCCATGAAGGAAGAGATTGCCATGGGTGGCGAAGGCATCTTCCAGGCCAAGTTCTACGGTCTGGGTGCCGACGGTACCGTAGGCGCTAACAAGAACAGCGTGAAGATTATCGGTGACAATACCGACAAGCACTGCCAAGCTTACTTCTCGTACGACTCGAAGAAGTCGGGTGGCTTCACCTGCTCACACCTGCGCTTTGGCGACACGCCCATCCGCTCGACCTATCTGGTGACCACGCCTAACTTCGTCGCTTGCCATGTCCAGGCTTACCTGCACATGTATGACGTGACGCGCGGTCTGCAGAAGAACGGCTCGTTCCTGCTCAACACTGTTTGGGAAGGTGACCAGTTGTCAGCCAACCTGCCCAACAAGGTGAAGAAGTACTTCGCCGACAACAACATCACCGTTTACTACATCAACGCTACGAAGATTGCTCAGGAGATTGGTTTGGGCAACCGCACCAACACCATCCTGCAATCGGCCTTCTTCCGCATCACCGAGGTGATTCCTGTGGAGCTCGCCGTCGAGCAGATGAAGAAGTTCATTGTCAAGTCTTATGGCCGCAAGGGCGAGGACGTGGTGAACAAGAACTATCAGGCCGTTGACCGTGGTGGCGAGTACCTGCGCCTGGAGGTTGACCCCTCGTGGAGCAACCTGCCCGTCGAGGATGCCATCAACGACGACGCTCCTGCATTCGTGCACGATGTGGTTCGTCCCATCAACGCCCAGAACGGCGACTTGCTGCCCGTGAGCGCCTTCAAGGGCCGTGAGGACGGTACTTGGGATCCCGGCACAGCCGCTTGGGAGAAGCGTGGCGTTGCTACCTTCGTTCCCGTGTGGAAGGCTGAGAACTGTATCCAGTGCAACAAGTGCGCTTTCGTTTGCCCGCACGCTGCCATCCGTCCGTTCGTGATGAACGAGCAGGAGGCTGCCGCCTCTCCGTTCAAGGAGGAAGAGAAGCTCAACGCCATCGGCAAGGGCTTCGAGGGCATGAAGTTTGTGCAGGTTGTTGACGTACTTGACTGCCTTGGCTGCGGCAACTGCGCCGACGTCTGTCCGGGCAAGAAGGGCGTGAAGGCCCTCGAGATGGTTCCTCTGATGGGCCACGAAGAGGACCAGAAGCTCTGGGACTATGCCATCAAGAACGTCACCAGCAAACAGCACCTGGTCGACACCAAGAGCAACGTGAAGAACTCTCAGTTCGCCACGCCGCTGTTTGAGTTCTCGGGTGCCTGCTCGGGTTGCGGTGAGACTCCGTATCTGAAGCTGATTTCTCAGCTGTTCGGTGACCGCGAAATGGTTGCCAACGCTACCGGTTGTAGCTCGATCTATTCGGCATCGGTTCCCTCGACCCCCTATCGCACCAACGAGAAGGGCCACGGTCCCGCTTGGGCAAACTCTCTGTTTGAGGACTTCTGCGAGTTTGGTCTGGGTATGACCATCGCCGACGAGAAGATGCGCGCCCGCGTGACTGGCTTTGTCGAGGAGGCTATTGCCGACGAGACCGTTGCTCCCGAGGTGAAAGCTCTGTATCAGGAGTGGCTCGAGAACAAGAACGACGGTGCCCGCACGCGTGAGCTAAGCGACAAGATTCTTGCCGCCATCGAGCACAGCGACAACCCCGCCGACCAGAAGGTGAAGAGCTTGGGCCAGTACCTGGTGAAGCGTTCGCAGTGGATTGTTGGTGGTGACGGTGCTAGCTATGACATCGGCTTCGGTGGTCTTGATCACGTGATTGCTTCGGGTAAGAACGTCAACATCCTGGTCATCGACACCGAGGTGTACAGCAACACAGGTGGTCAGGCTTCGAAGGCCACGCCTATCGGTGCCATCGCCAAGTTTGCTGCCGCTGGCAAGCGCATCCGCAAGAAAGACTTGGGTCTGATTGCTACCACCTACGGCTACGTTTATGTGGCTCAGGTGGCAATGGGTGCCGACAATGCTCAGTGCTTGAAGGCCATCCGCGAGGCTGAGGCCTACGACGGTCCTTCGGTAATCATCGCTTATGCTCCCTGTATCAACCACGGCTTGAAGGCCGGTATGGGCAAGTCGCAGGCTGAGGAAGCCAAGGCTGTCGCTTGCGGCTACTGGCACCTGTGGCGTTACAATCCTATGCTGGAGGCCGAGGGCAAGAACCCGTTCACACTCGACTCGAAGGAGCCCAATTGGGACGAGTTTGCCGACTTCCTCAAGGGTGAGGTGCGCTACGCTTCGGTGCTGAAGCAGTATCCCGACGAGGCCGAGGAACTCTTCCAGGCCGCTAAGGACAACGCGCAGTGGCGTTACAACAACTACCGCCGCCTTGCCCAGCAGCAGTGGGGAGTGTGAGGAGTTTATAGTTAATAGTTAATAGTTTATAGATTATAGTTCAATGGTTTAGGCTGTTAACTATTACAAAAAAAATCATCGCCCTGGTCATTATTTGACCGGGGCGATGTGTTTTGACATGACATTTGGTGGGGAATCAAATCATCCAGTTCTCAAGTGTTAAATCATTGATTCTTGAAAAATGTTTGATGTTTCCAGTTGCCAACACAAGCCCATAAGATAATGCAGTCGCACCAATCAGTAAATCGAACTGGTCGATTTTATTACCAGCTCGTTCCAGTGCATATCTCACTTCTCCATATTTTTGATAACATGGGCGTGCTGGAAGAACTGTAAAGAGTTCTGAAACACGGATGATGTCACCCAGCAGTCTTTGCTTGTCTGAGCCTTTCGCCAAACCAAAGAACAACTCAGCCAATGTGATCTCAGAAATAAAACAATTCTCTATTCCGAGTTGTGTGATTTTTTCACGAACCCCATGTTGATTTCGAAACATGGAAATGCACACACAAGTGTCCAATAGATATTTCTTCACCATGTCTCAATATCACGATGAGTGTCAGTATTCATTTCTCTCAACTGCCTGGCATACTCTTCTACAGGCATATCACTGCCCCACTCGCCATGAAAACAATCCAAATCATTGACATTGAGCAATGATTTTTTATTTGCCAGAACGTTGCGCAGATAGTCCCAAATGTGTCGAAGCACTGACGTGTCATCAATCGCTGCGACCAGGCTTAGCACAGAGTTCTTTAGTTCTACCGTGCCATAACCCGCCGATGGCTCCATGACTTCAGCAGGCTCTATTGGTGGTGATTTATATGATTTATCGGTTTTGTCCATTTTTTATATTCTTTCTCGGTGCAAAGCTAATGTTTTTTTTCTATTCAACCAAATACTACGCGATATTTTTGCAAATCAGCAAATTATTCCGTAACTTTGCGGCGATTGTGGATATTTCCCAGGGCCTCACCCCCAACCCCTCTCCCTCCCTCTCCTCCGTCGCTTTGCGACACCTCCTCTCGGGCAGAGGAGGAGTAGAGGGGGAAAAAGACCCCGTCAGGGGTGGCAAGGGTTTAGGCAGGTGGTGGAGCGAAGCGCCACCCCTGCATCACGACCAACCCCAATCGCCAAGCCCCGTTAGGGGCGGCAGAATTTAAAGACAACATCAACAACCAGGACAATTATCATTTTAAAACCATATAACAATGAAAAAACGAAACTACACTCTCCGCAAGGCAAGAACCCTTTTCTTACTTGTGTTTCTCCTGATTTCCTTTGCGCGAGGTTATGCGCAGGAGGCGTATGCTGAGTTGTCCACCGACAACACCACGCTGACGTTCTACTACGACAATCAGCGAAGCACCCGCCCGGGAACCACCTATGACCTGAACACAGGAACTAGTAATCCAGGTTGGTACGACAATAGGACGAGTGTTACTTCTGTTGTCTTTAATTCCTCATTTGCCGATGCCCGACCGACAAGCACTTCTAGCTGGTTCAATGGGATGTCTAATCTGACAACCATTACGGATATAGCGAATCTGAACACCAGTAAAGTGACTAAAATGAAAAATATGTTCAAGGGCTGTAGCGGCCTAACGAACCTCAACTTGAGCAGTTTCAATACAGAGAAGGTGACGGATATGTACAGCATGTTCAACGGCTGCAAGAGTCTGACAAACCTCAACTTGAGCAGTTTCAACACGGCCAACGTGACCAACATGGTTTATATGTTCGGCAACTGCAGAGGCTTGACAAGCCTCAATCTAAGCAGTTTCAACACAGCCAAGGTGACCAACATGAGCGGTATGTTCATAGGATGCAGCGGTCTGGTGAGCATCAATTTGAGTGGGTTCAATACATCCACTGTGCTGCTCGATATGAGCTCTATGTTCTCAGGCTGTAGTAGTCTGATTGTTCTTGATTTAAGTAGCTTCAATACTTCTGGCGTGACAACCATGGGGTCGATGTTCGCAAGTTGCGAAAGCCTGACAAGTCTCAACTTGAGCAGTTTCAACACGCAGAACGTGACAAACATGGAGGAGATGTTCCGCGGTTGCACAAACCTGACGAGCCTCAACTTGAGCAATTTCAATACGCAGAACGTAACGGGTATGAGCTATATGTTCAGTGGTTGTAGCAGTTTGGTTAATCTTGACGTAAGCAATTTCAACACGCAAAATGTGACGAACATGAGCTACATGTTCTATAACTGCAGCAGTCTGACAAGCCTCAACTTGAGCTGTTTCAACACGCCCAACGTGAAGGACTTGAGCTATATGTTCAACGGCTGCACGAACCTGAAAAGTCTCAAATTGAGCAGTTTCAACACAGAGAAGGTGACGAATATGATCTACATGTTCAACGGCTGCACGAGCTTGACAAGCCTCAATTTAAGCAGCTTCAATACGCAGAACGTGACGGATATGAGATACTTGTTCAACGACTGCAGCGGCTTGACCAGCCTCGACTTGAGCAGTTTTAATACGCAGAACGTGACAAACATGATCTTTATGTTCAGTTGTTGCAGCAGTTTGGTTAAACTAGACTTAAGCAGCTTCAACACGCGATATATGACGAATATGAGCTACATGTTCCAAGACTGCTCGAAACTGACAACCATCTATGTGGGCGTAAAATGGAACACGGGATATGTGACAATCTCAGATAACATGTTCACCGGCTGCACGGACCTTGTGGGAGGTATGGGCACGACGTACGATGCCAATCATGTGGACAAGGAATATGCCCGCGTTGACAATCTGCCAAGTAGCCCGGGTTACTTTTCATACCCCAACGCCCCGTATGCCGCGCTCATCGAAGACGGCAAGACGTTGCAGTTCCGGTACGACGGCCTGCGGAACATACTGAACACGCAGAACATACAGACATACAGCCTGAACACGGGCAGCGACAGGCCGGGCTGGGTGGTCGACGGCAGCAACGCGGCGATTACCTCGGTGGTGTTCCTCGACTCGTTCGCCTCAGCCCGCCCCACAACCATGCACAGCTGGTTCGAGGGCATGACGAATCTAACCCGCGTGTGGAACCCGGAGAACCTGAACACCAGCGAGGTGACTGACATGGCGAACCTGTTCAAGGACTGCGGCAAGCTGACGACGAACGACAAGTTCGGCATCAGCGGCTTCAACACGCAGCAGGTGACCGACATGAGCAGCATGTTCGAGGGCTGCGTGATGGCGACGGCAATCGACGTGAGCCACTTCGACACGCAGAACGTGACCGACATGGGCAGCATGTTCAGCGGCTGCATCCGTCTGACGACCCTGAACGTGTCGGGCTTGAACACGGCCCAGGTGACCGACATGAGCAACATGTTCTACGACTGCGGCGGCTTTGGCGGCACGCTGGGAGCGCTCGACGTGACGAGTTTCGACACGCATCTGGTGACCGACATGAGCGGGATGTTCTATCACGTCACCGCAAGCGTTGACGTGACCGGCTTCGACACGCAGAAAGTGACAGACATGCACGAGATGTTCAAGAATGTGAGCGCCGAGACACTTGACCTGAGCAGTTTCAACACGGCAAAGGTGACCAACATGAGCGGGATGTTCGAGAAGGACCTCAACCTGACTACCATCACCGTGGGCAACGGCTGGACGGCGGCGAACGTGACGAGCTCGGCGAACATGTTCGACCTCTGCGGCAGGCTCACGGGCGACAAGGGCACAAGTTACGAGGAGACGAACCCGAAGGACAAGACCTATGCCCACATCGACGGCGGCACGGCCAATCCCGGCTACTTCACGGATGTGAACGGCCCGTATGCGGCACTGTCGCAGGACGGCAAGACGCTGACCTTCTACAAGGACGACCAGCGCCTGACGCGCCCGGAGAAGACCTACAGCCTGAATGCCGGCATCTTCGCCGTTCCGGGCTGGACGACCGACGGCAGCAATGCGACGATCGAGAGCGTGGTGTTCGATGAGTCGTTTGCCGATGCCCGTCCCGTTTCGACACAGAGCTGGTGCTCGGGCATGACCAACCTGACGAGCCTCACGGGCATGGAGAACCTGAACACGAGCGAGGTGACATTGATGAGCAGCATGTTCTTTAATTGCACGGGCCTGACCAGCATAGACCTGAGCCACTTCAACACGGCAAAGGTGGCGGGCATGACCTCGATGTTCAACGGCTGCACGGGCCTGACGACGCTCGACCTGAGCCATTTCAATACAGGGAACGTGACGAGCATGAGCTATATGTTCAGCGGCTGCACAAGCCTGACGACCATTTTTGCAGGCAGCGACTGGAGCACGGCGATGGTGGACGAGGAGTTTGCCGAACACCTGTTCGACGGCTGCACCAATCTCGTCGGCGGCAGGGGCACTACCTTTGATGCCAACCAGACGGATGTCGCTTATGCCCACATCGACGGCGGCACGGCCAATCCGGGCTACTTCACGGATGTGAACGCCCCGTATGCGGTACTCTCGCAGGACGGCAAGACACTGACATTCTACATGGACGGCCAGCGCGCGACACGCACAGAGAAGACCTATAACCTGAATGAGGGTAATAATGATCCCGGTTGGTTTGTCGATGGCAGCAAAGCGAATGTCACCGCGGTGGTGTTCCATGAGTCGTTTGCCGATGCCCGCCCAACAAGTACTCGCGCCTGGTTTGGCCAAATGACTAACTTGACCAGCATTACGGGCATCGCTTATCTGAACACAAGCGAGGTGACGACCATGAGAAGTATGTTCAATCGCTGCTCCAGTCTGGAGAGTCTTGACCTGAGCCACTTCAACACGTCGAACGTGACCAGCATGAGACTGATGTTCCTCAATTGCAGCAGCCTGACGAGTCTCGGCCTGAGCAACTTCAATACGGCGAACGTCACCGATATGTTCTACATGTTCGGAGGGTGCGATGGTTTGACAAACCTCGACGTGAGCAGCTTCAATACGGGGAATGTGACTGACATGAGCTATATGTTCTCTTATTGTAGCAGCCTGACGAGCCTCAACCTGAGCGGCTTCGACACGAAGAACGTGACCGACATGAGCTTCATGTTCTATATCGACAGCAGCCTGACGAGCCTCGACCTGAGCAACTTCAATACGGAGAACGTGACAAGCATGGGCCGTATGTTCTACAAGTGTGGCAGCCTGACGAGTCTTGACTTGAGCAGTTTCAACACAGCTCAGGTGACCGACATGGACTGGATGTTCGGTTGGTGCGGCAATCTGACCACCATCTATGTCAGTGACAAATGGAGTACGGGTGTCGTAGTTGGGGCGAACAATATGTTCACTAATAGCACGAACCTTGTGGGCGGCATGGGAACGACCTTTGATGCCAACCATGTGGATGCCGCTTATGCACACATCGACGGCGGCACGGCCGATCCGGGCTACTTCACGGAGAAGCCTGCAGCCCTGCTCGGTGACGTGAACTTAGACGACAAAGTCGACGTGACCGATGTGAACATTGTGGTGAACATCATCCTGGGCAAGGACCAAGCCGCCAACTATGACGGCCGCGCCGACGTGAACAACACCGGTGTTGTCGATGTCTCGGATGTGAACATCGTGGTGAACATCATTTTGGGAAAGAATTAAGTAAGCGGTTGTTAATAACTTCTTGTGGCCTGCGGGGAGATTCCTGCGGGCCACTTTTGTTTTATTTGAGAAAAAGCATTAACTTTGCAGTGTCTTGAAGTAGATAATCTATAACCCCAGTTAATTATGCATTGTGCATTCTGCATTATGCATTAAATAAGATGATTGATCAGAATATAGTCCAGCAGATTATTGACACTGCCGATGTGGTGGATGTGGTGAGCGACTTCGTGACGCTGAAGCGTCGCGGGTCGAACTGGGTGGGTCTGTGCCCGTTCCACAACGACCGCACGCCGTCGTTCTATGTGTCCCGCGCAAAACAAATCTACAAATGCTTTAGTTGCGGCGCTGCTGGCAGCTCGGTGAGCTTCTTGATGAATCACGAGCAGATGAGCTATCCTGACGCATTGAAGTATCTCGCCGCGAAGTATCATATTGAGGTGAAAGAGCGTGAGTTGACCGATGAGGAACGCACGGCTCAGACCGAGCGCGAGTCGATGCTCATCGCCAACGAGTGGGCTTGCCAGTGGATGGAGGACCAGTTGTGGAACACGCGCGATGGTCAAGAAATCGGCCTGAGTTACTTCCGCGAGCGTGGGTTCAGCGATGCAACCATCCGCAAGTTCCGCTTGGGCTACTCGCCCGAGGACCGTACCGCTCTCTACACAGCCGCCACCCGCCAGGGCTATAACCGCGAGATTCTGTTCAAACTTGGTTTATGCAAAGATGACCAGCACGGCGGAGGGTACGACTTCTACCGCGGTCGTGTGATGTTCCCCATCTTTAATGTTGCGGGCAAAGTCATCGCATTCGGTGGCCGCACGCTTAAGAAGGGAGACCACGCCAAGTATTTCAACTCGCCCGACTCGGTCATCTACGACAAGAGTTCAAGCACGATGTACGGTCTGTTCCAGGCTAAGCGCGCCATTGCCCAACAGGGAAAGTGCTTCATCGTCGAGGGATATGCCGACGTCATCTCGATGCACCAGGCCGGCTTTGAGAACGTCATTGCATCGAGCGGCACGGCGCTGACCGATGGCCATATCCATCTGCTGCACCGTTTCACGCAGAACGTGACCGAGCTGTTTGATGGCGACGAGGCGGGAATCCGCGCCGCGATGAAAGGCATCGACAAACTGTTGTCACATGGCTTAAAAATCAAGGTGTTGCTGCTCCCCGATGGCGAAGACCCCGACAGTTATTGCCGTAAGCACAGCAGCAGCGAGGTGCAGCAATACATTGACGACCACGAAAGTGACTTCATCCAATTCAAGACACAGGTGCTGCTCGAGGGCGTGAAGAACGACCCCATCAAGCAGTCGGAGGCCATTACTGACGTGGTCAAGTCGATTGCGGTCATTCCCGATGCTATTACGCGTTCGGTTTATGCCAAAGAATGTAGCCGCTTGTTCGGCGTGAGCGAACAAATGCTGCTGCGCGAAATCAAAAAGCATATTGACCACAACAAGGAAGAAGCGTTCAAGCAGGCTGAGCGTGACAAGCGCCGCAAGGAGGCTGAGGCTGCGATACAAGAGCCGCACGACCCTCAGCAACCCGTAGTCGAGCCTGCAACTGACGAGGCCTTGGCACCCAAGCTCACATCTGAACCAGGTCAGTCCCCCACCTATCGTGAGGAGCGCGATGTGGCCAAACTCATTATCAAATATGGAATGTGCTATTTGGCCGATACCGAGTATGAAGACGGCACGCGCCCCACGACAGTGGTAGAGCACATCTACAATGAATTGACGATTGACTATCTGTCGTTCAGCGACCCCACCTTCGCTAGTATATTAAGCATAGCGCTCAATGAGTTGGAACGGTTCTACCAAGAACTACCACGTGTGGAACAGGAAGCAAACGTGCGCAATCAAGAGGATTGCGAGCGCGAGATACAGAATATCGATCTCATAGGCAAGTCGATTGACTGGTTGGAGAACGAGCAGAATCGTATACGCAGCAAATATGACCTGCGCACCATTGAGCAGGTTAATGTGTTCCGTCAGAACTTCTTAGAGCGGTTGCTATGCTCCTATCCAGATGACCGCGTTCGTGAGATGTCGTGCCGCCTGGCGAGCGAGCCCTATCAGCTGAGCAAAATTCACACGCAGTATGCGCATGTGCTCACCGACTTTGAACGTCTGCCGATATTGGTGCCCACGGCATTGAACAACCTGAAATTAAGCATTGTAAATCATCGTATTGAGAACATCAAGCGACAGATAAAGGAAACCACCGACTATGAGGCAGCCAAGCCACTTCTTTTGGAACAGCAAAAATTGCAAGTATTGCGTCTTGAATTGGCCAAGTTGACAGGCGAACGTGTGATAAATCCTTAGAGCAATCCTAGTTCATTTTTTTGTCATTTCAATATTTTGTTGTACATTTGCAAATTATTGGTGTGGTTTATGCCATGCCAAGATATGTGTTTTTGTTTAATGTTTGCAAACCATTATATTGATTATGAACAAGTTGCGAATAATCTCCTGTGTGCTGTTAGCCAGTATTACGGCATTGTTATCACAAGCACAACTTAACCTGCCTACCAAGCAGATAGCCGGTGGCACCTATTACTATTATGAGGTTGGAAACAAGGAGACGCTGTATGGCATCGCCCAAAAGATTGGTGTGACGACCGACGAGATTCTGCGTTATAATCCTGACGCGTCGGGCAAGCTGGAGAAGAAGCAATTGCTGTTCCTTCCCGTTTCATTTGCCACAGGTCAGATGTCGCCCGCTAACCAGGTACGCTCGGCTTTTGGTAGCAATCAAGAGGTTAACGCCCCGACTGGCGAGGCCGTCAAGCACACCATCCAAGCGGGAGAGGACATCTACACCATCGCCAAACAGTATAATACGACTATCGAGGGTATTCTGACCAACAACCCTCGGCTCTCGCCCGAGCAATATCTACCTGGCCAGGTCATCAAGATATATGCCAATTCAGCCCTACCCTTCTATTATGACAAGAAGAACGTGCGCTTCTATAACTACAAGGTTCAGGACGGCGAGACCTTCTATGGCATCGCCAACCGCTTCGGTGTGACCTCGGCTGACATCGAGTCCGCTAACCCCGGCCTGAAGAAACCCAAGAAGGGCAAAACGATAGTAGTTCCCAAAGTACACACCGAGCGTGTGCTGGGCGACATGAAGTCCATCTCGCTTGAAGACCTTCGTGGTCACTACGAGCCGCGCATGGCCGAGTTGTACGGCCAATTGGTGTCGAACAAGCGCAACAGTGAAGTGAACATCGGCATCGTGTTGCCTTTCCAACTGCACAAGAATGCCGCTCCGCGTCAAGGCTACCTTTACACAGACTTTTACAAAGGTTTCTTGCTGGCAATGGACAGTGCTGGCAGTCAAGTCACCAAGCCCATCAACATCCATGTGTGGGACACGGAACACAACCTCAGTGTTACCGACAGTCTGCTTGCCTTGCCCGAGATGCAAGACATGCACTTGTTGATTGCTCCCAGTGAGCCCAAACAACTGGAGCGCTTGAACAAGTTTGGCAACGACAACAACATCGATGTGGTTAACTGCTTCACCACCAAGAATAATGATTATCAGGAGAACACCAACGTCATCCAGGTGAGCACCCCTACCCCACAGTTTGCTGAGCGCGTGCTCGACTGGTTTGGACGTCAGTTTGAGGGCTATAACGTCATCTATCTCATGGATGCCTCCAACGAGGGTAAGGAAATCTTTGACAACCTGCGCAGCCACATTGACCGGATGGGTATGCACACGTCCAGTCTGACGGTGAGTGGCGACCTGTCGTTTGACAACCTGTCGCGCCACATGAACCCCGGTACACAATATGTATTGCTGCCTTCATCGAGCAGCAAGGAACTATTGCGCAAGGTCATCAAGGCTTTGAAACAAGCCAAAGAGGAACGTTTTGACTGTGAGTTCTGTCTGGTGGGCTATCCCGAGTATGTCACCTATTTGAAAGACTATCAGACCGACCTTCAGGACATCGACACCTACGTGTTCTCACGCTTCTTCAATAGTAAGGGGTTCCGTTCGCGCGATGTGGAGACGCTGTACAAACGCTCGTTTAACGGCGAGATTCTCACTTCCGTACCTAGCATGGTGCTGATGGGCTTTGACCTGGGAATGTACATCATTAATACACTGGGCCAAGGTATCAACATTGACAATGATGCCCCACTCTATCGTGGCGTACAGACCAGTTTCAAATTTGAGCGTCCAAGCAACTACGGCGGTTTGATTAACCGCGCCATCGAAGTGGTTCACTTCAGCACTGACCACAAGATTACCACGCTCGTTCAGCAATGAGACGTTTAGTCATCCTTCTGGCTGTCGTTACCTGTTGTCAGTGTTTGTTGGCTCAAACACACTACGAGGGTTCGATTACCGTCGGCGGCAAGGCCGGTGCGACCTTGTCGCGCATGCAGTTCAACCCATCAGTGCCTCAACAGTTCTTGCCGGGCATGATGGCTGGCGCCACGTTCCGTTACATCGAGGAGCGCCACTTCGGTCTTATCCTGGAGGTGAATATGGAACAGCGCGGTTGGAAGGAGTTCTATGAGAGGACCGATTTCCAATACCAGCGTCGCTTCACCTACTTGCAGATGCCCATGCTGACCCACATCTTTTTTGGCAGCGATCGGGTAAAAGGATTCTTTAACTGCGGACCCGAAATAGGCTATATGATTGCTCACTCCACGAGCTCCAACTTTGACTACGAGCACTATGAGGACATAGAGAATTTCCCAATCGCCAACCGTCACAACGAGCAATTGATTGAGCCTATTAAAAGTAAATTTGACTACGGCATCTCTGCCGGACTAGGCATGGAGGTGGGCTTGGCTGCCCGTCACTCTTTATCGCTTGAGGGTCGATTCTATTATGGCCTGCGCGACGTGTTCAGTAATCACAAGAAGGACCCATTCTCTGGCTCTTCGGGCATGTCTATCATGGTTATACTGGGATATAACTACCGCATTAAATAATGCACAATGCATAATGAATAATGAATAATGCACAATTTATAATTCACTTTACACTCTAGAATAATGAAAACGATTCAATTACTACTATTTGTGGCATTGACATGCTCAGCATTTACATGCAACAGTGGCAACAATGCGACCGAGACACCATCTAGTGTGAGCGCTCCTGTAAGTGCCAGCAACGACAACAATGAGGTTCTGACCGTGTTCCGTCACGTTGACCGGACTGAAGCGGTCAACTATCAAGTGACTGACCCCGAGTTGGATTTCCGTGAACTTCCTGATGGGTTCTATGCTTCGACCTCTTGCCACCTGATGTGGCCAAAGACTGTGTATGGCAAATCTTCTCGCAATCTTGAACAAGCACTCATCGATGTGCTATCCAACACTGAAGGCAAATACAAAACACTGGACGCCGCTTTGAACTATATCCTTCAGCCATTGGACAACATCCCGTTTGAGCGCAATCAGATAGGTCAAGTCAAAACAATCAAAGCAATTCCAGAGAATGCGGGTATGAACCAGGCTTATTTCAATGTGTCCCTGTCTCCGCAAAGCATGGATGCCGACATTTGCGTATTCCACTTTGAGAAGGAGAACTATATGGGAGGTGCTCATGGGATGAACTGGGACCGATATGTGAACTATGACGTGAAAAATGACAAGGTCATCAAGCTCACAGACCTGGTGACCGACACAGTGAAGCTGCGTCAAGTGATTACCGAGGCGTTATTTGACAAGGAGAACGTTAAAAGCATTGCCGACCTGAACGAAGCGGGCTACATTATTGATACTGAAGAGGCATATGTCCCAATAACCACAGACTTCTATCTCAATGGGTTTGATATCCACTTTGTTTACGCGCCTTATGCGATAGCTTGTTACGCCATGGGTTCGGTAGATGTCGTGATTTATCCATTCCAGCTTGACAATGCTGGTATTATGACAGAATACTACAACGACCTAATCACTCGGTACACGAGGTAGTTGCTCAATTTAGAATTAAGAATTAAGAATTAAGAATGGAGAATGGAGAATTATTTGTAGCAGTTTCTGCTAGTCTGAAATTCTCAATTCTCAATTCTCAATTTAACTAAGAGTGCAGGATTTTGTAGACGAGTTCACGGAGGAGGTCATAACCATCTTGCAGCGATCCCATCCCCTTGCTTTTCACATCACACTCTCGCAGGTAATTGATGATGTTGACACACGCCTGCGTACTGTAATTGTTTGCTGCCTCCTGTACTTTGCTCAGTTGCCATGATGACTTGATGCCCGTAGCCTCCAGCAGAACCTGCGTTGACTTATCTTTGGTGGCGCGCACGACGAGCACGTTGGAGAAAAACGAGAAAAGAATACTGATAATAGGTGGCAGTGTATTGTTCTTGGGATTTTTCTCAAAGTAGTCAATGATGCGATAGGCCTTGACCGCGTTTCGTGTCCGCAAGGCGTCCTGAAGTTCGAACGTGTTGAAATCCTTGCTAATGCCAATGTTTTTCTCAATCAGTTCAGGGGTGATGCCCTTCCCGCTATCACCCAAGAGAATGCTCAACTTGTCTAACTCGCCAAACAAACGACTCAAGTCGTTGCCGATAAACTCACTCAACATCGCCATCGACTTGTTGTCAATAGCCACATTGATTGAGGTGCAATAGCCGTGGATGATTCCCATCAGGTCGCGACTGTCGTTCCTCACCTTTGCCGACTCCATCACAACACCCGACTTGTTCTGCTTGAGCGAATCGGTGAATTTCTTGGCACTGATTTTCCCTCCCTTATGGCAGATGACTAAGATAGTCGACTCCAGTGGCCTGTCGGCATAGAACTGGAAAAGGTTTAGGTCATCCTTGTGACCTGGTCCCTGCTTGGCTACGAGTTGGGCCTCACGCAAGACTACCACGCGGTGCTCGGCAAACATGGGAAACTGTTTGCACGAGTTGATGACATCGGGCACCTGAGCATCGTTGCCATAGAAGACCTGCAAATTGAAATCTCGCTCGTCTTCCGTGAGCACGGTGTCGACGATAAGATCGCTCAACTTGTCGATATAGTATGGTTCCTCACCGTGCAGCACATAGATGGGCTGAAATTTTCTAGCCTTTATGTCGTTGCACAGACTAAAATAGGTTATGGATTCTTTTTTTTCTGCCATTTTTTAGATAAATTTATCTGCGCCTCAACAAATTAAACGCGTTTAGTTTGTGTTCGGCTTGAGCAAATTTTGTAACTTTGCAATCTGAATGCAAAGATACAAAATAAATGCCACTCAACCTACCAGAATATCCATTAAAAGTCAAAAAAAATGGCTCGCGTTTATCGGTCTTTGACCGTCTGCGCAAGCGCTACGTCGCATTGACGCCTGAAGAGTGGGTGCGTCAGCACTTTGTGGAATATCTTATCGAAGCGAAACAGTTCCCTGCCGCTCTGATGGCCAACGAGGTGTCGTTAACGCAGAACGGCATCAAGCGCCGCTGCGACACTTTGGTTGCCGACCGCGAGGGCAAGCCACTGGTCATCGTTGAGTATAAGGCTCCAGAAATTGAGATTACACAACAAGTATTCGACCAAATTGTGCGCTATAACATGGTATTTCGGGCCCGCTACCTGATGGTGAGTAACGGCATGGCACATTATTGTTGCCAGATTGACTATGAAAACAACACCTACAGCTTTTTGAGTGAGATACCTTGCTACGATGAACTTCAGGGAATCTCCTAAGGATCCAGATAGAAATCTTTACATAATTCGGTGTATTGCGAGGTGAAAGCTCCTCCCTTCTGGTGGAGAATTAACATGTCGCGCTGGATTGTGCATCGCTGTTTGCTCCATTGCCAGAGGAGTCGTTTGGGTTGCTTGCCCTCGCTTGAATGCACTGTGGTTAGTCGAGACAAGTGCAGTCCGGCAAAAGTGGCGGCCGTTGTGACCGCATCGCGCGCCTCAACAGGCGTGATGAGCGCGATACTTCCTGTTGGCGTAAGCAATCGTGCGGCACCCTGCATCAGTTGTTCAAATGAGAGAGCATGGGTGTGACGTGCTGCGGAACGAACCGCATCGGGCGGTAAGACGTCCTCGTTATAATAAGGTGGATTGGTGACTATCAAGTCAAAGCCTTCATCGTCGGTCAGGTCGTTGAAATCTTGACGGCATGCCCGCAAACGGACAGCCCAGGGTGATGCGTCAAAATTCTCTTGCGCCTCATTGACCGAAGCAGGGTCGATGTCTATTGCCAGAATCGTCGCATCGGCATTGCGTTGTGCCACCATCAACGCGATAACACCACATCCTGTTCCCACATCGAGCACACGCCGCGCACCCTCGATTCCGCACCACGCCCCTAACAAGACAGCATCAGTGCCCACCTTCATGGATGAGCGCTGATGCTGCACATTGAATTGCTTGAAGCGGAACGGCTTGTCCATCAATAGTTGCGCGCGAAGATGACGCGACGCTTACTGGGTCGGCCCGTGTAGATGCAAGTGCCTTCCTCTTCCTCGCTGTCCAGAGGGATGCAGCGGATGGTCGCCTTGGTCTCTTCCTTGATTTTCTCCTCGGTCTCGGTGGTGCCGTCCCAATGAGCCAAGAGGAATCCGCCCTTCTCAATCTGCTCCTTGAACTCATCCCAAGTGTCGACCTTGTAGGTCATGCTCTCGCGCTGGTTCAGAGCCTTCGTGTAGATGTTCTGCTGGATATCCTCAAGCAAGTTTTTGACATACTCCTCGATGCCCTCAAGCGGTGCGCTATGTTTCTCGAGCGTGTCACGACGCATGACCTCGACAGTACCGTTCTCGATGTCGCGGGGACCGAGCACCAGTCGCACGGGTACACCCTTCAGTTCATAGTCAGCAAACTTGAAGCCCGGGCGCTTGTTGTCGGCGTTGTCATACTTCACCGAAATGCCCAAGGCGCGCAAGCGGTCGACAATGGGATTAACTACCGCATCAATGTCGGCTAGTTGGTCGTTGTTCTTGTAGATGGGCACAATGACTACCTGGATGGGTGCCAAGTGTGGTGGCAATACCAGTCCGTTGTCGTCGCTGTGAGTCATGATGAGTGCGCCCATCAATCGTGTCGACACGCCCCATGAGGTTGCCCATACATATTCCAGCTGGTTCTCCTGATTGATGAACTTCACGTCGAAAGCCTTGGCAAAGTTTTGCCCCAGGAAGTGTGAAGTACCGCTCTGGAGTGCTTTTCCGTCTTGCATCATTGCCTCGATGGTATAAGTCTCGATGGCACCAGCGAAACGCTCGTTGGCAGTCTTCACGCCCTTGACGACGGGCAGTGCCATATAGCGCTCGGCAAAGTTGGCATACACGTTCAGCATCTGTATGGCCTCGGCCTGTGCCTCCTCGCTTGTGGCATGGGCGGTGTGTCCCTCTTGCCAAAGGAACTCAGCAGTGCGCAGGAACAGTCGAGTGCGCATCTCCCAGCGCATGACATTACACCACTGGTTGCACAACAGTGGCAGGTCGCGGTAGGAATTAATCCAATTTCGATAGGTGTTCCAAATAATGGTCTCGCTGGTGGGACGAATGATAAGCTCCTCTTCCAACCGTGCCTCCGGGTCGACGACGACGCCCTTTCCGTTGGGGTCATTCATCAAGCGGTGATGCGTGACCACAGCACACTCCTTGGCGAATCCTTCGACGTGCTCGGCCTCTCGGCTAAGGAACGACTTCGGGATGAGCAAGGGGAAGTAAGCATTCTGAACACCTGTTGCCTTAAACATATCGTCGAGGCAACGCTGCATTTTCTCCCAGATAGCATAGCCGTAGGGTTTGATGACCATACAACCACGCACTGCCGACTGTTCAGCCAGATCGGCCTTCACAACAAGATCATTGTACCACTGAGAATAATTCTCAGCTCTCTTGGTTAAGTCTTTTAACTCTTTTGCCATTATTCTATTGAGTGATGTTAGAGGCTCCTTGATTTACTAGAGCTCTAAATAATTATTTCTGAATCAGTTTAATGTTAATTTTTCCCTTTTTTGCTTGATTGATCATGACCTCCTCGGGGACGAGATAAATCTCGAGTCGGCGGTTGTGCTTGCGGCTCTCCATCGAATTGTTGTCTTCTAGTGGGTCTGTATCACCCAAAGCGTAGGGGACCACAAAATCAACGCTGGCATTCTCATCAATCCAGTCGAAGACTGCATTTACACGAGCCCGCGTCAGAGCTTCGGTATATTTCTTACTGCCTGTATTGTCGCTGTGCATGACCAGCAGCATCTTGTAGAAGCCCGGATTAGCCAGATATTTCAGCAACGGTTTCAGCGACACCATGCCTAGTTCGGAGAGCACTGTGTCATTCGGTGCAAACAGTTGCCCAGCAGGCAAGGTCACCACAATCACCTCGTTGTCGCGCATCAACTCGACATCGTAGTTTTGCTTCTTGAGGCTCACTGCGACATCATACTGGTAGTCCTGCACCTTCTGCGATTGCTTGGCGTTGTCGATTTCAGGGGTTTCCAGATTGTCATCAAGCGACAGGTCATAGATGTCAACCTTTTTCTTGCGTGCTTGCAACTCGTTGGGCATGACCAAGCATGCCACCAGCACCAGGATTAATATGTGAATCTTCTTCATTATTTTAATTGATTGAAAGTAGTCCTTCGGGTAAATCCATGTCCAGGACTCGTTGTTCCATGTCCATGGAAACAATGAGGTCGTCCACTGCGGGAATCGCCACTTGTGTGGCATCATCACGACGTACGATGAACAGTGTATTCTCGGTGGACTCATCCACATCAACGATTTCTCCAACGGGAGTATCGTTGTCGGTGAGACGGAATCCGATAAAGTAGTCCAGCGGGAGCTCGTCATCGTCCTCATCGACCTGGTTCGCCAACTCGTCGTAGTCACTCTTGAGAGCGAAGATATCTTTACCGACCAGAGCAGCCACTTCTTGTTCGCTTGTAAAGCCGTCGATGGTAAGCAGGACGGTCGATGTGCCTTTGGGCCGCATTGCTTCGACAAAGAAGGGGACATAGATGCCATCCATGTCGCATACCAGGCAAGACAAGTCGGGCAAGTGTTCCACATCGATCAACAACGAGGCATTCACCTCACCGTTGACCCCATGCGCCTTGTTGAAATGGCCGATTTCTATGAGTTGGTCGCGCGTGATCATTTCTTCTTTTTCTTCTTGCCAGTGGGTTGCGGTGGTGTTACAACCTGATACTCATGCAATCGGTGTGTCTCCGGGTCAAGCCGGATAGCGCCCTTTGAGTAGTGATACAAGTCATTGAAAATCTTGCTGTCCTCCACATCCTCGTTGTTGATTTGATAAATCAGTTTCTTCATGTGGTTGGCGAGCAACATCACGAGCGCATCGCGTTCTTCTCCCTCGGGGTACTCGGCGGCACGAGCAATCATTCGTTCGATGATTTTGCCATAATGGCGATACTTTATTGTATCCAGTCGATAGTGCAAAGGCTCGGGTTTGGTTTCGAGTGCTTCCTCTCGCAGTACCTCGTAGGGATAGTCAATATCAAGCTTGAAGTCGCTCATGATTGCCAAGTGGTCCCACAACTTATGCACATAGTCGGTCTCGTTTCGCAACTCGGGAAACATGACAATCATCGTGTCAACGATGGTCTGGGCGCAATGGTTACGCTCATCGCGGTCCTCAATGGTCATGCAGTAATCCACCATGTGTTGGATATTTCGGCCGTATTCCGGCAAGATGATTTTCTTGAGTTGTGTATTGTAAAGTAACATATTCTGTTAGATTAGTCATTGTAAATTTAGCACCTTGTTGCGCGGCAC
>JAFZAK010000157.1 GCA_017557285.1 Muribaculaceae bacterium
ATGACACTCTCCATGCTCAACAGGGTGAGCACGCTCTGGTCCTTCTCGTGGGTAAGCACCTCGCCACGCTGCGCCAATCGGCGTGCATAGATGCCGTAGGGGGTAAACATGCGCGATGTGCCATAGCTGATGGCCGAAACGATCAGCAGCGGCAAGAACAGTTCGTATCCTCCCGTCATCTCGGCGGTGAGGAAGATTGCCATCAACGGTGCGTGCATCACACCCGCCATTACTCCTGCCATGCCCATCAAAGCGAAGTTCTTGATAGACAGCGGCATGTCGGCACTGACAATGCCCGTCTGGTTGAACAGGTAGGCGAAGAAGAATCCTGCCATACACCCCACATATAGTGATGGAGCAAACGTACCGCCCACGCCACCGGCACCATTGGTGGCGGCAGTGGCTATGCCTTTCATCGCGCCAAGCATGAGCACGAACAACAACACGCACCACACCGTGTCGCGATAGTTGTAAAACAGGCTGTTGTCAAATATCTCGCTCACCTGGCCATTGAGCAGGTGGGTAATGGCTCCGTAACCCTCGCCGTAAAGCGGTGGCAGCAAGAAGATGAGAACACTCAATGTCAATGCGCCGATGACAAAGCGCATGCGGGGATTCGTCACGCGTCTGAACATCGACTCCATCGCGCCCACTGTACTCGAGAAATAAAGTGAGACAAAGCCGCAGAACACACCCAGCAGCACCACAAAGGGGATGCGGCTGGCATAGAACGGCTCGCTCTGGGAGAAGAAGAACTCCACATTGTAGCCCGTGAACACATAGGCAACGGTGGCCCCGCACACCGACGACAAAATCAGTGGCATGGCACGCTTGGCGGTCAGGTCGAGCATGAGTACCTCGATGGTGAACAACACGCCCGCGATGGGAGCCTTGAAGATGCCCGCGATACCCGCAGCGGCACCACAGCCCACCAGCAACATCAACGTTTGGGGAGATAAACGGAACAGACGACCCAGGTTGGACCCGATGGCGGCACCCGTGAACACGATGGGGCCCTCGGCACCCACCGAACCACCGAAGCCGATAGTCATAGATGACGCCACCAGCGAGGTATACATGTTCTTCATCTTTATCCGGCTCTTCTTCAGCGCGATGGCATAGAGCACACGCGTCACGCCGTGCGAGATGTTGTCGCGCACCAGATAACGCACATACATTGCGCTCAATAGGATACCTACGGCGGGGAAGACAAGGTATTGCCAGTTGGCTTGCGTGACCTGTACCGTGCTTTCGACCAGGTGGCCGATGAGTCCGATGAGATACTTCAGCAGCACGGCGGCAAGACCAGCGGCAACACCCACCAGCAACGCCAGCAGCGCAACAAAGTTGCGCTCGCTCAAGTGACGCTCACGCCAAGCATGTACACGATGTATCCACATGATTACATACCTTTTCCGGTGACAATGGTCTTGATGGTGTAGACCATGATTTTGAAGTCGTTGAGCAAGGTCATGTTCTCCAGGTAGAGCAGGTCGTAGCGCAGTCGTTCAATCATCTGGTCAACATTTTGGGCATAACCATATTTGACCATGCCTAGTGAAGTGATGCCGGGGCGCACCTGGTGGAGCAAGGCGTAGGACGGCGCGCGTTTGGTGATCTGCTCAATATAGTACTGTCGCTCAGGTCGTGGACCGACGATGGCCATGTCGCCCTTGATGACATTCCAGAACTGGGGCAGCTCATCGATGCGATACTTGCGCAGGAATCGCCCCACACGTGTCACACGCGGGTCGTCGTCAGTGGTCAGTTGTGGCCCGCTTCCGTTCTCGGCATCTTGGCGCATCGAACGGAACTTGTGGATAAAGAACGGGATGTTGTGCAGGCCTATGCGCTCCTGATTGTAGAACACCGGTCCGGGAGAGTCGATTTTAATGGCGATGGCGACGGCTAGCAGCAGTGGCGACAACAGCACCAGCACTAGAAACGAAATGATGATGCCCAGTAAGCGCTTGATGTTCTTTGAACCTTCGCTCATGCTGCTGCTCGAGATGTCTACGAGCGGGTCGCCCACCATGTCGCTGATGCGAGCGTTGGACAACGTCATGTTCAGACGGTCGGGCGTAATCTTGATGGGAAGGTTCAGTTCAAACAGCTGGTTTACCGTGTCGAGCACGGCCTCAGGCATCTGCCGGGTGGGTACGACGATGAGTTCCTTGACGTTGTTCTCGCTGCAAGCTTCTTTAATCTGGTCGAGTGTGTAACAGGGAAGCGACATGTCCTTGACGTCGTTCTCGCCAGGGATGCTCACATAGCCCACAATCTTGTAGCCCAGCGAGCGCGGCATTGTGTCAAGCTTGTTGCCAAACGCCACACCGGCGGCTCCACGCCCTATGATGAGTGTGTTGAAACTCCAGCGACGCGACTTGATCATGCGTGAGGTGTAGCTGGTGAAGATGCAGCGCACCAGATAGGTAAACACAAAAAGCGTACCCCACAACACCGCAATCATCTCATAGTTGAACCGGCGACGGGGCGTGGCGTCGTTAATCAGCGCCAAGAAGTAAATGAGCAACGTGATGATGCCCGTGCTCCACAGGGTGGTGAAAAACTCTTGCACACGAGACTTATGGAACACGTCGTTATAATAGCCCGACAGGTAGTAGACCGCCATCATCAGGAGCGGGAACACTATCTGGCCGGTAAGCACGATGGGCGATGACAGGAAGGCTCCTAGCGACGTGAAACCGCTATGGATGAGGTCGAGCGAGTAGCGCATGCAGTTGAAGCAGAACCATGCGACGCTCGACGACAACAGGTCGCCCAGCACATATTTGGTGCGTTGTGTATTTTCGCTTATCACAGTCTTATCTGATAATTTTAAATGTGCCGTCGCCACGAAGCAGGATAATGTTGCTGGCCGAGTGCGGCGTGCATTCGGTTTGGCGATACTTGACCACATGGTCGACGCCGCGCTTGATGTCGTCGCTTATGGCGTCAAAGGTGGCTGGTGACGGCTCGCCACTGACATTGGCGCTGGTCGACACGATGGGACGGCCATAGCGCGTGCACAATTGTTGGCAGAACTCCTCGCGGGGCACCCGGATACCCACACTGTCATTCTCGCCCAACAAGTTGGTAGCCAAGTTGTAAGCGCCCTCATAGATGAGTGTCAATGGCTTGACGGCAACTCGCATCAGCTCATAGGCCATTTCGGGCACATCGACAACATAGTGGTCTAGATGCTCCTCGCTATCGAGCAGCACGATTAGCGCCTTGTTGTCATCGCGGCGCTTGAGCTGGTAGACGCGTTGAACGGCCTCGGCGTTGGTGGCGTCGCAGCCGATGCCCCAGATGGTGTCGGTGGGGTAGAGGATAAGGCCCCCACGGCGCAGCACCTCGATGCAAGCCTCGATATCTTGTTCAAATTCCTTCATTATTCTCACTGTCGATGCCCCTATTTGGCATACAAACAACAAAGGTACGGCTATTTGCCCGATTAGAAAAGTATTTTCACAAAATTTTGTTATTTATCTTTAAACTTTGCCCGATTTTCCATATCAAATTTGTATCTTTGCAAAAAAATAACCGAGATATGAAGAAAACGAATAAATTGATGGCTCTGATGGCCATCGTTGCCATCGCCCTGTTCGCCGCCATGCCGGCTCAGGCCCGCCGCCATGCCGACAACAATGGCAAGCAGGTAATCTATACGGGCGACATCGCCAAGAAGGTGATTGGCTATAACGGCCCTACACCAGTGAACATCACCATCAAGAATGGCAAGATTAGTAAAATCGAGGCCCTCCCCAATCAGGAGGACCCCAAGTACTTGAGGCGTGCCACCCGGAAGGTGTTTGATCAATACGAGGATCTGACCATCGAGGAGGCTCTCAAGCTCAAACCCGATGTTGCCACCGGTGCCACCTACACCAGTGAGGCACTGATTAAGAACATCCAGATGGGACTCAAGCAGGCTAAAATTGACAAGCCTGAAAAGAAGACCAAAACCAAGAAGACCAAAACCTCCAAAACCAAGAAACGCAGCAAATAGTTTATAACCTTATATATTATAAGGTGTGTCATCAAAACTATGGATTTCATCAAAACAGAGATCGAGGGTGTTTGGATAATCCAGCCCAAACGCTATGGCGATGCCCGCGGATATTTCTGTGAGACGTTCCGCCAGGACCTGTTCGACGAACATGTCGGACGGGTTGAGTTCATTCAGGACAACGAGTCGTTCTCGACGCGTGGTGTGCTGCGCGGGCTGCATTTCCAGAAAGGGGAGTGGAGCCAGGCCAAGTTGGTGCGCGTTTCGCAGGGCACTGTCGTCGACGTGTGCGTTGACCTGCGCGCCGACAGCCCAACGTTTGGGCATCATGTGATGTGCGAACTCAGCGCCGAAAGCGGCAGGATGATGTTTGTCCCGCATGGTTTTGCCCATGGTTTCCTGGTGTTGAGCGATGTGGCGCAGTTCCAGTACAAGGTCGACAATGTCTATGCCCCGCAGGCCGAGGCTACGCTGGCTTGGGACGACCCCGATCTAGCTATCGCCTGGCCGTTTCCCGAGGGTGGCCCGCTGTTGAGCGAGAAGGATAAGAAAGGCGTTCCGTTAAAAGATGTTTACAGATTTTAAATAAAACTAAATACTATCAAATTCGGAACTTGCTGAATTTGTAGCAGTTAGCATCGGTGCAAGGTGGTCAAACGGCCATTTTGCACCTTTTATATATAAGAGAAACAAACAAAACATTTGTCAGTTAGACAATTAGTGTGTACCTTTG
>JAFZAK010000158.1 GCA_017557285.1 Muribaculaceae bacterium
GAATTAAGAACGCGCTTCGCGCTGGTAGAGCGCTTCGCTGGTAGGTATCCATTATTATTCATTATTGTTTTACGGCACATACACAGGGTTAATGCACTCGCGCTTGAGACGATATTGCAAGGGCCAGGGCAAAACGACAAACACCATGAGTGCCACATAATAAAACCGTGAATAATAGAGGGGAATACCATTGAGCGCCTGGTCGATGGACAACAAGAAATAGTACTTGACCGGCACAGTATAACCCAAGGCGTCGACCCATGCATACATCGACTCGGCAGGCAAAGAGAACCCGCAGAACGAGAACGAGAGCATGCCCAAAAGGGTACACAACGTGGTGCCTAAACGGAAGTTAGGGGCAATACACATCATCAACAGGGCAAACCCTTGGTTGGCCAGCACAAACAACGGCATCGCCAGAATCATGTGCCACGGGTTGCAGTTGAGCGGCATACCATAGACACGATACATCAAGAACTGGATCATCCAACCCGTGCTGGTGAAGATGAAGGTGTGAGGCGCAAACTTGCCGAAGACGGCAAACTTGATTGACCCGCCTGCCGAGGCTATCCACTCCTGGCAAGTGCCATACTTGAGCTCGGTGCCGATGCTGAAACTGGTGGTAAGCATAATGAACAGCGCCAACAGACAAGGGATGAACGACAAGTTGAGGTAATAGCTATAGTTTGCCCAGGGGTTGCCCAGCATGTGTACCTGGGTGAGGATGGGCTGCATAAAGGTTGCCACCGACCGCTCGTCAAGCAGACCCGTGGCCTCGAGCGAAGTCTTGGCGATGGCGCCATTCGCCAGCAGCGTGACGGTCTTGAAGCCCTTGAACTGCATGGATGCCGGCGCAAAATATGCATAATTGATATAGTAACTCACCACCGGATCCTGCCCCGTGAGCGTCTTATGCTCAAGCCGTTCGGGGATAAGAATGAAACCATACACCTCACCGCGCTTGACAGCATTGAGGGCTGAATTGTAGTCGGTGTAGTGATGAACGATGTTCACCGTCTGTATCGCCCCCAGATTGCGCTCGATGCGCCGTGAAACCGAGGAGTTGTCGAGGTCGACAATACCCACGGGCACACGACTGATAGTCCCGGGCTTCATGAGCTCGAGCAAAAAGACTGCGCACAAGATGGGTGCCGCAATCATGACTATCCAGTAGAGTTGGCGCCGCACAAGCTGCACCAATCCGCGCTTAATCGACTCGTTGAAAAATAATTTGTACATTACTTACCCTTTAGGGGGTTAGGGGGACAGGGGTGAGGTCACTGATTCAAAATGACGCTCATGCCGGGGCGGAAGTTCTCGATGGGTGCCTCGGGGCGTGCCTTGACCTCGAAGGTCTTGGAGTCATACTGTCCGTATGCTTTGGTGGCTTGCCAGACAGCATAGGTTCCCATGTCGTGGACATAGAAAATCTTCATCTTCACGTCCTTGAGGTCCAACGCGGGAATACTGACACTGATGACCTTGCCCAGCGGCAGATCTTTGAGCTTCTCCTCGCGAACACTGAACGACACCCACATATCGTCCATCTTGGCCAACGACACCACCGGTGCGCCCATCGCCACGAGCTCGCCTTCCTGGGGATAAATCTGCGTCACCTCGCCATCGCAAGGCGCGATGAGATACTGGTCCTCGAGAAGCGACTGCACCTCCATGACGGTGCCTCGTGCGGCATTTGCCACACTCTGGCTGGCTACCTTGTCCTCGCGCTGAGCACCATTGACCGCCATGTCATACTGGCTCTTAGCGGCCTTGACCTGTGCCGAGGCGGCATCGGCGGCAGCCTTGGCCTCGTCGCGCTTCTGTTCGGTGATTACGCCTTGCTCAAAGAGTGTTTGCATGCGCTGATAGGTCTTCTGCGCGATGGTTTCGGCAGCTATGGCTTGTTGCCACACATTGTAGGCGCTCTGCTTGATTTCTTCGCGGGTACCACGGTCCACCTTCCGCGTCTGCGACGATGCGGCGTTAGCCATCTGTTGGGCCTGGTAGAGCTTAGCATCGGCTGTCGACGAGTAGACTTTGGCAATGGTGTCGCCCCGATGCACCACCTGACCCTCCTGGACGTAGATGCGTTCGACACGTCCCGGCAACTTGCCCGAGACGCGCACGGCATCACAATCGGCCTGTCCCTGTGTGGTGGCCTTGGGTGGACGAATGAGTACAAGTCCCATCACCGCAATCATAGCCATCGCCATGGCAAACACGCCGATGGCGGCCAGTAATGCTCTGTCTTTCTTGCGGACTATGGTCCGCTGCTGATTTTGGTCTTTTTCCATATTATTGTTGTCTCGCCCCCCTCAGTCCCCCCTAAAGGGGGGAGGTTCAGTGAGGCTGATTATTCATTATACATTATTCATTGTGCATTATTTTAGACTCCCTCGCCGAGGACCTTGCTGAGATAGGTGTCGCAGAGGCGGACGTCAATCTCGGCATCAATCTTCTCGCTGTTGGCCTTGAGCCAGGCGGTCTGCGCTGCCATGACCTCGTCGCTGGTGCCAACGCCTTCCTTGAAGGCCACCTGTGCCATTCGCAGGTTTTCATTGGCCTTGGCAAGGTTGGTCTGCGTCATGTTATAGGTCTTCAACGCCTCTTGGTAGCGGAACTTCGCCTGGTTGACCTGCAAGGCAACTTTCTCTTGCACATCGGCCAGCTCCAGGCGCTTGGCCTTCGCGTCAACCTCGGCCTGACGCACCTTGCTACTCAACGAGCCGCCATGCCAAATGGGCACCTTGACCATCGCTCCGACGCTGAACCCCAGTCCGAAGCGGTTCTTGAAACCATTATAAGTATTGGGATTTGTGGCATGGTAGGTTCCGAACGCAGCAACCTGGGGCAGCATCTCGCTGCGCGCTACCTTGACCTTTTGGTCGTAGACCTCGGTGGCTAGTGTGAGAGCCCGCACATCCTTGCGGCGGGCATACACCAAACTCAGGTCATAGTCCGTGGGACGCAGCACGCCCGTGCCCACCGACTCGTTGTCCTCGTCGGCGAGGTGCAACACGGAGTCGACCGGCAAACCGCAGAGCTGAGCCAGCAACATGCGCGAGAGGACCAGGCCGTTGTTCACCTTGGTCAGGTCGACCTGTGCCTCGTTGAGGCGCACATCAACGGCCAGCAGGGTCGAACGGGTGGCGACTCCCTCGTTAAGCATCTTGGTCACATCCTTTTGGAGCGACTCAACCAGGTCAACGTAGCTCTCGGCCAGGCGCTGCTTTGCCTTGAGCGAGACCACTTGCCAGTAAGCCGCATCAACATTGTAGATCACATCCTGTGCCTTATTGTCGCGCATCGAGCGGGCAATTTCCTCGGCGTAGCGCGTGATTTCGTTCATCGCCTTGATTTTGCCACCCATATAGATGGGTTGCGTGATGGTGACGGCACCCGCCATGATGTTATGGATGTTGAAGGTCATGGCATCCTTGGGCAGCATCGCCACCTGCAGGGGAATGGGCTGACCGTCGTGAAGGATGGGCTCACCCGTGATGGGATTAGTCACCACCAAGAACTCATAATCCTGACTGAGCAAGTCGAAAGTCTTGACGGGCAAGTAGGCATCGTTCTCGAGCAATGACAACTTTTTTTGGTTATAGATATAGGCGGCCTGGAAGTCTATATTGGGTAGATAGGCGGCATGGGCCTCCTGATGTTGATAGTGTGCTTTCTCGATTTCCAAGGATGCCTGACGGATTTCCTTGTTGTTGCGCAATGCCATAGCGCGGCAAGAATCCAACGACACAACTGGCTGTGCCACAGCGCCAAGCGCGCCCAACAAGCAAACGAGTAGTGTGAATCTTCGCATATTAAATGGTTTTAAGTTCGCAAATGTACACATTATTTGCTTTATGCTACACAAAAAAAACGAAAAAAATATCAGTTATGTCCCCCCAAGCCCCCCTAAGGGGGGACATGCGACATCATCGGTCCCAATCGTCCATTTCCAGTTCGCCATTGGTGAGCATACGGTCGCCATCCATTTCCTGGCCACTCCACTCGTCGTCCTCAAACATGAGGTAATTCTGGTTCATGCATGACGACATACAGCATAGCAGAGCCATGCCTAATAATAATGATATGATTGTTCGTCTTAACTTCATGGCACAAAAGTAGTGAAATAATTAAGAATTGAGAATTAAGAATTAAGAATTTTTCAATTTGCAGCGATTTTTATGTTTTGAAACTACCGAAAATGGTGGGAGCTGAGAATCTTTTTCAATTAAGAATTAAGAATTTAGAATTAAGAATTTTTCAATTTGCGCCGATTTTTACCATTCTAACAATGTTGGCGGAGACCCAGTTTCCCTATTACAATAAAATGATTTGCGTTCCGTTTTAGAGATTATAGAAAACATATCAAGACATTGACTATGACCATTCACAAAAATATTTTGTTGAGAGTCGTGTTGGTTGCCTCGGGGCTAGGTCTGCTGGGCAATCAGCACGCATCTGCATTTGAGGTCTCGCACTATGCCGACTCGTCGAAGCTGTCGAGTGGGCGCTGGGTGAAAATTAAGGTTTGCGAGTCGGGTATTCACGAGATCACGGCTGATGACGCTCGCTCGTGGGGGTTCGGTGACTTGAGCCGTGTGCATGTGTTCGGCATGGGTGGGTTGCCGCTGAGCGAGAAGTTGACGGAAGACCTCCCGGACGACCTGCCTCAGCTGCCGGTGGTTCGTACGGAGGGGAAACTGCTTTTCTATGCGCAGGGTCCGACCTACTGGACGGACGGGAGCAACGAAGATATGGTGTTCTTACCCGTACAGCATCCTTATAGCACGTATATCTACTATCTGGTGAGCGATGACGAGCGGTTTGAGGACATCGCCCTGTCGCCGAGTGGTGAGGCTCCGAGCGGGAGCTTGCAAACGACGTATACGGAACATCTGGTGCATGAAGTTGACCTGATCAATCCTGCGAACAGTGGGCGCGTCTATCTGGGTGAGGACTTCACGGGTACGGCTCAGCAGAGCTTCGCGTTTGACCTGTCGCAAAAGGTGGCTGGTACGGACGTGGACGTGTATAGCATCATGGGTGTGAAGCAGGCTACAGGCACGGCCAAAGTGACGTACCAGTATAACGGCACGAATGCCCCGAGCAGCTCGTCGGACCAAATCACTGGGGAGAGCAGCGAGGACGCGTATCAACGCATCGTCTCGAAGAAGAGGTTCAACCTGGGTGACGACAACGCGTTGAGCTATAGCTTGAAGCTGACCAGCTCGGGTGCTCCGTCGTTGGCTCGGCTTGACTACATTGCGGTGAACTATACCCGGACGCTGTCGCTGACCCAGGGGCAGTTGTGCTTCGATGACAATCATAGGAGCACGGCTGTGCAACTGAAGGTAGAGGGCACGGACAGTGCGAGCGTGGTGTGGGATGTGACCCAGCCGTGGCGTCCCGTCAGGGTCAATGCCAGCCGCAGCGGCTCGACAACGAGTTTTTCGCCCCTGGAGACGGGACTGCGCCGCTATGCGGTGTTCTCGCCTCGCGGCACGTTTGCCCGCCCCACCCTGGTGGGCAAGGTGAGCAATCAGGACTTGCACAGTTCTTCCGTGCCTGACATGGTGATCATCACTCCCAGCGAATATCGCGAGCAAGCGCAGCGTATCGCCACCCTGCACCATCAGGCCGACAGCATGCGTGTGCTGGTGGTGAGCGACAACGAGGTGTACAACGAGTTTTCGGGCGGGACGCCTGACGCGATGGCGTACCGCATGGTGTGCAAGATGTTCCATGACCGCGGCAACCAGGAGGGTCATCGGCTGCAATATCTTCTGCTCATGGGCAAAGGGACCTATGACAACCGCCTGATTACGGGTAGCATACGCGCGTTGAACGCACCTATGCTGCTCACCTGGCAGAGCGAGATAAGCCATCAGCACTCCAAGACTTACACCACCGACGACTACTTTGGAACGCTTGCCGACGGTGCGGGGCCACGCATCGCGGCCAATCAGCTGGACATCGCCGTGGGCCGCATGACCGTCAAGAGCGTGACCGAAGCCCGGCATGTTGTGGACAAACTGGTTAACTATGTGAGCCAGCCCAACTACGGCTGGTGGAAAAACAACGCGCTCATTGTCGCCGATGACGGAAACTCGGGCGTTCACCTTGAGCAGGCCGAGGAGATGGTGGCAGCCATGCGCGCCAATGGCGGCAATGACATGATTTATAACCGCGTCTATCTGGACGCATTCAACGGTGTGAGCAGCGGTGCGAAGCGGACCTTCCCCGATGCGGTGACGAAGCACTACAACACCCTGCGCAACGGCGTGGTGTGGTGGACCTACATCGGCCATTCGGGACCGCACGCCATGACCGACAATGGCCTACTGCGGCACGTAGATCTCGACACTAAGTTCTACTACAAGCACTTGCCGGTGCTATATGCCGCCACGTGCGATTTCAACCAGTTTGACGGCAGCGAGGAGTCGGGCGGCGAAACCCTATTCCTAAATCCCCGCGGCGGCGTGATTGCCATTATCTGTCCGCCTCGCCCCGTGTATGTCAGCAACAACGGCATCCTGACGACCAACATCGGACGATATGCCTTCAGCACCGATGAGAGCGGCCAACCGCGCCGTCTGGGCGACATCGTTCGCCTTGGCAAGAATCTGTTGAGCGACGAGAACCGCCTGAAATACTTTCTGGTGGGCGACCCGGCCATGCGCCTGGCATTGCCGACCAACAAGATTCGCGTTGACGCCATCGAAGGGGCAGAAGAGTTCACCTCGGCGGGATGGCCCGTGTTCCATGGCCGCCAAACCATGACGGTGAGCGGTACGGTGACCGACCGCAATGGTACACCCCTGCCCAATTTCAACGGGAAACTCACCCTCGAGATGTTTGATTACGAGCAGTCCATCACCACCCATGGCTACAGCGACAAGAGCGACGGCAGCGACGGCAAGAAAGAGACCTACCTGGACCGCACCAACAAACTCGCCGTGAGCATCGACTCGATCGTAGCCGGCAAGTTCACCTCACGCATCGTGTTGCCCACCGAGGTGCTCCCGCGCGAGACTGCCGACGGCGACTCGGTGCTGTATGACAACTTCGCACCATCATTAATCAACCTGTATGCCTACAGCTCGGCAGACTCACTCGAGGCTCGTGGCAGCAACGAGGAATTCATCATCTACGGCTATGACGACACGGCGGTGGCCGACACCATCGGGCCGGTCATCCGCTTCTTGGGGCTGAACAGCGAGAACTTCAATAACGAGGACCAAGTCAATGAGTCGCCCGTGGTTCTCGCCGAAATTACCGATGACAGTGGCATCAACTACTCCACGGCGGGCGTCGGTCACACAATGACCCTGACGCTGGACGGCAGCACCACCTACAGCAACCTCATCGACTACTATACTCCACGCGCGGCTACCAGCGGCTCGTCGGGGACCTTGAGCTACACGTTGAACAACCTGACGCCAGGACGCCACTTGCTGCGGTTACGGGTGTGGGATGTATATAACAACATGAGTGAGCGTACGGTGAGTTTTAACGTGGTCAAGGGCTTGAAGCCCGACATCTACGAAGTGTACAGCACCAACAACCCAGCCCGCTACGAGACTACATTCTTCGTCAAGCACAACCGCCCCGACGCAGTGTTGACCATGGGCATCGAAGTGTACGACCTGATGGGTCGGCTGGTGTGGCGCACGCGTCAAAATGGCGTGAGCGACAGCTATACCTCATTCCCGGTCACATGGGACCTGCGCGACCTGGGTGGACGGCGTGTGCCACGAGGCATCTACGTCTACCGAGCCATCCTCTCGAGCGACGGTATACAAGAGGCCACCAAGAGCAAAAAACTGGCTGTGACAAGCGAATAAGGCTCACGTATATGTTTTTTTTGAAAAAAAAGTGAGTGTTCCAAGAATTATTCGTAAATTTGCAGGTTGATGTGTTTTGCCCCTGACTGAGCGATGAAAGTAGCGGTCAAATATGGAATGAGTCCCGCGGCAAGCATCGAGTTGCTTGCCGACTCGTCGATTCTGCCCACCGGACGACCTTTGTTCATTCCTGACTGGGCCACCGCGTTCACCGCGACCTTAACGGTGGCTGCCCACATCAACCGTCTGGGCAAATGCATCGCGCCACGCTTTGCGCACCGATACTGGGACACTGTCACCGCATGCCTGCTCACTCAAGGCATCGACGAGCAAGGAAACGTCGTCACACGACAGGCACTGACCCGGGCACATGACGGTGCACTGGTGCTGGGGCAAATGGTGCCCAAGGACGTGATTGCCGACGCGGCACAACTCGTGTGCTTGGTCGACGGCACTCCCGCCGCCCAAACAACACTGCAGGGCCTGACGCAGCTCATCGATGCCACCATTGTCGAGATGAGCCAGTACATGACCCTGAAGATGGGTGACCTGGTGTGCATCGGCAGCGAGAGCAATCTGCCACTGCTCATCGACACCACCACCGAACTGGCCTTGAACGGACAGAAGGTGCTCAAAACCAAGATAAAATAAAAGAAAATAGATATGCGCACAAGAATTCTCAATGGCATGATCGCCATTATCTCAGTTCTGGCTATGGGAACAGCGACCGCTCACGCTTTCTCATCCAACAAGTTCACATCAGAATCCCGTTTGGCAAATGGTAATTGGATGAAAATTGCCGTGCCTGCTGACGGCATCTACCAAATCACAGCCTCGCAGTTGTCCGAAATGGGCTTTACCGACCTAGAAAACATACAAGTGTATGGGCATGGCGGGCACATCATCGGAGAGGTGCTGGACGGCAACTTTATCGATGACCTCCAACCAGTCCCCACCATGGTGACCGACGATAAAGTCATCTTCTATGCCCAAGGGCCGGTGACCGAAACGATGATGAACAACACCAGCGTCTATCCTTACTATACCCACAAAGTCAACGGATATGCCAACTACGGATACTACTTCATCACCGATAGCGGCAATACTAACCCAGTCGCCCAACAGACCCCGCCCACACAAGGCAGCAACGTGATGACATCAAGTTACAGTCTGTTCCGGCATGAGGCCGAACTGACCTCTGTGGGCTACACTGGAAAGCAACTGCTGGGCGAGTCGTTGATGCCCGATGGGGTAACCATTGACTATTGCCTGCCACAAATCTGCGACAACACCATTGTCGTGCATTTGGGTGCGGCCGCTTATGTTACTAACCAAGTTGTCTATGCATCGGCTGAGATTGTCGGCCAAGGGACCGTGTCCTACACCACCACCGAGAATAAGATTCGCGCCGTCTCCAGCACCGATGTCCAACGCCACTACAACACCACCTACCCAGCTAGGTCGTTCCAGCTAACAGAGCCCAACGAGCAGGGACAAATCCATGTATCAATCTACAACCCATGGGATGCCAGCATCCGTTCGGCCCAACTAGACTTTGTCGACCTTACCTATAAGCGCAAAAACAGCTTTGCCAATGACGAGAACTCTTTCGCCATGGGATTGGCAATGACCAATGACAACACCTGCGTGATGATGCCCGAGACTGACGATTCCACCATCGTTTGGGATGTCACTGACCCACAGAATATACGACAGATGGCATTGAGCCCCGCTACCGACCAGGAGAGCGGAGCCACAGGCATGAGCTTCACGCCAGGAGCAAGGTCGCTGCCCAGCAAATTCTATGCCTTCAAACCTGAAGAAGAGTTGCCCAGCGTCACTTTTGTGGGAAATGTCGAGAACCAGAACGTACACGGCCTGGACACACCCGATATGCTCATCGTCACCAACGATTATTTCTGGCCTGAGGCCGAGCGACTAGCACAAATGCACCGCGACCACGACGGCATGAAAGTGCATGTTGTTGACCAGGAACAAGTGTTCAACGAGTTCTCCAGTGGCACTCCCGATGCTTCAGCCATCCGCCTATTGTGCAAGATGCTGTACGACCGCAACCCCAACAAATTCAAGTTCCTGCTTATGTTTGGTCCCGCGAGTTACGACTATCGAGGCATCACTACCGACAAGGCCAACCGCGTAATCACCTACGAGACCGACAATGGCGACAGTGACCAATACAGCTATGGCACCGATGACTTTTTCGGCATGCTCGCCGATAACTCGGGAACCAATTTGACCACCAGCGACTTGATGCTGGGCGTGGGTCGACTCACACCCACCGACCTCACCCAGGCCAAGCAGAATGTGGACAAAATCATGCAATATGTCCTCACGCCCGACTATGGGCCCTGGCGCAACCACTATACTGTGTGGGCCGACAATGGAGACTCCGATTTGCACCAACTGCAAGGCGAGCGCATCGACAACATCATCCAGGACAAGCAACACATCCCTATGGTGGCCGACAAGACCTTTATCGACATGTTCCCCAAGGAAGGAAATGTGTCGACCGAAGCACGTCGACATGTAATCGACATTCTCAACGCAGGGCAATTCTATGGCACCTATATGGGCCATGCTAACCCCAAATCGTTCACATCGAGCCGAATGTGGACCACGTCAAATATACGCAGTCAGAGTTACGATCATCAACCCATCTTCATGACCGCCTGTTGCGATGTGGCACGATTTGACAGTAATGACCAAGGCATCAGTGAAGTCATGTTCCACCAGCCCAATGGTGGAGCCATCGCCGTGCTCACCGCCAGCCGAGAGGTCGACGCAAAAAGCAATGACTATCTCAACCAGGCATTTACCGAGGCCTTGTTCTCTTACAACACCACTGGCCAAATGACCACATTGGGCCAAGCCTACATGAAGGCAAAACGTGCGCCCATCACCAACGCCAGTGACACCAGCCGATACAACAAGATGGCTTTCCTCTTGCTGGGCGACCCCGCCATCAAGACCCTATACCCGAAGCCACTGTTCAACATCACGACAATTAATGGAATCAATGTCAATGCTACTGACAACTCCATTGAATTGTCACCCATGCAGCAGGTCACCGTCGAGGCCGATGTGCTACAAGCCGGATCAACACAGGTCAACACAACCTTTAATGGTGACGCTACCCTATCAGTCTACGACTGCGAACGCCTGCTCAAGTATGGCTCGTATTCGAGCAACTATACATCCATCTCAGGCAACATATATTATTCGCGCGACCTGCTCGTCGAGGTACAAGGGCGAGTGCAGAACGGGCACTTTGTCGGAACAGCGGTCATACCTCGCTATATCAAAGCCCAACCTGGTGAGCAACTGGCCATACACGTCTATGCGCATCAAGACAACTCAACCAATATGGTCAACGGCATGAGTACAAAAGTAGTTGCTACGACTTATGACGAGCAAGTTGCTGTGCAAGATGATGCCGCCCCGGTAATTGAGCTGATGTATCTCAATGAGCAAGCCACCTTTGAGCAAGGAGGCGCAGTGCCCGAGAATTCTATTCTCCATGTCACCGCTACCGACGACGTAGCATTCAACAACCAGAGCATGGGAGTTGGTTGTACAGCCACGCTTCACCTCGACAATGGAGCCACCAACTACACCCTTATCAAGAATTTTGTCTCCATCAGCGATGGCGGTAAGATGCTGCAGCTCGACTTCCCCGTTAACGGACTTACGCCCGGTCAACACTCACTGACGTTCAGCGTACAGGACGTTGCTGGCAACGTCACTGAACGCTCCATCTACTTTATGGTGGGCGGGCAAAGCACCATCTCGCTCAAGAATGCCGACTTGGTGGCAATCGAAGAAGCAACCATCGACCTTGACGAGACAGAACTGACCAATGTGCCTGCTATGACACTCAAGGTGGTGAACGCGCGCGGCGAACTGGTGTGGAGCGCCAACACCGCCGCCCTACCTTACACATGGAACCTGACCAACAATCAAGGAGAAAGAGTAGCTCCTGGGTTGTACAAACTATTTGGACAATATAATGACGGTGCAAACTATGGCGGCACCAATATCATGCCCATCATTGTGATGGATCCGGTAAAACAATAATCAGTTGTCAATTATTTCATAACAACCCGAGAAACAGGTCAAGACAAAAGAAGCAAATTCTGAAAAATGAACAAGATAGTTCTTCAATTCATGGCGTGCGCCCTACTTGCAACCTGCGCAACGCTGAGTGCGTCAGCACTTGACGCCAACCACTTTGCACAATCTTCACGCCTGTCACAAGGTCGATGGATCAAGGTTGCAGTCTCCCAGACTGGCATTTACGAAATCGACCGAGAACAATTGGCCGAGATGGGGTTCACCGACCCCACCCGCGTCAAGGTTTACGGCTACGGAGGCAAAATGCTGGGCGAAGTGCTCAACAATGACCTGCCCGACGACCTCCAGCAGATTCCAGCCATGAGACAAGACGACAAGATTTGCTTCTACGCTGTGGGTAACGTGCTCATGAGTTTCAAGCAAGGAGCCACCTATCCTCAGTTTACAAGGCAGCGCAACACCTATAGTCTTCAGGGATACTACTTCCTTACCGATGGAGATGATGAGTCTGCCTTAGACCCGGCCGTGATGACTTACGATAATGCAGCCAACAATCCTGTCTTAACCAGCTACGACTTTGTCTTGCACGAGAATGAGTTGCGTTCACTATCGTTCACTGGCACAGAGTTACTTGGCGAGGACATCACGCAAGGAACCCGCACATTTGACTTTCAACTTATCAATCCCAGCGATGAAACAACCTACCTGACCACGCGCATCGCATCGACAATCAAGCGCATTTCTGCCTCTGACCAAACGAGTGCTGTGAGAGGACAGTTCCACTGCTATCTCACCTCCAACGGAACGACTACCGAGGTGCCCTACACCGCAACCTCAGGATACGTGCCTGGCGCGACCAGAAACTACACTTTCTATGAGTCAGGCGAAGGCACCGAAACTGCTACTGTGGCTTCAAGCGATGGCAAGGGCACGCTGCGCTATGAGGTCATCGAGACAACCGGTAAAGGCTTGGCACAGGTTTCGCTGCTTGACTACTTCATCTTTACCTACAAGCACCACAATATGCTCTCGGGGCAACCTACCGACCAATGCCCGATGGCCTATCTCAACACCAGTGCAACGGACAAGGTGGGTATCACAGCCGGCAGCAATACGTTAGTATGGGATATCACCGACCCCATCCATCCAAGCAATATGGAGGTACAAGTTGTTGACGACCAGGTCTATTTCACCCCTGGCGAACAATTAGACCCGCACCAGTATGTTGCCTTCGACCCCGACGGCACACTGCTCAAGATTGACTCCTATCAGCAGGTCGAGAACCAGAACTTGCACGCCATGTCGGTGCCCGACATGTTGATTATCACCAACAGCACTTTCATGCCTCAGGCCGAGCGCGTTGCACAACTGCATCGCCAACTCGACGGCATGGATGTTGCCGTGATCGATCAGGAACAAGTGTTCAACGAGTTCTCCAGCGGCACGCCCAGTGCCATGGCCTATCGGTTGTTGTGCAAAATGTTCTATGACCGCGACAAGACCAAGTTCAGGAACCTTCTCCTGTTCGGTCACTCCAGTTTTGACAATCGTGGTATCGTTACAGGGAAAAAAGACCGGCTCATGTGCTACGAGACTGCTGTGAGCAATTATGATGATAACAGCCATGTCATCGAGGACTTCTTCGGATACCTCAGCGACAATTCCGGAGTCATCATCTCGTCGGACTCGCTGCAGATTGCCGTGGGGCGCATCCCTTCGTCCAGTATTTCCGAGGCCAAAAGCGATGTTGACAAACTCTATGAATACGTGCTTTCGCCCGACTATGGCGTATGGCGAAACAATTATTGCCTCTGGGCCGAGCAGAGTTCTGGCAGCAACGAGGACCGCCTGCACGAGAAGCAAGCCGACGGCATCTGGTACATCATGGAGAACGACCTAAACATCCAGATGATGGTTGACAAGGCATTTGTAGGCATGTTTCCTAAGGATGTTGCCGAGACATTCAAAGCCGAAGAGAAACGGTCGTCATCCAACGCACGCAAACACATCCAAGAGATGCTCAACGAGGGACAATACTTTGCCACTTATGTAGGGCATGCTGGAGCCAACTCCTTTACTCATAGTGGCCTCTGGAGATCAACAGATGTCACATCAAACAATTATACCAACTGGCCCATCATGACCACAGCATGTTGCGACGTGGCTCGATTTGACAGCGATCATCAAGGTATAGCAGAGGCAATGTTCCATCAGCGCAATGGCGGTGCCATCGCCCTGTTCACCACGGCACGACAGGTCTATTCGAACAGCAACGACTGGCTCAACCGTGCGTTCACGAAGGCAATGTTCAACTACAACTCTACCCACCGGATGCCTACGTTGGGAGAGGTGTACCGTGCAGCAAAATTGTCTTATGGCCGCACCAGCAACTCCAACAAGCTCAACTATCTGCTACTGGGCGACCCTGCCATAAAAATCAACTACCCCAAGCCACTGTTTAAGGTCACCAAGCTCAACAACACCACCCTTACTGAAAGTAATACAGTAACCACTCGGCCACTGCAGCAACTGCAAATCGTCGCACAGGTGATGAACGAGGATGACATGACAACGGTCAACACCAACTTCAACGGCGACGCAACCATCTCCATCTACGACGTCAAGCGCACATTCATGACCGTTCCCGGTACCGGCGACCATGAGGGAGAGGAACATACTGCATACTATCCTCAGGAACTCATCACACGCGTTACTGGCAAGGTTGTCAATGGAGTGTTCAACGGCTCGGTCGTCATCCCGCGCTTTGAGCGTGCTAAGGACGGGATGTGCACCATCAGTGTCTATGCTCATGAGGAAGGAACCGACCAAATGGTCAACGGTTTGAACAACCAACTGAGAATTGGTACATATAATGGCACTAACACCGTGCAAGATGACCAGGCACCGGTCATTGAGGCAATGTATCTTAACGATGCCGACGACTTTGCCGCATCAGCACAGGTCAGCAGCGACGCCATGCTGTATATCCATGCTACTGACAATATTGCATTCAATGTCCAGCAGCAACCCTTGGGACAAGGCATGACAATGAGACTCGACAATGGCAAGACATCTTATAACTTGGTCAAGAACCATGTACAGCTCAGCGACGAAGGCCGAACGCTGGACATCGCCATGCCGCTAACAGGCCTGATGCCTGGTCGACACACCCTCGACTTCTCGGTCGCCGACATCTGCGGGAACCGCACAAACCACACCATCGCGTTTGTGGTCACTTCATGCAACGACATCACCATTGAAGCCACCGAGCAGGCTAGCTGGGAGCAAGCAGAGATTGACCTCACCTCATTCTCGTTGACCGAGCCACCATGTGTAAACCTGAAAGTTACCAACATCAAGGGTGAACTAGTGTGGGCACAAAATGTCAATTCATTCCCCTTCACGTGGAACTTAACCAACATGCATGGAAAACGCGTCAAGCCCGGACTATACAAGATTCATGGCAACTATGAGAACGAGGAGGGATATGGCGGCACCAACATCATCAATTTTGTGGTGCTTAACCCTTTAAATAATTGACAAGCCATTTTCTACCATGATGCATAAAACAAATCTTACCACCATGGCGGCGGCGTTGTTCTTGGCAATGACGACGTTGATGACTCATGCGTTGCCCTTGTCGCACTTTACCAATCAGTCAAGGCTCGCCAATGGCCATTGGGTAAAGATTGCCGTCACAGAGACGGGAATGCACCAAATCACTCTTGAACAGCTCATTCAGATGGGCTTCGACGGCACCAGCAACATTCAGGTCTATGGTTATGGTGGGAAAATGCTCGATGAGGTCCTTAACGATGACCTGCCCGATGATCTCCAACAGATTCCTGTGCTGCGCAACGCCGACAAGATTTGCTTTTATGCCTCTGGACCTGTGAGCTACAGTCTCGAAGCCACACCCAAACCACACTACAAGCACTCACGCAACACCTATTCTGTCAAAGCCTATTACCTCTTGACCCAGAGCAATTCGGGCAATGCCAATCTGACGACACAGAGCTTCAATTCTCAAAGCAACCCACAACTGGTCAACACCAGCCTCGATGCCCTGCTTCATGAGAAAGAGTTGGTTTCGGCCGGATTCACTGGCAGTGAGCTTCTGGGCGAAGACCTGGGCCATTCATTCGACTTCCAGCTCATCAACCCCAGCGACACACGTCTGGGTCTCACCAGCCGCGTGGCAGCGCAAGTCGTAAGAAAAAAGTCAGGCAGCAACATATCGGTCAGTGGCAAGTTAGCATGCCGCCTCACCGTCGCTGGGCAAGTGATTGATGTACCCTACTCCACCAACGCGTCAACCATCCAGGGTAGTACTGCCACCTACACTTTTTACCAAGTGAATCCCGATGTTGACCAATATATGGTCTGGATGGACCTACCCGACACGTGCCACAACGGCACGCTCAATTACTCGGTCTCTGTCGTGCCCAATGATGAGGAAGCCGTGTTACACCTCAACAAACTCGACTACTTCACCGTCACTTACAACCACTATAACCGTCTTGACGGGCATCAAGGAGCGCAGTGCATGATGGGATTGGTACAATCGGCCGCCAACGACATCGTTCAGGTCCAAGGAAACGGCATCTTGGTGTGGGATGTTACCAACCCCGCGAGTCCAATGATGATGCAGACCCGCACTGTAGGACAATATACACAATTCACCCCTGGAGCAACATCCACGCCTCGACAGTATGTAGCCTTTGACCCAACAAGCACATTGCACGAACTCGCAGGATATGAGGTTATCGAGAACCAGAACTTGCATGGGCTGACCACACCCGACATGCTCATCATCACCAATCATGAGTTTATGCAGCAAGCCCAACGCGTGGCTAACCTGCACAAGCTCAAAGACCACATGGAAGTGCTCGTGCTAGATCAGGAACAAGTGTTCAACGAGTTTTCGGGCGGCACACCCGATGCCATGGCAATCCGTTTGCTGTGCAAGATGTTCTACGACCGCAACCCGAATAGGTTCAAGTATCTGCTTTTATTCGGCAACTTCAGCTTTGACAACCGTGGGTTGGTTACTGGCAAACAGAATCTCATTGTCAGTTACGTCTCGCCCAAAAGCAATGCCGAGAGCAGCAGTTACATCAATGATGACTTCTATGGCTATCTACTCGACGGCTCAGGACAAAAAATCTCATCCGATGTGTTATGCCTCGGCATTGGACATATGCCTGTGGCAAATACCACCGAAGCTGCCGAAGCCGTCGACAAGCTCTATGGTTATGTCTATTCGACCGACTATGGGCCGTGGCGCAACAACTATAGCCTATGGGCTGAGAATAGCGCATTCAAGGAAGAGGGTCCTCTCGTCAAAAGGAATGCCGAGGGCGACACCCTCTACTTTGAATATCAGATGCACGAGTCACAGGCCGCCGGCATCGGTTATATCATCGACAACGACGCCAAAACGCAGATGATTCGAGATATGGCATTTGTCAGAATGTTCCCGTTGAAACTGTCAGAAAGCTACAAGGAGGAGAAGAAACGCTCCTCAGACGAAGCAACCCGGCACATCCAGGAGATGTTCAACGAGGGACAATACTTTGCCACCTATGTTGGCCACGCGGGTGCGACGAGCATGTCTGTTACCGGACTGTGGACTTCCAAGCATGTGCAAAACAACGCATATTCACGGCTGCCCATCATGACCACCGCCTGCTGCGACGTGGCGCGATTTGACAGCGACGAACGTGGTATGGCCGAACTCATGTTCCACAAACGTGACGGAGGTGCCATAGCACTCTATACAACCAGCCGACAAGTGATTGCTACAATGAACGACGATGTCAACCGTGCGTTCACCACCAAAATGTTCAGCTACCACGACACAGGGGTTATGCCACGATTGGGTGATTGTTATGTGGCATCAAAGAATTGCTATGCAACTTCAAACACCAACAAGTTCAACTGGGTATTGCTGGGTGACCCGGCGTTGCAAGTCAACTACCCCAAGCCGTTGTTCAAGATAACTGCCATAAACGGAACACAATTGTCGAGCAGTGCGACTATTGGCGTATCGCCGCTGCAACGTGTCACGATTGATGCACAAGTGCTTACCGAGTGGAACCCATCCCAGACCAACACCCACTTCAACGGCGAAGCCACATTCACCATCTACGATGTCGAACGCACCTGTCTTGAATATATCAATGGCACCGGGACGCACAAAGGCGAAACGATGTCGTTGCCTTATCCACGCGAAAAGTTGCTCCAAGTCACTGGTCGTGTGGTCAATGGAAAGTTCCATGGCACAGGCATCATGCCCCGCTTCAGCCACACAGGCAACGGCAGCATGTTGCTCTCGGTCTATGCACACGAAGACGGAACTGAAAACATGGTCAACGGCATATATGACCAGTTGCAAAAGAACAACTATAACGCTAGCCTTGCCGTGAACGACAAGGTCAGTCCCGTCATACAGGCAATGTATCTTAACAACGAGCAAGAGTTCGCTGCAAACGCCACAGTCGGTCCCGAGGCTACACTCTATATCCATGCCACCGACAATACCGCTTTCAACACCCAACAACTATCCATGGGACGCAGCATGCGCCTCACGCTCGATGGCGGGAAAACATCTTATAACCTCGCCAAAGACCTGGCAAAAGTTAGTAACGAAGGACGAAAACTCGACATCGCCATGCCACTCAATAGCCTTACGGCAGGGCGTCATACGCTGGACTTCACTGTCTCGGACGTTTGCGGGAACACGACTACACAACACATCAATTTCGTTGTCAGCAGTCAAAGCAACCTGCGTCTACAGGCATCGGACATTGCCAACAGCAACGAGGTGAGCATCGACCTGACAGATTTTTCGCTGACCAACCCACCCCTGGTCAACCTTCGTGTCACCGACATCAATGGCAATCTCGTCTGGAGCAAACAGACCGACACCTTCCCCTGCACATGGAACTTGAAGAATAATACCGGTCAACGCGTCCCTGACGGCTTGTATCACATCTACGGCAACTACTCCAACGGCGAGGGCTACGGCGGCTCAAACCTCATCGATTTTGTCGTACTGCCTGCTTTGAGCAATTAGCTATTAGCTGTTAGCAACAAGCCGCCAACTGAATCACAATCAATTGGCGGCTTGTGCTTTTTTGCCTAAAAATCAATTTGTCAAATGGCCTTTGGCCTCACGAGCAATGCGGCGTGCCGTCTTTTCGGGAATGCCTGGCTTTTCCAAGATGGGCTTGAAGCCCGTCTTGGTGCGCTTGAAACGCCCGTTCTCCTCGGCACGCACCACCATGTCGTTATACTTCACGATGAGGTACTCGGCCAACTGGTTCCATCGGGCAATCATCTCGTCACCTTTCTGGCAGCCATAGTCGGTGAGATAACGCACAGCAGCAGCCTCGTCAGTGCGGAGCAGTTCAATGGCTTGCGCCTCGACCTGGGGTTGCAACACGCGGTAACTGTTGTCAAGCGAGTCGCGTACGGCTTGCAGACTCGGGAACATCAGACTATAACGCGGGTATACCATGTTTGCCACCCAATTGCATACCCAGTAGGCATTGTCACGACTGAAGGTCACGCAGTCAGCACCCGGCGTGTTGTAGCAAAGCGGCTGACGCGTACTGCAGCAGTACACGGGCGTGTAGGCAGCCATGTTACCATCGTCATTGGCCCACCATATCACTCCGCCCACTTGTCGCGGCAGCCAGGAGCGCATCTGTGCAATCCATGAGAACGCACTCTGCTGCGTGGCGATGGGGCGTTCGTTGAAGCACTCCAGACTATCCACCTTATAATATAAGGGGGTTGGACGGTAAGGCGAGTCATATAGACCGGCTCCAGGGTCGTTGGTCATGTCGAGCAGTGTACCCTCATAGTGGTCGCGCAGGCATTCCTGCACATCAGCAACCGTAAGTTTGCGGTTGGGTACTATCCACAGGGGCATCGGCTCGGTGTCTAACTGCTTGCCTAGCACGAACGGCAAGTACTTCTCACCGAAGCCCTCGCTAAAGCGGCGGTAGATGGTCCACACGCGCGCCTCACAGATGCGGCGAGCGCGGAAATTGTCCTCGGCATAGGCATTGTAGAAACTAAAGTCCTTGTCCTTGCCGTTGAACCATCCCTTTTGACGCGCAAATGTGATGCAGTTCTTTGAGAACAAAACATTCTTCTTGTCCTTCTGGTCAAAGGTGCGAATGCGGCTCTGATTAGCGTGGGCGCAGATGGCATTGTCGGGCACACGCAACGCGACCCAGGCGACAGCTTTGCTGCCGGGACCGCAGCCCACCATCTCCATTATCCATGCCTCATTGGGGTCGCAGATGCTGAACAGCTCACCCGTGCTGCAGTAGCCATACTTCTCAGCAAGCGTCGTCATGACTTGGATGGCCTCACGGGCGGTCTTGGCGCGTTGCAGTGCCAGATCCATCAGCGAACCGTAGTCGATGAGTCCCGTCGAGTCTTTCAATTCCTTGCGACCACCATAGGTGGTCTCTCCGATGGCCACCTGCCATTCGTTGATATTACCAATGACGCTGTAGGTAACTGGAGCCTCAGGAATCTCGCCATGGTATTCCTTACTGTCGCGGTCAATGATGCGGCGCATCTCACCTGGCGCATGCGTTCCCGCCGGCAGGTAAGTCATGCTACGAAACGTGCCGAACGAATCAGCGTTATAGGTACACATTACCGAACCATCGGCACTGGCATTCTTGCCCACCATCAGGCTAGTACAAGCCCATGCTGCAGTGGTCATCGCCACAGCAGTCATCAAAGTCAAAATGCGTCTTGTCATAATCTTGTTCTTTCTGTTGAGCGCAAAATTACTGCAAGTTGAGAGAAGTACAAAATAAAAAAAGAATTTTTTATTTTTACTTCCGAGACGCAGCGTAATTTATCAAAAAATACAACA
>JAFZAK010000159.1 GCA_017557285.1 Muribaculaceae bacterium
GCCAAGGCATTTGATCTCAAAGTGGCGGGAAAGCCACTGCGCATCGTCAATGTGCATCTTCAGTCCATTGGGCTGAGCCGAGACGACAAGGAACTTTATAAAAAACTCACCCGAAACGAGTTGGAAGGCCGTAGTGACGTGTCCCAGGTGAGGTATTCGATACTCAGCAAGTTGGCGGGGGCATTCCGGCGTAGGGCTGGCGAGGCTATGCAGTTGCGCACCTTCCTCGATAGCCCGGACATGCCGTCCAATGTGATTGTCTGTGGAGACTTCAACGACACACCCGGATCATATTGTTATCGCACCGTCCGTGGAAAGGATTACAATGATGCATTCGCCGAGTGCGGGCGATGGCCTACTTTCACCTTCAATCGCGACAGGTTTTACTTCAAGATTGACCACATCTTCTATCGCGGTGGACTCAAGGCAATGGATTACCGTTGTGACCGGGCAGGGGGAAGCGACCACTATCCACAACTGGTCACATTTGTCCTCGAATAACTTAATCAGAAAATAATTATCAATTCAATCAAAGGAGAAATGAAGAAACATATCTTGATGATGCTGGCCATACTTGCCATGATGGCATCGTGCAGCAACAACAAATTCAAGGTCGACGGAACCGTCGAGGGAGCAAACGACTCGACACAACTCGTGCTGGAAATGTCGAGCAATGGATACTGGTTCCCGGTCGATACGCTCAACACAAGTGCTAACGGTTCTTTCAGCATTGCTGCTGAGGCGCCCGAGTTCCCCAACATCTACCGCCTGCGTCTAGGTGACAAGGCCATCTGTTTCCCTATCGACAGTTTGGACCACCTGACCATCAACACCAAGTTGGCTTCATTCGCCACCGACTATACTGTCGCGGGCAGTGACCATGCCGTGCAAGTGATGAAGATTGACAAGGAGGCACTGCAGATGGCGGGCGGAAAGGCAACACCAGAGCAGATGAAGGAATGGAAACGCAAACTTGCAGAGCAGATTGTCGCAGATCCCAGCGGCATTGTCGCATACTATGCCATCAACAAGTATGTCGATGACAACCCGCTGTTTGACCCGCTCAACGACGAGGACCTGCGCATCATTGGGGCTGTCGCCAATGCGTTCTATACTTTCAAGCCCAATGACCCGCGCACTGACTATCTCGTGCAAGTGCTAACGCAGGGACAGCAGCGCCGCAGGGCAGCGAAGGCTCCCACCGACACCATCCAGGCCGAGGTCACATCGCTCATCGACATCAAGCTGCAAGACTATAACGGCACGACACACAGCCTGGAGCAGGTGGCGCAGAAGAACCGCCTCGTGCTACTCAATTTCACCATCTACCAGGCAGAGTTCTCGCCCGTGTTCAACAAGCTGCTCAACGACATCTACACGAAGTACAAAAGCCGTGGGATGGAGATTTATCAGATTAGCCTCGATACGGACAATGTCTTCTGGAGCCAGGCTGCGAAGAACCTGCCCTGGATCACTGTTTACGACCCCAAAGGACAGAACTCGACAACCCTCGGCATCTATCAGGTCATGGGCGTACCCACAACCTTCGTGATTGCAAATGGTGACATCGTCGAGCGTGTAGAGGACGGTTCGCAACTCGAGTCTGCAGTCGCCCGACACATCTGATTTCACTGTTTAAACGCATAAAAAACGCTAGCTTTTGGGCTAGCGTTTTTTTATGATGCCAGCGGTCGCCAGATGCGGATGCCGCAGTATATGGAACAGACCCTTGTAGAGGTAACGCAGGCCATAGCCGAAGCTGACCCCGTGTTGTTTGTGTAAGCGCCAGGCAATGGGCCAAGGATAGAAAAACATCTTGGGGCGGTAGCCGATGTACAGATAGGCCCCCTTGCCCATGAGTACACCGGGTGTTGTGGCACGGCTTGCGTCGGTGGTGGGGTGGTCGTGTTCAACAATGGTCAGCGGATAGAAGTGGCACTGCAACCCCAGCGACAAGGCGTCGTGTACAAAAATCTCTTCCTCGCAACAATGAAACAACGGCGCGCCCAGCCCGAAGTGCTCGTTGAATTGCAAACGGTCACGCACTGCCTCGAGACGGAATGCCAATTCGACCGACGACGGGTAGTAGCCCGCAGGCGTGTCGGCCAGTGAGCAGATGTCGGTAGGGTAGGGCTTCGACATGCCTGGGCATTGCATCATGAACGCGGCTAGGGCGGTGTCTGGGTTCTGTTCAAAGGTTGTGATGACCGTTTGCAGCCCGTCGAGAGTATAGCGGCAGTCATCATCGCAAATCAGGCAGAGGTCAGCGGTGGCATGCGCCAAGCAGTGGTTGCGGTTGCGGCTCAGCCCGCGACCTTCCATGTGTACTACTTGCACATCCTCGCGAGCCAGCGGAGCGGGCAAAGTGCGGTCGTCATCGGCCGTGCTGTGCTGCCACGACACCACATAACTGATGTCGCTTGCCGGCGGCAGAACCAAGTCACATACATAGTCTATGCCGCGGTCAATCGTGGATATGAGCAGTTGAAGGGTCATTCTATGAATCATAATTAGTTCCCCCTTTAGGGGACTAGGGGGCTAGCCCAGAAGTCCAGGTGCCGTTGGGCAACCAGCGGGGCGGCATTGTGCTTGAGCACAAACTCGCGGCTCTCTCGGCTCCATTGCGGCAGGCGGTCTTTGTGTTGAATGATGTATTCCAGTTGACGGTCGATGTCAGCATCATCATAGGGCGTGACATTGACAATCGGGTGGTTCTCGTTCTCGCCGATGAGGTCATAGTACTCGGGTTCGGCACCGCTCACCGCCACCAGTCCTTGTGCCATCGCAATCAGGGCATTGGTCGCGGGTGTGTAGCTGTATAGCTGGTCAAGCAGTACATGCGAGGCACGCATGCGGCTTGTGTATTCGGCATACGGAAGGTTCTCAACTACCTCCATCTCGCATTGGTCGGGATAGCGGTCGTGGACACGTCGCAAGGCGTCCAGCAGGCGGTCGGTGCCTTTGACGACCGTGCGGTCGCGCTGGATGCCGATGAAGAACCGCACCTTTTCAGGCGCTTGCTCGAGTGGGCGCAATGACAACGAGTCGGTGTCGATGGGGATGCCGGCGTACACCACGCGGTCGCCCAACACAGGGCGGTAGGCAGCATAGTACTCCCACAGACAGGCTACGGCACCATCGATATGGCTCACCAGATAGTCGCTGTAAGACTGCATCGCGGGCAGGCGCCAATTGTCCTGTTGCTGAGCAAGGTATTCGCCCGATCGATAGTAAGGGCTAGGCTGGTCACCCACGAGGTAGTCGCTATAGCGGTAGGTATGTCCGTCGTGGCACGCGTTGTAGTACACGCAGTCGGTGCCCAGGGCTGAGAGCACCACCTTGCCGTTTTGACGCCGCAGGTAGTCAAACACCCGACGCACCTTCTGAGGCTTCAAGTCGAGGAAGATATGGCTGGACAGATGCACGATGTCGTAGCCACGCATGCGAGGCAAGGCGCGCAGCACATCCAACACATAGCGCACTGCACCCAAGCGACCGGGCCTGCGGCTCAGATCGATGTCGCGAGAGGTGTCCATCCACCGTGAACCATTAGAGGCCACGACCGCGTCGTGACCCATCTGGCGCAACTGCCGTGCAAGGCAATTGTGCAAATTGCTCGCATCGCCAACAAATAGAATCCTCATTTCGCCACAAAGATAGTGCTTTTAATTGAGAACTAAGAGAACTTGCAAGATTTGTCTTAATTCTTAATTCTTAATTCTTAATTTTTTTGTACTTTTACAAGTTTTTTCGGAACGACATCATGCTATTCACTATCATCATACCCGTTTATAACCGCGCCAAGGTGGTGCAGCAGACACTTGACACCGTCGTGGCGCAGACACATCGCCCACTACAGGTCGTGCTTGTGGATAACCATAGCGAAGACAACACTTTGGATGTGCTCAAGCAGTTCAAAGACAAGCATGACGCTCCCGACTTCCAGGTGGTGGTGACACAAGAAGAGCAGCGCACGGCGGGAGCTGCACGGAACCGAGGCTTCGACCAGGCTACGGGACAATGGGTCATGTTCTTCGACAGTGACGACCAGATGGAACCAACACTCGTTGAGGAGTATGCGAGACAGGTTGAGAAGCGTCAAGGTCAACTGGACATAATCTCGGCGCGCGCATGGCTCTGTTTCCCTGACGGAACAAGACGCGAGGCCCCATTCTTCCGCCGCGACATGATGGCGGTACAAATCCTGCACAGCCAGTTGGCTACGCAGCGTTATGCCGTCCGACGCGATTTCTTCGCCGAAACCAAACGATGGGACGCGGAGTTGCCAGTATGGAACGATTGGGAACTGGGAATCAGGTTGTTGCTGAAAAATCCGCGTTTGGCATGGCTGAACACCGAACCGCTCATCCTCATCAACCACAACCGAGCCGACTCCATCACGGGCACAGAGTTCCACACAAGAGCCGGGTTGTGGGAGTGCAGCCTAGATTTGGCCGAAGATGCCATACGCATTTCGAAGGTGAAAGATCAGGAGCGCTATAACCGGCTGATTTACTATCGCCGTCTGGTGTTGGCTGCTCACTATGAGCGTGAAGGGGCGCTCAAGCATGCGCGCCTGCAAGCCAAGATAGCCTATAAACTATTGTGGTACACTTATGATAACTCGCTTTACTGGGACAGTGTGGTAAAACCCATCACACAATGGCTTTATCGTCGGATAGTCAAAGGAAAACGTGGCTCAGCACGCATCGCAAGACGATTATTTTGATAGTCTCGCAAAAAATCATTACCTTTGCAGTTTGAAATAAAAAGAAGCAAGATACACGAGACAAGAAGCCACGGGGCCGTCAGGTAGTCCGAGGCTCTGCCTCGGAAGTTGAAGAAATATGGCAGAAGAACTAGAAATCATCACCGAGCAGCAAGAAAATGACTTCGGTGGATATGAAAAGCTAACCACGCTTTCGCCGCGAGAGCACATCCGCCAACGCCCCGGTATGTACATCGGCAAACTCGGCGATGGCTCACAAAGCGACGACGGCATCTATGTGCTCATCAAGGAGGTCTTTGACAACTGTATTGATGAGTTCAACACAGGTTTCGCCAAGCCCACCATCACCATCGACGTTGAGGATGGCACGGTTTCCATCCGCGACTATGGCCGTGGCATACCCCTTGACCAGGTCAAGGACGCCTCCTCCAAGATGAACACCGGCGCTAAATATGACACACAGACCTACAAGCGCTCGGTGGGACTCAATGGCGTGGGTATCAAAGCTGTCAACGCGTTGTCGTCAACATTCTATATCCGCTGCGTGAGGGCCGGACAATGCTCTGCGGTCACCTATCATGAGGGACTGGTCGAAAAGGAGTCCGGCATCATGCCTGCCGATGAGGGAGAGGAGAACGGTACGCTCGTGCGTTTCACTCCCGATGGCACCATCTTCAAGAACTATGAGTTCCGTGAGGACATCATCGAGACGATGATTAAGAACTACTCCTTCCTCAACACCGGACTCACTATCATCTACAACGGCCGTCGCTACCATTCACGCAATGGACTGAGCGACCTGGTCAAAGAGAACATGACCAGCGAGCCGCTGTACCCGCTCATGCACTTCCGCAACGACGACGTCGAGGTGGTCATCACCCATGCCGCGCAGATGGGCGAAGAGTTCTACTCGTTTGTCAACGGCCAGCATACCACCCAGGGCGGAACGCACCAGAGCGCGTTCCGCGAGGCATTGTCGCGCACCATCAAGGAGTTCTACGGCAAGAACTTCGAGTATAGCGACATCCGCAACGGCATCGTGGCGGCTATCAGCATCAAGGTTGAGGAGCCGGTTTTTGAGTCACAGACCAAGATCAAGTTGGGCAGCAGCATCATGTGGAAGGATGGCCCCACCATCTACAA
>JAFZAK010000013.1 GCA_017557285.1 Muribaculaceae bacterium
AGGTGGTCGATGACTTGATTGAGGGAAAGCTGGATACCATCGCAGCACTCATCTACCGATTCAAGGCCATCAACAACAATTACAACGAACTGCGGTGGACGTGGAGCTATCGCCTCATCCTGGACTACTACGGCCTGGACGAGCTGACCGAGGAGACGCTCGACCGCATCCACGCTGACTACATTGACGCGCGTCGCAAGTGGATAGACCTCATTCGCAAAGATGCCGAGAAGGAATTCTCATTGGGCGATGTCGAGCAGGATGTCTTCGATGACTTCATCAACCAACTCGACCGCGAGGTAGACTTCGAAGACCGCCGCCTCTACATGTAGTTTAAAGAAGATACAAATAACAAAAACCAAATAATATGAGCAAAGAATTAAAAGTCGCTGAAAGCGACAATCTGAGTAACCGAGGGTGGAGCATGCGGCACCCCCGGATGTTACTCCTTTCGTTGGCCGCAGTCATGACCATGGGCATGGCAGCTGGTAACCTAAAGGGCGTGGATCGTGCCAACCTCGACACCTCGGTGCGCCCCGGTGACAACTTCTACAAGTACGCCTGTGGCGGATGGCAACAGGCTCATCCCCTCGACCCGCAGTATGCCCGATTCGGCACTTTCGACGAGTTGCGCGAGAACAGCAACGAGCAGGTCAAGGACATCATCACACACCTGGGAACGAACAACCCGCATGGCTCGCTCAAGCAGCAAGTGGGCGACCTCTATGCCATGGGAATGGATAGCTTGCGCCTCAACCGCGAGGGTAGGGCGCCCCTCGAAGCCGACTTGGCCATGCTCAACAACGCCAAGCGGGCCGATTTCATCCGGCTAATCGCTTGGCAGCACCGCGGCATCAGCGACGCGTTCTTCAACTCGCAGGTGATGGCCGACCTGAAGAACAGCGAGCAGAACATGCTCTATCTCACGCAGGGCGGCATCGGCATGGGCGACCGCGACTATTACCTCGAGAATGATGCCAATACCGTCAAGGTGCGTCAGGCTTATGTCACTTACATCGAGCGACTCTTCACCCTTGTCGGCTACAAGAAAGGCAATGCCAAGAAAGCCGCCAAGAATGTTATGAAAATCGAAAACGCACTTGCGCAGGTTGCCATGACGCGCGAGGAAACACGAGACTACAGCAAACTCTATAACCTGACGACGCTCACTCAACTCAAGGCCGATTATCCCAACATCGACTGGGACACCTATCTGGGCGCGTTGAAACTTAAGAACGTCGAGACAATTTGCGTCTTTCAAGCCAAGTCCATAGCCAAGGTCAACGAAATGCTCGGCAAACTCAAGGACCAGGAAATCAAGGATTACCTCGCCTTCAAGTATATCAATGCCGCCAGCAACTACCTCAGCGATGACTTTGAGCAGGCAAACTTCGACATGTTCAGCCGCGCCATGAGTGGCAAGCAGGTCAACCAGCCCCGATGGAAACGTGCGCTGAATGTGCCCAACATGCTGCTGGGTGAGGCCGTGGGACAACTCTATGTCGAGAAATACTTCCCTGCCGAGAGCAAGAAGAAGATGCAGCAGTTGGTCGACAACCTCAAGGTCGCTCTGGGCGAGCACATCGCCGGACTCACTTGGATGAGCCCCAAGACCAAGGTCAACGCGCTGGTCAAACTCAATTCGTTCACCGTCAAGATTGGCTATCCCGACAAGTGGCGCGACTATAGCGACATAGATATTGACCCCGCGCGCAGCTACTGGAGTAACGTTCTCCAGGCACGCATCCACGAGGCCGACTATGAGTACAGCCAGCTTGATAAGCCCGTCGACAAGGACCGCTGGTGGATGACACCCCAGACCGTCAATGCCTACTACGAGCCCTCGAGTAATGAGATTTGCTTCCCCGCTGCCATCTTGCAGCCGCCATACTTCGACCCGACTGCCGACGATGCCAGCAACTATGGAGCCATCGGCGTGGTTATCGGACACGAGATGACGCACGGCTTTGACGACCAAGGCCGCAACTTCGACCACGTGGGCAATATGGTGGACTGGTGGACCAAGGAAGATGCCGACCAGTTCAAAGCCCTCGCCGATAAACTGGGTGCGCAGTACAGTGCCGAGATTGTTGCTGATGATGTCCATGCCAACGGCGTGTTTACTATGGGCGAGAACATTGCCGACCATGGCGGACTGCGCGTGTCGTACACTGCCTTCAAGCATACCGACCAGGGCAAGGGTGACACAATGATTGACGGCTTCACTCCCGATCAGCGCTTCTTCCTCAGCTATGCCAACGTCTGGGCGGCAAACATCACCAAGGAAGAGATTCTGCGTCGCACCAAGGTTGACCCGCACTCGCTGGGTGTGAACCGTGTCAATGTAGCCATCCGCAACCTCGATCCCTTCTTCAAGGCGTTCGATGTCAAGCCTGGCGACAAGATGTGGCGTGACCCTGCCGACCGCGTCGCCATCTGGTAACTATAAATCCAGTCCCACGGGGGACATCATTCACTTATGAAGAAAAAAGCACTCCCCATAATCGAGAACTTTGAGATCACAGGCGTGGCGGCCGAGGGTAAGAGCCTCGGCCGCTGGAACGACCTCGTTGTGTTCATCCCTTACGGCGCGCCCGGCGATGTCGTAGACCTGCGCATAACCCGCAAGAAGCACAGCTTCGCCGAGGGTCAAATCGCTCGAATGGTCACGCCCAGTCCGCTGCGCGTGGAGCCGTTCTGCGAGCACTTCGGCGTGTGCGGCGGCTGCAAGTGGCAACACTTGCCCTATGAGAGCCAGCTCCAATACAAGCAGCAGCAGGTCGTCGACGCGCTAGAGCGCATCGCCAAGGTCGAGATACCGCCCATCAACCCCATTTTGGGGTCGGCTGAGACACGCCACTACCGCAACAAACTCGAGTTTACCTTCAGCAACAAGTCCTGGCTCACCACCGAGCAAATGCAGAGTGACGAGGTCTTTGACGACCGCAATGCGCTGGGGTTCCATATCCCCGGCAGCTTTGACAAGGTGCTCGACATCAAGCGCTGCTGGCTGCAGGCCGACATCAGCAATGACATACGCCTGTTCATCCGCGACTATGCCATCCGCCAGGGTTACTCGTTCTACGACATTCGCAACAACCAAGGCTTGATGCGCATGATCATGGTGCGCACAGCCAGCACGGGCGAGATGATGCTCGTGGTCGTGTTCAGCGAACCCAACCAGGCAGCTATCGACGATGTGATGGGTGCCATCCGCGACCGCTTCCCGCAAATCACCAGCCTGATGTATGTCGTCAACCTCAAGTGCAACGACTCCATCGCCGACCAAGACATCATCCTGTTCAGCGGACGCGAGTACATCGAGGAGGAAATGGAAGGCCTGCGGTTCCGTGTGGGCCCGAAGTCGTTCTATCAGACCAACTCGCGCCAGGCCTACGAGCTCTACAAGGTGGCGCGCCGCATGGCGGGACTCACCGGCGACGAACTCGTCTACGACCTCTACACCGGCACAGGCACAATCGCCAACTTCGTTGCACGCCAGGCGCGACAGGTCATCGGCATCGAGTATGTGGAGGATGCCATCGAGGATGCCCGCCTCAACTCGCGTGTCAACGGCATCGACAACACGCTGTTCTTCGCTGGTGACATGAAAGACGTGCTTACCGATGCCTTCGTCGCCGAGCATGGCCGTCCCGATGTGATGATTGTCGATCCCCCGCGTGCCGGCATGCATCCCGATGTAGTGCAGGTTATCCTCAACGCCGAGCCACGCCGCATCGTCTACGTTAGCTGCAATCCCGCCACTCAGGCCCGCGACCTCGCCATGCTCGATGCCAAGTACCGTGTCACCGAGATTCAGCCTGTCGACATGTTCCCCCACACCCACCACGTCGAGAACGTCGTCCAGCTCGAGATTAGATAGGGCACGCCCCCAAGACAGCTGAGTTCTTTCGACTAAATTTTTGCTTGCAAAATTTGGTTTTCTTGCCTAAAATGACTACTTTTGTGGCATAGATTAATACATACACTTATGGACGCGAAATACAAACTATTTTTCGGAGGGGCTTTCGGCTTTGATTGTCGTAATGAGGATTACGACATCGTTGCTGCCGAGGACTACAGGGCGCAACTGTTGGGAAGCGTGCAGGCTTTAGTCAAGCCAAAGGACATGAGCGGCATTCTCATTAATGACAATGTCCTGTATATTGGCCCGTTCTATTTCGAGGCCGAAACAAGGAAAGCCGAAGACATCATCCTATGCGAAAAGCAGATGATAGAACAATGTACCGATGCTGTTTTTGTGGTCAATGATGCAGCCTGCCCAGGCACTATTGCCGAAATCATGTATGCCAACTCGCTGAAGAAGACGATTCATCTATTTTATGTGAAGCGTGACGACAATGAAGAGACCGAAAGCGACCTGCATACGCCATGCTGGTATCCGCTGACCTTCTGTCAACTGACAAACCCGTCAACAAAACTGTATCCATGCGATGACATGAATGATGCAGTAAGAAAAGTCTTCGACCTCATCACCTTCCACTATGAATAAAGACTTTAGACCTTAGACTATAGACCTTAGCTTTTGGCATTAGCTTATCGCTTACTGCTCAATGCCGTCGCGGTGGAGAAGGGCGTCTATTCGTGGCTGGCGGCCACGGAAGCGCTCGTAGAAGGTCATGGGCATATCGCTGCTGCCGCGTGACATCACGCAGTCGTGCCACTGACGTGCGGTCTCGGGATTGAAAATGCCATCTTCCTGGAACTTGCTGAAGGCATCGGCATCGAGAATCTCTGCCCACTTGTACCCGTAATAACCAGCTGCATACCCACCCGAGAACAAATGCCCAAACTGGGGAGACATCAAGCAACCCTCTATGGGGTTGAATGCTTGTACAGGACGCATAGCCTCGCGCTCTAGCGTGACGATATCGTCTTGATATGGCACTGTGATGCTGTGCCATGCCATGTCAAGCAGACCGAACGACAGTTGGCGCAGACAAGCATAGCCCGCTCCGTATTGCGATGCAGCAATGAGACGGTCGATGAGTTCCTGAGGGATGCGTTCGCCTGTCTGGTAGTGCCGTGCAAAACTGTCGAGGAACTCACGTTCGGTGAGGAAGTTTTCGTGGAATTGAGAGGGCAACTCAACAAAGTCGCGGTAGACGTTGGTGCCCGAGGTTGACTCATAGCGGCAACGCGATAACAAGCAGTGAAGCCCATGACCAAACTCATGTAGGAAGGTGCGAACCTCGCTGAAGGTGAGCAGTGAAGGCTTGGTATCTGTGGGGCGAGTGAAGTTCATCGTCAATGTTACCAATGGCCTCACATCGTTGCCCTGCTTGTCGATATATTGCTCACGGAACGCAGTCATCCATGCTCCGCTCTGCTTTGTCGCGCGGGGGAAGAAATCGGTATAGAGTGCTCCCATCCATTGCCCATCAGCATCTGTTACATCATATACTTTCACCTCGGGGCGGAACACGGGCGCGTCGGGGTTGGGATTGAACTGCAAACCATAGAGCCGTGTCGCCAAGCCCAGGACACCCTCAATTACTTGGTCAAGCGGGAAGTAAGGACGCGTCAACTCGTCGTTAATCTGAAACAGGCTGTCGCGTTCCTTGTTGGTATAGTAGCTGTAGTCCCATGGTTTCAACTCTATAGCATGTCCCTCGACTTGTGTGGCAAATTCCTTCAGCCGTTCCAACTCATGCTTCATTGCGGGCTGGTAAGCGTCGCGCAGCTGGTTGAGCATGTCGAAGACCGCTTGTGGGGTCTGAGCCATCGAATTCTGCAAGCGATAGTCGGCAAATGTCTCACAGCCCATAAGCCGTGCCAACTCGAGTCGTGTGTTTGCAATCTCGCGGCATAGTTCCATGTTGCTGAATTCCCCGTCGGTGCATTGGGTATTATAGGCCATATAGAGCTGTTCACGCAGGTCGCGACGACTGGAGTACTTCATGAAGGCCTGATAACTGGGGCCATGCAGCGTGATCAAGTATTCTCCTGAACGACCTTTCTCGGCGGCGGCATGTGCGGCAGCCTCGACTGCGCTCTCGGGCAAACCTTCCAAATCGGCTGTAGAAAGCCATAACTCGAAGGCGTTGGTCGCTTTGAGGTGATTTTGTCCAAACTTTAAAGTGCATTCCGATAGGCGTTTGCTCAATGTGCGATAACGTTCACGATCTTCGCCTTCAAGCGATGCGCCGCTGTGCAAGAAAGAGCGGTAGGTCTTGTCGAGCAGCATCCAGTCTTCCTGGTCATATGCTTCGCGGTCAAACGAGTCATGTACTGTTTTGATGCGTTGCCACAACGCGCGGTTAAGCGTGATGGCGTTGCTGTGCTCGGTCAACTTGGGAGTCACACGCTCGGAGATTTCCATCAGTTGTTCATCGGCATCGGCCGAGAGCATGGGAAAGAACACGCCCAACACGCGGTTGAGCATCTCGCCACTGCGGTCAAGTGCGACAACGGTGTTCTCGAAAGTCGGCGCTTCGGGGTTGTTCGCGATTGCGTCAATTTCGGCTTGCGCACGAGTAATGCCCTCATCGATGGCGGGCTCGTACATGTCGATGGTTATCTGATCAAACGGCACCAAGCCGTGTGGGGTGTCGAAACGAGTGGAAAAAAGCATTTTTCGGAGTTAATGTAGTTAAATATAATCTTTTCCTCTTTAGGCGGGACTGAGGGGGGCTTCAACGGCATCCAGCACCAACATGACATCCTGCTGAGTTATGCCGCGGGCACGAAGATGGGGCAAGTCGGCAAGAACTGTCTCGCGCAAGGCTGCGCCATCATTGCCAGCCAACGCGAGTGCTTGGCGGTAGTCGGCGATGGCTTCAACGATGCGCTGCCCACACAAGTGAACATGGCCCCGGTTCACATAGTCGCTCATCGTGGCTTTGCCGCCGTCGATGATGCGGTTGTAGTAATCCAGACTTCGCTCGTCATTGCCCAACAGAAAGTCACACCAGGCAATGGGACGCCAAGCGCGATGTTTGGTCTCATCCATCAAATCGGCCTTGAAGTAGTACTGCAACGCCTCATCAATACGCCCGTTCTCGAGCAGTGCATGTCCCATGTTGAGAGTTGTGGATACTTGCCCAGGCTTGATGCGGTCGATGCGCTCGTAGTACTCCAGTGCTTTGTCGGGTATGTGTAGCTTGCGGTAGCAACTGGCAATGTGGCGCAAGGTCCACAGGTCGTTGTCGTTGGCAAGTTCATAACGCTTGTATTGCTTGAGCGCCTCTCGCGTGTTGCCCAGACGTTCGTGGGCGAAGCCCAGTTTCTGAAGCACGATGGGGTCGGTCTGCTCTTGCGTGGCAAGCAGGTGCTCAAAGTACTTGACCGCATCGTGGTCAAACTCGTTCTTGAGGTAGAATTCAGCAATGACCTGTAGAGTCTCGGGCGCGTCGGTGTAAGTCGCCAGATAGGGCAGAGCGGTGAAATCCATCTCGGTGTCCATCACAGCAAGGAATTCGCCACGACGCGAGAAGAGCTTGAAGAACCGGTACAAGTCCTGCACGCAACGGGTGGCAATGGTGTCACGACGCTGGTTGCGGCGCTCAATCACTTGCTCGGCTTCCAGCTCATCTAGACCCTCCATCTGTTGACGTGTTTGCGAAACCATCAGTTGTCGCTGACTCTCGGGCATCGACCGCAAGGTTAAGCAGAACGAGTAGCGGTCGCTGTTGCACATGAAGGGCGCCTGAGCAATCATATCGCGCATCAACTTGTCTTCCTCGCCAAATGATTCCATCACTACCGAGTGGCCACTATGATAAGGCAGAAACCAGTTGCTCAATGTTTGGAAGAACGGGAACGACTTCAGGCGAGAGAACATGCTGATGAGAACATCGCTGCCCTCTTGTTGCAGTTGGCTGAACTGCTCCATCTTTGCAGCCACACCATTGTCCTCAAGCATTTGTTGCCACTCGGGATTGCCCTCGAGTTCGTCGGGGTCAAATTCAGACCGGCGGTCGCGGAGTTTACGCATCAGGTCGGGACTGGCCTTGATGATGTCGGGAATAATGTCCTGTGTCACTTGCCGGGTCACACGGTCGGTGTTGCGAGTACTGATGAGGCGGTACATCACCATCGCTATGTCGTCGGTAAAACTCTTTACCTCGGTCATCGCGTCGATGTGTTGTCGTAGACTCCGTGAGCGCTTCACGCGTTGGCGATAACTGTTCATCGTCAGCAGTACGGCGATGATGGCGCGTAGTTGCACATCAGTTTCATGGCACGATGCGTAAGAGTCTATGAGAAGTGTCAGTTTGGTCTCGTCATAAAACTTCATCAGTCCCAAGAAAAGTGCCATCACCATCAGGCAGCGGGCGGGTACGGGAATTGTCTCGTCAGCCAAGAATTGCTCTATGAGTTCGGCATCGCCCTTGGGGGTGGGGAAGGTGCTCCACACTTTGTTGAAAATTGTGGTCTCACATTGCTCGCGTTGCTTGGTCACTTGCAGCAGTGCCTGCTGGTCGCGTTGTGAGTCATCGACCGATTGTAGCAACGATAACTTGTTGACCTGGGTGCGGTACTGATCCAGCAGGTCGCTAAGACGCACATTGCTCAATTCTCGACGTCGGGCATAGATGACCTCGGGCGACTCGCGTTCTTGCAGGGCTACGACGCATTGGTCTGTCAAGCTACTCAGTTCATTGACAATGTGACACAAAACGTCATCTCGCTGAGGGTCAAGTACACCCTGCGATAGGTATCGTAGCATAAAGTCGTAGCTCATTTTAACCTGCTCAAGGTGCTCGCGCAACATTGCATCGGGCACCGAAGAAACCAGCTGTGACAAGTGCTCAATGGCTTGGTTCAGTTCTTGTTTA
>JAFZAK010000160.1 GCA_017557285.1 Muribaculaceae bacterium
GATTGCTGAGATTGTGCTGACCATGCTGTTTGTGCTGGTCGTACTCGGTGCCACGAGCAAGACTAACGGCGCCACCAACAACCTGGCAGGTCTCGCCATCGGTCTGTCGCTGATTCTGATTCACCTGGTGGGCATCCACTATACGGGTACGAGCGTGAACCCCGCCCGTTCTATTGGCCCCGCTCTGTTCGAGGGTGGAAAAGCCTTGAGCGAACTTTGGGTCTTCATCGTTGGTCCGTTTGTCGGAGCAATCCTTGCTGCCTGCATCTGGAAAATCATCAACATGGACAAAGAAGTAGAGGCTGAATAAGACAGTCTGATTCCTACCCTTGAATCGGGGACAAGAATTCCCTCCCACTCATCGAGAATGGGAGGGAATTCCTTTACTATCTAGGATGCCACTCTTAGATTGAGAGGCGGCGCAGGGTCTCGACCAGCTCTGGGTCAATGGGTTTGTTCTTGTGAACGGCCTTGCTGAAGGGAACATAGACGATTTCCTCGTTGGAGTCGCCAATCATCACATTGCGCTGACCCTCGAGCAATGCATCGATGGCAGCAGCACCCATGCGCGAGGCCAGGATGCGGTCACATGCCGTGGGCGATCCGCCACGCTGCAGGTGTCCAAGGATAGTCACGCGCACATCGTACTGCGGGTACTCCTTGCGAACACGCTCGGCCAAGCCCATGGCACCGCCAGTGATGGGGCTCTCAGCCACCAGCACAATGCTGGAGTTTTTGCTCTTGCGGAAGCCGCTCTTGATGAGTTCGGCCAACTGGTCAACCTCGGTCGAAATCTCGGGGATGATGGCCGCCTCGGCACCACTGGCAATGGCACCGTTCAGTGCCAGGAAGCCTGCGTCGCGTCCCATCACCTCAATGAAGAACAAGCGTTCGTGACTCGAAGCAGTGTCGCGTATGCGGTCAACGCACCACATCACCGTGTTGAGGGCGGTGTCGTAGCCGATGGTGTGGTCAGTGCCATAGAGGTCGTTGTCGATGGTGCCCGGCAGGCCCACTACGGGCACATCATACTCCGAGGCAAACTCACGCGCACCAGTCAACGAACCATCGCCGCCGATGACAACCAGCGCATCGATTTCGTGCTTGCGCATGTTCTCGTAGGCCTGCTGACGGCCTTCGACTGTGGCAAACTCCTTGCATCGTGCCGTCTTGAGCACAGTGCCGCCATGGTGGATGATGTTGCTCACGTTCTGTGTCTTGAAATCGACAATTTCGTCTGTGACCAAACCGCGGTATCCGCGGTAGATTCCCTTGACCTTGAAGCCACTGAAAATTGCTGAGCGCGTGACGGCACGAATGGCGGCATTCATACCCGGCGCGTCTCCACCCGAGGTCAATAAGCCTATTGTTTTGATTTTAGCCATTGTTTTAGTAGTTACAGGAGTTAAGTAGTTAAAGGGAGTTAAGTAGACTCCTTATTTGTTGTGCAAAAGTAACAAATAATTTGGCAATTTGCAACAAATTACCGAAAAAAATTGGAACGACAGATTTGTCATTCCAATTTTGCCGTAAATAATGATTTTTCAGTCGATGTAGCCGAAGGCGCGGAGTTTGTTTTCCTGGTTGCGCCAGTCGCGTTCGACCTTGACGTAGAGTTGCAGGAAGACTTTCTTTTCGAAGAATCGCTCGATGTCCTTGCGCGCCTCGATGCCGACGTGTTTGAGTTTGACTCCTTGACGTCCGATGATGATGCCTTTTTGGCTGTCGCGTTCGACATAGATGACTGCCATGATGTGGATGGCTGTGTCGCTCTCGTCAAACTTCTCGACGATGACCTGTGTGGCATAAGGCACCTCCTTGTCGTAAGTAAGCAAGATCTTCTCGCGGATAATCTCGGTGACAAAGAAGCGGCTGTTGCGGTCGGTGAGGGCGTCCTTGCCGAAGTATGGGGGGCTCTCGGGGAGGAGTTCGACGATGCGCGCCATCAGGTTGTCGACATTGAAGTTTTCGGTGGCACTGGTGGGGAACACCTCGGCCTCGGGCAAGAGCTGTTTCCATCGGTCGATGATGGCTATCAGGTCTTCGTTGCCCTTGAGGAGGTCAATCTTGTTGATGACCAGCAGGACGGGAATCTTCTCGCGCGCGACCTTGTCGAGGAAGTCCTGGTTCTTGGTGGGGGACTCGATGACATCGGTGACATAGAGCAGGATATCGGCATCGATGAGCGCGCCCGTCGAGAAGTCGAGCATGCTCTCCTGAAGTTTGAACTTGGGCTTGAGTACGCCCGGCGTGTCACTGAACACGATTTGGTAGTCGTCGCCATTGACGATTCCCATGATGCGGTGACGCGTGGTCTGGGCCTTGCTGGTGATAATGGACAGGCGCTCGCCGACAAGGCGGTTGCTCAATGTCGACTTGCCCACGTTGGGATTGCCCACGATATTGACAAACCCGGCCCGATGTTTCTTCTCAACTTCCATCACGATTTATTTCACGAATTTTCGAATTATAGAATATCCCTAACACAAAATGTCGCCTGGCTGTGGAGTGACAACCAGGCGGCCATTGTGCATTATGCATTAATTAAAGGTCCCAAATGATGTACATGGCGCCCCAGGTGAAGCCAGCACCAAAAGCGGTGAGGATGAGTTTGTCACCCTTGTGGAGCTTGTCACGGTTCTCGTCCATGCACAATGGGATGGTAGCTGCACTGACATTGCCACGGTTGACAATGTTGACCATCACCTTGCTCTCGTCGATGCCCAGTCGGCTGCCCACGGCCTCAATGATGCGCAGGTTAGCCTGATGGGGAATGAACCACTGGATGTCGTCGACGGTGAGGTTGTTGCGTTTCATCACGTCTTGGCTGCTGGTGAGCATGTCCATCACGGCGTGGCGATAGACGGCGCGTCCCTCCTGATAGAGGTAGTGCAGTCGTGCTGCTACGGTCTCCTGTGTGGCGGGCATTGCCGAGCCACCAGCCTTGTAGACGAGGTGCTCGAGTCCGCTACCATCAACATGGAAGATGCCGTCCATGATGCCCACGGGTTCTTCAGTGGGCTCGACGAGCATAGCTCCGCATGCGTCCCCGAAGAGCGGGCAAGTGGTGCGGTCCTCATAGTTGGTCATGCTGGTCATCTTCTCGGCCGAGACAACAACCACCTTCTTGTACATGCCGCAACGCACATAGGCGGCAGCACTTTGCAAGGCAATCAAGAAACCGCAGCATGCGCCTTGGATATCATAGGCGTAGGCCTTCTGCTCAATGCCGCACTGGTGTGCAATGATTGATGCAGTCGACGGGAAGCGGTAGTCGGGGTTGCTGGTGGCACAGATGATCAGGTCTATATCGGCGGGATTGGTGTTAGTCTCCTTGAGCAGCCGGTTGACGGTGATAATGCCCATGTAGCTCGATCCGACGGGCTTCTTGAGCACGCGTCGCTCCTTGATGCCCACACGGGTGGTAATCCACTCGTCGCTTGTGTCGACAATCTGCGAAAGCATCTCGTTGTCGAGCACATCATCGGGCACATAGGATGCCAGTCCCGATATTCTTGCGTAAAGCATTTGCATTATGTTGTTTAAAAGTCGCTATAAATAGCAAATATCCTAAATACAGTGACGCGAGGCGTCAATATTTAGGATAAGCCGTTTTCTCCTGATTTCATGTTCGGGACAGTGTCGCCATTAGATAGCGGCCTCGTCGCCCATCACCTTCTTGCCACGGTAGTATCCACACTCGGGGCAAACAGTGTGATAAACATGCCATGCACCGCAGTTGCTGCACTGTGCGATGGTTGGAGCCACAGCCACGTCGTGAGTGCGACGCTTGGCCGTACGAGTCTTCGATTGTCTACGTTTAGGATGTGCCATTTCGTTTTATTGTTTTTTAGTTATTTTCCTTGAGTTTTCGCAATGCTTCCCAACGCGGGTCGATTGCGTCGCTTGATTGGTCGTCATCTGGGAGTTCATCGACCTCATCTGATGGTCCTTCGGCATCGGGCTCGGTGTCAGTCCAGTGCTCGTCGAGATGGGCCATCATCTCGGGGTCGCACTCGCCGTCGGCATGACAGTGCACGATGGGGATGGTCAACAGCACCGTGTCACGCATCAGTTCGGTCATGTCTAGTTCGTTCCAAGTCTCAGGGACCAGCAGCACGCCATCGCGGCTGTCATCGAGTTCGTCACCTTCATGTCTTATGGTGAGACGATATTCGGTGTCGACATCGAGGGTCATGTCCTCCAAGCACCGGTCGCAGGGGATGACGAGCCATCCCTTGCATGCCATTTGCATCACAAAGGTGTTTTCGGTCTTTCTTGTCACCTCGAGGGTGATGTCGACACTGCTACTCCGAACTTCGGTCTTTTCAACTCGGTTGAAAAAATCGCCGTCCAGATGATAGTTAAACACCTGAGTGTCAAATGGCAGCGCTCTAAGTCTGAGCTTAAAACCAGCCATTTTTCCTCTCATTTTTCGATAAATCGCTGCAAAGGTAGTAAATAATTAAGAATTGAGAATTGAGAATTAAGAATTATTTTTTGTGGTCTTCATTTTTTAACACTTTACGGACGCAATTCCAGCTAAAACTGCGAAGTACGCGAAATATGCGAAACTTTTTCTGTAATTCCCGTAATTCCTTGAGGTGTGGTTGTATCCTTCCGTTGTGGTTTTTAAGATTTGTTCATCTTGGTTACATTTTATGAACGAATACGCAAGTGTTTTGCACACTTTTATGAACGAATGCACAAAATCTGGTGTCTATTCTAACTGCGAAGTTTTTCTTAATTTAACCGCGAATTGCACGAAAATTGCGCGAAAACAATTGCACGAAACCACATTTTTGAGTAGATTTTTGCATTATTCAAAAAAAGTCTTTACCTTTGCACTTGGTCAAGTTGTCACAAACACCTGACCAAACATATTGAGTTTATCAAGAAGCGTTTTGCTTATCTCTTATTGCTGGAAACCAGAGAAATTTCAAGATCATGAGAGAAGATAATCAAAGCGGTTCTTACGTCATAGCGTGAACTGCTTTTCATATCTTCATTATCAGGTTTTCTCAGGACCTCCAGCGATAGGCTTGGCAAAGTCAGTCCAATCTTCTTACAAAAGACAAGGAATGGATAAATCGGTCAATTGCAGAATATACCTTCTTTTCAACTATCATGAAATGGCTAAATAGTCATAGCCTACCGGGCAAAGTACAGCGATATGTGGCAAAATGACATGGATAATGTTATCAAAACATTTAAATGGAATAATCCTCAATGAAATTGACATACAGATGAACAAATACATTTCAGAAATAATTCCGATAGTATTCTCACTATTGTTTATTGGTTGCACAATTAGCAATCCATCCGACACCAAAGTGATTGATAAAGAAGATAGTTGTGGATTTGTCGAGGCGAACAGTCAGATTCGTATTGACAAAGACCATTCGGACACACAAGATATGAGCCTAGCCAAGTCCTATTCAAATGAATTCTTCAGCTTGCGATATCCCAAGACTTGGCGAATAAGTAGTGAGAACAGGACTTCAGAGTTTGCAAATGTACCGGTTTCTCTCTCGATTACAGATGATTCTGTTAATGACGATGTCTTTAGAAGTAATATTAACTTCATTATATCTGAACAAAAGTGGAAAGAGTCTGCACGTTTCCTGGCACAACAGTCATCGGATCAGCAACGACAAATTATCCCGAATTACAAACTTTTAGGAATCAGCGACACATCCATAAGCGGCTGCAAAGGGTGTCTGTCCGAGTATGTCGTTTCTATAAATGGTTACACTTTGCGAGGAAGACAATACATTGTCAAAAAAAGTGACAATACAACCTATACGATAACCGCTACAACGGATGACAAGTTTGATAAAACACAACTACAAATAATAAACCAAATTATTAACTCCATCACCATCAAATAACCTCATTTTCAACATGACATCTCGATGAGATAAGTTGTTGATAATAAGAATGACACATTATGAAGATAACAGGCATCATATTTTTTGTTTTTGCAATACTCAATTTCCTTGTTGCGATATTTGCTTCTGCCAACGGTTATGGCGATCAGGCTGGCAGTAAATTTGGAGCATTTCTACTTTTGGGTGCTATTGGCGGAATCTTTTATTACTTTGGAGCTAAGAAAACAAAAGATGATAACGATAATATCCAAATAAAATCTGACCAACAGCCTCAAAAGCTTGAACCTTCTTTTGTTCCTAAACAATCTAATAATAGTATTACCAATAATGAATCCAAGAATTTATTCGAAACGCTAAAAGAAAAGTGTAACCCTGCAAATTTCATGGAACCCTATGATCATGAGAAAGTAAGAACCGCAAATGAGATTTACAGTAAAATACTTCAACATGAGCAAGATGAAGGACAATTGAGACAATTACGAGAACAGGCCAGTAAACAATTAGGCATTTCTTTTTCCTCGCGTTTGCTGAAACAAGAATTGCTTGAATTGACTAATCCCAAAAATTTCATGGATCCTTACGATGCAGAAAAAGTTAAGATTGCAAATGATTATTACCAACAAATCATGAAAAATGGTAATGACATAAATGAACTTGAACGAATTAGAGATGAAGTACAACTCCTCACACAATTCCAACAGACCTCAACTACAGAACAATCACATGAGCATAAAGATGTCGTGAGCGATGGAGAAGTAGCACTATTACTATTTTCATTATCCGCCATAATTATTGCTATTATAGTTCTATCCTGCTATTTTAGTGGATCATAATTCTTTATTTGGAGTGGTGTTTCCACTAAATACTCTGAGCACAATCCGCTCGTCTTGCGATTCTGATGGGGGTATGATTATTGTGCGAAAAAGGGTTTAATCTTTTGGTGGTTTGGAAAAAAGTGTTACTTTGCAAAAAGAACTTGACGCTGCATAATCGTAACCTGATGCATCATGCATGTTTTTTTGCTATAAACACCATCCTCCCCTCGCTAATGTTGGCTAGCGAAAGGAGGATGATTGTTAATTGAGATGATGTGATCACTTTTGTTTCCAGAGGTAGAGGCGGTCGCTTGGGCGGATTTTTTGGTCGGTCTTGATGCTGAAGTGCTCGCCCTTGATGGTGCGGGCGACGGGCTTGAGGTCGACACGGATTTCCTCGATGCGCATGGGCAAGGCGCCGGTGGTGGGACCGATGATGAAGATGTCATCGCCGACATTGAGTTCGCCTGATTCCATCACAAACTCCGCCACGCCCAGGTTGCTGAAGTAGCGTATGGCCTTGGCGCAATACTCCTTGACGTGCGTCGAGCTGGAGCCATACTTATGCGACCACTCCCCTAGCCTTTGGCCCAAGTAGTAGCCGTCCCAGAAGCCGCGGTTGAACACCTGCGCCAAGCGCTGGTCCCACTGGGCAATCTTCTCGTCATCGTAGGTGCCGTCAATGACCGCATTCAACGCCTCATTGTAGCAACTGACCACCGTGCGGACATACTCCGGTCCACGCGCGCGACCCTCAATCTTGAGTACACGCACGCCGGCATCCAACACCTTATTTATAAAGTGAATGGTCTTCAGGTCTTTGGGCGACATGATGTAGGGGCCGTCGATGGCGAGTTCGTCGCCCGTCTCGCGGTCGGTGACGACATAGCCTCGCCGGCAGATTTGTCGGCAGGCACCACGGTTGGCACTGGCACTGGTCTCGTGGAGGCTCAGATAGCACTTTCCGCTGACCGCCATGCAAAGGGCACCGTGGCAAAACATCTCGATGCGGACAGGCTCGCCGTGCGGACCACGAATGTCGTCGCGTGCGATGACCTCGCTGATGCGAGACACCTGATTGAGGTTCAGTTCGCGTGCCATTACCATCACATCGGCCCACTGGGCATAGTAGCGTACCGCCTCGCTGTTACTCACATTAACCTGTGTGCTAATGTGCACCTCCACGCCGATGCTGCGGGCATAGAGGATGGTCGCCATGTCGCTGGCAATGATGGCGCTGACCTGAGCCTCGCGCGCCGCGTCGACGATGCGGTGCATATAGTCTATGTCCTCGTCATAGACAATGGTGTTGACGGTGAGATAACTCTTCATGCCGTGCTCATGGCACCACGCGGCTATCGTGTGCAGATCATCGAGGGTAAAGTTGACGCTCGACTTTGAGCGCATGTTCAGCCCCTCGATGCCGAAGTAGATGGCATCGGCGCCGCCCTGGTGCGCCGCCACAAGCGACTCCCACGACCCTACCGGTGCCATGATTTCAATATCTTCGCGTCTCAATTGCATTTCTTTTTTGACACTACACTTTTCGCTAGCATTTAGTGAATTTTAGTTGAGAGGGAGGAACTTGGTGAGGACATCGCAACGGCTAACGTAGGAACTGCACTGTTTGCGATTTGCCATATAGAAGTTTGCCAATGCCTGGTGTGCCGTGTAATCGTGCGTAGACTTGTCGTATCGCGGAATCTGGTTATAGTCGGCATCGTACTCGTAGCTCAAATAGGGCTTACCCCATGGGATGTAAGCGCTGGCATAGAGGCTTTGCTGCTTGAGTTCGAAGGAGGTTGCCTCGGTAGCCGCCTCGTCAAGCAATCGCACCGCCTCACCGACAAGGTCTTTCTCACCAGGA
>JAFZAK010000161.1 GCA_017557285.1 Muribaculaceae bacterium
GTGTCGCCCCATGCTGCAAAAAATTCCTGCGCCAGCTGCTTTCCGGCCTGTGTGGGGCCTTCGCTGCAACTGCCCAGCAACAACGCCAAGGCAAAGAGTGCTATGATTGATTTCTTCATTTTGCTAATTAATCAAAGATTTCTGCTGCCAGTTGCTCATCGGCTCGGCGGAGCGAGTCGATGAAAGCCTGCTCAAAATCCTGTGCCGCCCCATCCTCGCCTGTGAGGACATACTCGTCGTGTATGGCACGGGCGTCGAGGATGGCGCGTTGCAACGCGATGGTGTCAGCATGGTCGACATGCGCCACCATCCACGCCGCCTCATGGCCGCGCGCCACGGCATCGTCGGGGTCGGCGACTTGACAGTCATCACTATTCCCTCCCGAGCATGCCATGACAGCTAGTGCCAACAACAAGTATGCCAATCGCCTACTCATCTTCGATGACATTCACACCCTGGGTAAGCAGCTTCTCGGCAAAAGCCTGAACGCGATCCATTTGCTCCTGATCGCAAAGCAGGGTAATGCGGTTGTCCTTGTGAATAATGAAATGGTATCCTCGCTTGAGTTTTCGGTTCAGTTTGTCTTTGGCATAGAACTGATGGTATGCGTCAATAGCCTCAAACTCAACAGGTCTCTTCTCGATGTCATTGAGTTTATCCACCACAACACCCACCATAGCGTGCATTGCCTCAAGCTCGTTACGTGCAGCCCTCGACACGGTGTCCTTGCCAAACTCTTTTCGGAAATTATCGATTCTGTTGTCCAGGTCTCGCAAGGCGACAAACGCCTGTGAGTCATATACAATCATGTTGTTTGTCACGATGGCCAAGTCGGTGCTGATGGGTTGATAGCTCTCGGGATGTTCGAGCATGCCTTCGAGCATCTTTTTGATGCGCTCATTGACATTTTTCTCGACCTTTGCTTTCATCGCCTGCCCCACCTTTTCGGCAATTTGCTCACGTGACTGCGGCTTGCACCCGCAAATGAGCACAAACGCCACTATGATCCAAAGATACTTTTTCATCATCCGAGGATTTTTGATTTATCGTCCTATGCAACGGTAAGTGAATCCCATCTGCTCGAGTTCGGCGGGGTCGTAGATATTGCGGCCGTCAATGACCAGCGGCGTGCGCATAAGCGCCTTCACTCGGTCCCAAGCCGGGATGCGGAATTGCCTCCACTCGGTGAGGATGAGCAGTGCGTCGGCACCCTTCACGGCATCATACATGTCGATGCCACAATATACCTGATCCCAGCGTAGTTTGGTGGCATTCATTGCCACGGGGTCGTACACACGAATGTTGCAGCCGGCCTCGGTGAGCTGGTTGAGCGTGACGATGGACGGCGCCTCGCGCATGTCGTCGGTTTCGGGTTTGAACGACAGTCCCCACAGCGTGATGGTCTTGTCCTTGAGGTCATCGCCAAAATGCTCTTGGAGTTTCTTGAACATGATATGCTTCTGTCGAGCATTGACGTTGTCTACTGCCTCAAGCACTCTCATCTCGCAGCCATTGCTCTGACCAATCTTGATCAAGTCCTTGATGTCTTGGGGGAACAACGTGCCACCATAACCGCAGCCCGGGAAAATATACTTCGGGCCGATGCGGCTATCGGTGCCAACGCCATGACGCACGATGTTGATGTCTGCCCCGACGAGCTCGCAAAGGTTGGCGATTTCGTTCATGAAACTCACGCGGGTGGCGAGCATGGACGTAGCGGCATACTTAATCATCTCGGCTGTGCGGGTGTCGGTGTAGATGACATGATACTCGTTGTGGCGCAGAATGGTGTGGTAGAGCCGCTTCATGGATTCGACAGCACTTTCAGACTCGGTGCCAATCACGATGCGGTCGGGTTTCAAAAAGTCTTTGATGGCGTTTCCCTCGGTGATGAAATCGGGGTTACTCACCACATCAAAGTGAAAGTCGCACTTGCGGTCGGCCATTTCTTGCTCAATGATGGCGATGACCTGCTGTGCCGTGCCCACGGGTACGGTCGACTTGAGCACGAACGTACAAGGCTGGTTGATGGTTTGGCCAAACACGCGTGCGATGTCATAGATGGGCGCAAGGTCGGTCGATCCGTCCTTGTCTGGCGTGGTGTCGATGGCACAAAACACATAGTCCACATCGGCGAAGCCCTTTGCAAAATCGCTGACGAAGCGCAGGCGTCCCTCGTTGACATTGGTAGTGATAGCCTTTTCCAAACCGGGTTCATAGATAGGTATTGACCCGAAAATCAGACGATTCACTTTTTGGCGGTCGGTATCGACACAAATCACGTTAGCCCCTAGGTCGGCGAAGCATGTGCCAGTCACCAGACCCATATAACCTGTTCCTACAATTGATATGTTCATCTTATTGTAATTAGAATATAGAATTTAAACTAAGAATCACTGTTAAGCAGTCATTGTGCAATATTTGGTGCAAATGTACATATTTTTTGCGAGAAAATCTTGCGGTTTTACGAAATTTTGTCTATTTTTGCGTTACTTTATTGACGCAAAACCCAACAATTTTTAACTAACCATTTAACAACCAAAGTTTTATGAAGAAGTATTTAGCAGAATTGGTAGGTACGTTCGTACTGACTTTACTTGGCTGCGGCGCTGCCGTGAGCTTAAATTGTGGTGTCGATACCGCATCGGTAGTTGGAACCGCCTGCGCCTTCGGTCTTGCTGTTGTCGCCATGGCTTATACCATCGGTGGAATCAGTGGTTGCCACATCAACCCCGCCATCACGCTGGGCGTATTCCTCAACAAGGGCATCAGCGCTAAGGACTGCGGCATGTACATGATCTTCCAGACCATCGGCGCCATTCTGGCAGCTGCAGTGCTTTATTTGCTTGTTTCAACAGCTCCCGACCTAGCACTTGGCACAAAAACAGGCGCCAACGCCTGCGCTGGCAATGTAACTAACGGATTGATTGCTGAGATTGTGCTGACCATGCTGTTTGTGCTGGTCGTACTCGGTGCCACGAGCAAGACTAACGGCGCCACCAACAACCTGGCAGGTCTCGCCATCGGTCTGTCGCTGATTCTGATTCACCTGGTGGGCATCCACTA
>JAFZAK010000162.1 GCA_017557285.1 Muribaculaceae bacterium
GACTGCCGATGGCATGCCTACGCTCACGCTCAAGTACAGCATTACGCCTGCCCTGGGCGCACAGAGTTATGGCCTGGCGTTTGACGTGGCCGACAATGTATACCTCGCTGCCGCAACGACGGGTATGGGCGCCTGGGCGCTGCCCAAAGAGAACAACTCGTTTGAGACCCCCGCCCCGAGCACCTCTACGCTCAACGGCAAGCCCGCTGGCGGCACGCCGGGTGACTCGAATGGCGACGGCCAGGTTGACATCAGCGACGTCAACGCAGTCATCAACATGATGCTGGGCAAGGTGGAGATGATCAGCCTCTGCGACATGAATGGTGATGGCAAGATTGACATCAGCGATGTGAACGCGGTCATCAACAAGATGTTGGGAAAATAAACCCGCTGCGTACACTTTTTTTCTAGAAAAAAATCTCTAAGTCTTTCGTGGCCACTGTCCTTCCCAGGATGGTGGCCTTTTTTGTGATTGAAGTAATAATATGGGCAGAATTACGTTTATAACTGCGAGCAGAAATAATTGTATCGTATAATAACATGAAAAAATTACTTACACTGACGTATTTGCTGGCATCGTTGCTTGTGTGCATGAACTCTTGTGGCAATGACGAACCCGATGGATTGTGGGAGCCCATGAAATGGAGCAAACCTGCACCAGAAGGGTTGGTAGAAACCCGTTCCCATGTCTATCAGGTTCCCAATAGTGGTGGTGACTACACCATTACTTGCCTGAACTATGGCTCTCCCTGGATGACCAGCGCACTAGCCGGCGACACAACCTACTTTCCAGAAGGGAAATCTTTTGGTATCTTTGATGAGAACCAGGTATATTCCATTCGCGTGACCTGGCAAGACGAGACGCAAGACTGGCATAGACTGCATGGCTACTGGTTTGACGCGCGCTTTGAAAAAGCTAATCTCAAGATCCACTTCGATGCGCTGCCCGACACCGTGGAACTGCGTAAACTGGATTTGTCGGTCACGGCGGGTGACATCTTTGATGATTTCTTCTTCATTCAAGGCGAGAAGAACAGATAACGAAACAATGGAAATAAACTGAGAGCCTGTCAAGCTTCCGCTCGACAGGCTCTCGTCTCGGGTCGGGGTGAGAGGACTCGAACTTCCGACCTCCACGTCCCGAACGTGGCGCGCTAACCAACTGTGCTACACCCCGATTCCATATAATGCGCTGCAAAGGTACGAAGAAGTTTTCAGTTGTCAGTTATCAGTCGTCAGTTTTTAACTCCCTTTAACTTGTTTAATAGGCTTTAGACTTTAGACTTTAGGCTTTAGACCTTAGACCTTAGGCTTTAGTAGGCTGGGCGAGGCGGGTGATTTTGCGCATGACGATGACGAGCAAGATGGCGGAGACAACAGTGGCGGCGAGATCGCTCAGCGGGAACGACAACCACACACCACTCAAGCCCCAGAAGTGCGGCAAGGTGAACAACAACGGCATCAGGAACAGCACTTGGCGGATGAGACTCATGAAGATGCTCTTGCCCGCTTCGCCCAGCGACTGGAAGAAGTTGGTGATGACTATCTGGAACCCAACGACCCAGAACATCCAGGTGGTGAGGCGCAAGGCATGGTTGCTCGTCTCGATGAGGGCGGCATCGTCGGTAAACAGGCGCGTGACCAGACCTGGAGCCAACTGGCAAAGCAGGCTGCCCAACAGACATACAACCGAGCATACCGCCGCCGAGAGCCAGAAGGCGCGTTTCAGGCGATCGAAACGACCCGCGCCATAGTTATATCCCACAATGGGCTGCATGCCCATGCAAACGCCAATGACAAACGTCACCAGCAACTGAGTGAAGGTGGTGAAGATGCCAATGGCCGCCACACCCGAGTCGCCACCATAGCGATAGACGGTGTTGTTGATCACCGCATTGATGGCGCAACCGGCAGTGTTGACGATGCACGGCGCGGCACCGATGGCGATGATGGGCTTCAGCACCGACCACCGTGGCCGGAAAGTGCCGCGTGTGAAGCGAATCTCGTGTTTCTTGTTGAAGAAATGCTCCATGACGAACACCGCGCTCACGCCCATCGAGATGTCGGTGGCAATGGCGGCACCCTTGATGCCCCAGTGCAGCACAAAGATGGCAATGGGCGCCAGGATGACGTTCAGACCCGCGCCGATGAACATGGTGTACATCGCCTTGTTGGGGTATCCCGTGGCGCGCATCACATTATTATAAGAATAAGTGATGTTGAGGATGAGCAGGCCCGGCAACATAAACACCATGAAGTCGTGGGCGTAGGGCAGCGACTGGTCGCTGGCTCCGAACAGCCGCAGAATCGGGTCGAGGAACAGCGCAAACATGCTGATGTAGAACGTGCCGAACAGCAGGGTCATCACGATGGAGTTGCCCAGGATGGTGCGCGCCATGGCGGGGTTGCGCTGGCCCAGCACAATCGAGGTGCGCGTGCTCGCGCCGGCACCGATGAGCACACCAAATGCCGTGCTCACATTCATCACCGGGAAGGTCACGGCGAGGCCCGCGATGGCGTCGGGTCCCACGCCATGACCAATGAAGATACGGTCGATGACGTTGTAGATCGACATCACCACGATACCCACCACGGCGGGCACGCTGTACTCCCACAGCAGCCGCCCAATCGGGGCCTTGTCCAGACGGTTCAGACTCGCGTTGTTGTGCATATGTCGGGGCAAAATTAGTACTTTTTTGCCGAATTGTTTGGGCGAACTATATTTTTTCTCTAAATTTGTCCTTTCTTTAAAAACACTAACATTTAAATATCAATTATTATGGTTACAGCATTAGTTATCCTGTTGGGCCTGATTGTGTTTATCGTCATCGTCATCGCCCTGTACATCTTCAGCACACAGCGCTCGCTGGTCACCCTGGACGAGAACTGCAAGAATGCCCTGGGACAAATCGAGGTGCAGCTCAACAGCCGTTGGGACGCATTGATGGCCTTGGCCAAAACCGCCAGCGCCTACGCCAAGCACGAGAGCGAGACACTGATTAACGTCATCGCCCAGCGCCGCCAGACACCGGTGGTCACCGCCGCCGATGTGGCCGCACAGGAGGGTGAGCTCAGCAGCGTGTTCTCGCGCCTGATGGCCATCAGCGAGGCCTATCCCAACCTCAAGGCCGACGGCATGTTCCTCAAGACGATGGACTCCATCAAGGGCTATGAGGAGAACGTGCGCCTGAGCCGTATGGTCTACAACGACACAGCCACACGCATGAACCGCATGGTTCGCCAGTGGCCCAGCTCGTTTGTCGCCAACATGCTCGGCTTCGGCCAGAAGGATTACCTCACCGTCGACGAGGCACAGAAGAAGTCGATGCCCGACCTGTTCCCCAACCAGTAAGCGTCATGAAGGGTCATTCCTACAGGCACTTGCTTGCGCTGTGCCTGATGGTACTGGGTGCGTTGGCTGCCTCGGCCGAGGTGGCCCTGAACCGTGTCACCGTCGATGTGGTGCTGCATGCCGACGGCAGTGCGCACTTTACCGAGGTGTGGGATGTAGATGTTGACCAAACCAAGGATACCGAGTTTTATCAAACGCGTCCCACACGCTCCATTGCCACCGTCAAGGACTTCTCCGTGAGCGATCAGGGAAAGGAGTTCACTAATGTCGGCGAGTGGGATTCTGAAGCGGCAAACAAGGAAGGACGTTGCGGAATCACACCTCTAAATGGTGGTTATGAGTTGTGTTGGGGCATCGGGCAACCCGGTCACCACAGCTACAAACTCAGTTACACCATCACCAACATCATTCGCCCCTACAGCACCGACCGCGTAACCTTCAATTCAGTATTGTTTCACGGAGAAGGCTTGCGACCGCACTCTGTCAGAGCCACCATCTCACGTGCCGACAGCGTGCTGACCGAGGACGATGTGAAATTTTTCGAGCATAGTGAGGACAACACCGAGGCTAGTTTCGAGCACGGCAAGTTCATGCTCAGCACCGAGCACCCCATGTCCGAAGATGACTATCTGGGTGTGCATATCGAGTTTGACAAAAACGCCTTTGGTGAAATGAAGAACTTGGGCTCCAGTACCGAGATTAGTCCTGAAGAACTTTCCAGCCCGATGATGACTGACGCAAATGTAGGCAAATACGAGGAGTCAATGATAGACAAGTTCTGGGACTTCTATGAGGAATGGCCGTTGTTGACGTTGTTCGGCATTTTGGGCGGCATTATCGGACTGTTTTATGTTGTACGCAAAATAGCTATAGCACTGGCATGAGACTAGCAATAACACATCACCTGCGAGTGGTTGCGGCGATGGCCGTCACCCTGCTCGCCGCCACATCGTGGTCCCATGAGATATATGATGTGGACATCCGTGTGGTCATCAACGACCTGGGACATGCCCGTGTGGTTGAGGTGCGCCAGTGCAACATGGACAATTCGGGCACTGAGGGATTCATCAAGCAGTACAACCTGCACGGCATGCGTGTGGGTGAAATAGCCGTGAGCGACGAGACTGGCGTGCAATATGAGGTTGACAAACACTGGAATCTTGACCGCTCGCGCAAGGAGAAGACCAATCATTGCGGCATCAACAAGGTGAGTGAGGGTGTGGAACTGTGCTGGGGCATCGGAGCTTCTGGCCCCCGCACCTACAACATCCATTATACCCTGGGCGGACTGGTCAACAGCCTGGATGACTACGACGGCTTTAACTTCCGCTTCTACGAGCCTGCCAGTGGCGCTTACACCCGGCATGCACGTGTCACCATCGAACGAGAGAAGGGCGAATTCACCAGCGAAGATACCCGCATTTGGGCATTTCGCTATCATGGTAACATCAACCTCATAGACGGAAAGATTGTCGCCGAGACCGAACAGCCATTCAGAGCCGAAAGTGAGGGTGTCGTGATCATGGCACAGTTCAACAAAGGACTGTTCCACCCTGTGGCGATCCGCAAGGGCACCTTCCTCGAGAAGTTCAAGAAGCCCGCCTTCAAGGGCAGTGACTACACGCTCACCGATGAGGAGAACAAGGGAAAAACCTCGTTTAAGGGCGGTGGCTTCGGTGGCTCAGAGGACACTTCAATCTGGCAAGACATATGGCTTATGATCAGTGGCTTGTTGCAGATTGGACTGTGGCTTTTCATCCCTTGCTACTTCATCTACGAATTGTTCCATACGGGCAGCGCCGTCAAAACTGCGCATCAGAACCAGCGCCTGTTCGGCAACAAGGAGGGCGAGATGAGAGAGTGGAGCCGCGACATCCCGCTGAATGGCGACCTGTACAAAACCAGTCAGGTGCTGCATGCCGTCAAGTCAAGCGATGTCAAGGACAAGGACCAGATAGCCGCCGTAGTGATGCGCATGACCCACATGGGACTCATCAGCCTGCGACCGCACGTCAACAAGAATGGCGAGAACGTGGGCGAGTTCTTGGTCACGCCACCTATGGGGCAGGCAAACAACAGCGACCCACAGGCCAAACTTATCGGCCTGATTCATCAGCAGATGTGGAATGCTGCAGGACAAGATCACGTGCTGCAGCCCAAGGAGATGCAGAACTACATGAAGCAGTACCCAGTCGAACATCGCACGGTGGTTAGGCACATTACAGCGCTACTCAGTGCCACTGGCCGGTCGCGCAACAACCTGAAGCCCGACGAAGTAAAGCAGGTCTATGGTCTGAAGAAGTTCTTGCAGGAGTTCACTCTTCTCGAGGAACGGCACGTGCTGGAAGTTGGATTGTGGAAGGAGTACATGGTCTTTGCCACGCTCTACGGCATCGCCAAGCAGGTATTTGCCGACCTGAAGAAGATTTGGCCCGACTACACCACGCTGGCCCCACAAGAAACGCTGCTCATGGACACGGATGTAGCCACCACAGTAGCAACCTACACTTTGAGTGGCATGTCCTATGTCAGGAGCTACGAGACTCCCGAGGAACGCGCGGCACGCTTGGAGCGTGAACGCGAGGCACGCCGCAGTAGCGGTGGTGGTGGCTCGTCGTCCTATGGCGGTGGCGGCGGCTCGAGCGGTGGCGGCGGCAGCGGCTTCCGTTGATGGAGTCCCCCTACCCCCCTAAAGGGGGAATTACAGAGAGACTGTTACACTCCCCCTTCTTGGGGGAGTTTTTTGCAAATTATCAAAAAACAGACAACTGACAACTGACAAAAACCGGCAAACGAATAAACTCGGTCGAAATAATTCTTAATTCTAAATTCTTAATTCTTAATTTATTACTATCTTTGCAGCTTGAAAAAAAATCATCAGTCTCAAAGGCTAATGACTAAATGCTAAATGCCAACAGCTTAACAACAAAGATATGAACATTTCTTACAAATGGCTAAGACACTACATCGACACTGACCTCACCCCCGAGGAGGTGAGCGTAGCATTGACCTCGCTCGGACTTGAGGTGGGCGCTCTTGAGCGTGTCGAGACAATTCGTGGTGGACTTCGCGGCCTGGTCGTGGGCCACGTCGTCACCTGCGTTGACCACCCCAACAGTGACCACTTGCACATCACCACCGTCGACCTGGGCAATGGTGAGGCACCCGTACAGATTGTGTGCGGCGCCCCCAATGTTGCCGCTGGACAGAAGGTGATTGTCGCCACACTGGGCACCAAGCTTTATGACGGCGACCAGGAATTTACCATCAAGCGCTCGAAGATGCGCGGTGAAGAGTCGCTGGGCATGATTTGCGCCGAGGACGAGATTGGTGTGGGTACTAGCCACGACGGCATCATCGTATTGCCTGAGGACACTGTGGTAGGGACGCCTGCCGCCGAGTACTATGGCATCGAGGATGACTGGCTGATTGAAGTGGACCTGACGCCCAACCGCATTGACGGTGCCTCACACTATGGCGTGGCACGTGACCTGGCAGCCTGGTGCAAGCAGAACGGTCGCAAGGGAATCCTCACCAAGCCCAGTGTCGAAGCATTTAAGATTGACCGCATGGACGGCGGCATTCCGGTCGAGGTGCTGAACGCCGAGGCATGCCCGCGCTACAGTGGCATCACCGTGCGCGGTGTGAAGGTACAGGAGAGCCCGAAGTGGCTGCGCGACTGGCTGCTCGCCGTGGGACAACGCCCCATCAACAGCATTGTCGACATCACCAACTATATGCTCCTGGGCATGGGACAACCCATGCACTGCTTTGACCTCGCCAAGGTCAAGGGCGACCGTGTGGTCGTGCGCACTGCACCCGCAGGAACCAAGTTCGTCACTCTCGACGGCGTGGAGCGTACACTCACCGACCGCGACCTGATGATCTGCAACGCCGAGGACGAGATGTGTATCGGCGGCGTGTTCGGCGGACTGGACTCGGGTGTGACCGAGGCAACTACCGACGTGTTCCTGGAGAGCGCTTACTTCCACCCCACCTGGATCCGCAAGACGGCACGCCGTTTCGGCCTGAACACCGACGCGTCGTTCCGCTTTGAGCGCGGTATCGACCCCAACGAGACGGTCTACAACCTCAAGTTGTGCGCCATGCTTGTTAAGGAACTGGCGGGTGGAGAAATTTGCGGTGACATCGTAGATGTTAAGGCGCACGACTTCCCTGGCTTCCCAGTTGAACTGCGCTACGACTATGTGACGGGTCTCATCGGCAAGGAGCTGGACCACGATACCATCAAAAGCATCGTCACCAGTCTGGAGATGAAAATTGTCGCCGAGGATGACGAGAAACTGCAGCTCGAGGTGCCTACCTATCGCGTGGACGTGCAGCGCCCCTGCGACGTGGTCGAGGACATCCTCCGCGTTTATGGATACAACAACATCGAGTTCACACAGAGCATGCATGTGAGCCTGAGCAAGCAGGATCAGGTCGACTTCGCCGACAACCTGCAGGAGCACATCAGCAACCAACTCACTTCGCTGGGCTATCACGAGATGATGAATAACTCGCTCACCCCAGTGGCCTACTACACCGAATGTGAGACTTATCCCGAGGCACACTGCGTGCACATCATGAACCCGCTGAGTAGCGACCTGAGCGTGATGCGCCAGACCCTGCTCTTCGGCGGACTTGAGAGCGTGGCACGCAACATCAACCACAAGAACCAGAACCTGCGGCTCTATGAGTTCGGCAACGTCTATCACTATGATGCCGAGGTGAGCCAAGAGGAGAAAGCACTCGCGCCCTATACCGAGAGCGCCATGCTGGGACTGTGGATGACGGGCAACAACCATGGCGACTCGTGGGCCGACAAGGCACGCCGCGTCACCATCTACGACCTCAAGAGCGACCTCGAGAATGTGCTGGTGAATATGGGTATCGACCTCGCCGACCTGGTGCTGGAGCAGACTGCCGACGATACCGTCGACCCTGCTTTGGCATATAAGAATCGAGGTGGCAAGGTGGTGGCAACGCTGGGTGTGGTCACCGACAAGATGCTGAAAGTCACCGATGTCGACCAGGAGGTGTTCTACGCCCAGGTCGACTGGAAGCTCGCCTGCAAGATGGCGGCGAAGAAGGACATCAAGTACAGCGACCTGCCCAAGACGCTGCCTTTGCGTCGCGACCTGGCATTGCTCGTCGACCGCGAGGTGACCTACGATGCCATCCGCCGCGTGGTGCTGGCCTGCGACCGCAAACTCATCCGCGATGTCAACCTGTTTGACGTCTACGAGAGCAACAAACTCGCTGCCGGCAAGAAGTCCTACGCTATCAGCATGACCCTGCAAGATGACCAGAAGACCCTGCAAGACCGCCAGATTGACGCCGTCATGCAGAAGGTCATCAAGGCCCTCGAGACCCAACTCGGCGCCCAGCTCCGATAACAAGGTTAGGGGTTAAGGGTTAGTGGTTAGGGTTTAGCCGAAAAACCAAGTTTCGCCCAAATGTAGGTCAAAAATACCACATTTGGGCGAAACTTGGTTGATTTCCGCCCAAAAGTGGGCCAAAAACACCACATTTGGGCGAAATTATTTGTATTATTGACCAAGAAGAATTATCTTTGTAGCCCAAAATGTGATTGAGTGAAAGAAATCCGAACTTGTTTGGATTTCCGAGTTTGAGCATTTTATCCAAAATAGACTGATTTATGGAAAAACTTGTTGGCCGTGAACGTGAATGTAAGGAATTGCAGTGGGCGCTTGACTCAAAACGCTCAGAGTTTGTTATCCTTTATGGCCGTCGCCGTGTGGGAAAGACCTTCTTGGTGCGTCGGTTTTTCAACGACAAATTCTGTTTTCACTATGTAGGAGCTCACCGGCAAAAAAAGGAGATCCAACTGCAGAACTTTCGAGAGGCACTCATTCGTTATTCAGGTGACCGAGACTTGCCTGAATTGAGCAGTTGGCATGAGGCATTTCTGCGACTGGCCGATTACCTGGAACGTCGCAGCGAGCGACGTAAGGTCATTTTCTTCGACGAGATGCCATGGATTGACACGATGGGAAGCGAGTTTGTTGATGAACTGGAATACTTTTGGTCCAGTTGGGTGCAGACGCGCGATGACATTGTGTTCATCGGTTGCGGGAGTGCAACCAGTTGGATGAAAGACAAATTGGAGGATAACCAAGGAGGTTTGCACAACCGCATCACTCACCGCATTTATCTTCGGCCATTCTATCTAAGTGAGTGCAAGGCATATCTCATCGAGCATGGTTTTGATTGGGATGACTATCAGATTATTCAGTGTTATATGATTTTTGGTGGGGTGCCCTATTATTTGAGTCTTCTTCGTCCTTATCGCAGCCTCAATGAGAATGTTGATGCGTTGATGTTCGCCCCAGGTGGAGATTTGGCTAACGAGTTCAAAGAGCTTTATACTGCATTGTTCAATAGGGCAGACCGATATATTGAGATTGTTCGTTTGCTCTCGACTAAACGCCAAGGCTTTACGCGAAACGAGATTGAGCAAGCTACAGGATATAGTGGGGGCAGTTTGACGAAAGTACTGGATAACTTGGAGCGATGCGATTTCATTGTGTCGTATGCGCAATTCGGTAACAAGAACAAGATGACTCTCTTTCGCTTGTGTGACTTCTATACCCTATTCTATTTCCGCTACATTGAGAACAATCGGACGCGCGATGAATTATACTGGCAACATCATTTCGCCGACCGTACTGTTGAAGTGTGGGAGGGATTCACGTTCGAGGAGGTGTGCCTGCGACACCTTCCGCACATCAAGTACGGTCTGGGCATCTCAGGAATACCCACCGAAGCCTCAGCATGGCGATTTGTGCCACGAAAAGACGACAAGCGCAAAGGGGCTCAAATTGACTTGGTCATCAAACGTGTCGACAAAATAGTCCATTTGGTTGAAATGAAATTTGCGGCTAATGTCTATAGCATAAGCAAGGACTATGCTCAACGATTGAGCGAACGCAAAGACTTGTTCTCACAAGTGACCGGAATCTCTCGTGGCGCAGTCATCACAATGATTACGCCCAAGGGGCTGGCTGAGGGCAAACATTCTTCTTTGGTCCATAGCCAACTCACCGCAAAACATCTGTTCGCCCAGCTAGACTGAAATTGTATTTGAGCAATACTACAAAGTCAGAGATTCTTTGCAAATGTCAAGATTTTTTACGAACTTTGCGCCAAAGTTTCCCCTTTTGGCGGCTGTCGGTTGTGCTGGCGGTCTTTATTTGGGTGAGTATCAATGAAATATAATCTAAATTTATAATACAATGGGAAGAGCTTTTGAATATCGCAAAGCAAGAAAACTGAAACGTTGGGGCAGCATGTCTCGCACGTTTACTAAGATTGGTAAGGAAATCACAATGGCAGTAAAGGCCGGCGGTCCCGACCCGACAGCCAACTCGCGTCTGCGCGCCTTGATGGCTAACGCCAAGGCTGCTAACATGCCCAAGGACACCGTGGAGCGCGCCATCAAGAAGGCTAGCGACAAGGATGCAGGCGACTACAAGGAGGTCATCTACGAGGGATTTGCACCTCATGGCATTGCCGTGCTTGTCGAGACGGCAACCGACAATACTACCCGCACTGTAGCCAACTTGCGCAACTACTTCAACAAGAAGGGCGGCAACCTGGGCAACTCGGGAACGGTGGCGTTCCTGTTCTCGCACAAGTGCTACTTCCATGTCGCTCCCAAAGATGGCATCGACCTGGATGAACTGGAACTGGAACTGATTGACTGCGGCGCCGAGGAAATCGACCAGGACGAGGAAGAACTGCTCATCGCAGGTGCCTTTGAAGCAAACGGAGAAATCCAGAAGTACCTGGAGGACAACGGCTTTGAAATCACCAGTTCGGAATTGGTTTATGAGCCCTCGGAGTACAAGGAACTGAGCGACGAGGAGCGCGCTGAGGTCGAGGCCCTCATCGAGGCCGTTGAGGAGGATGACGACGTGCAGAACGTCTTCACCAACATGCAGGCCGGCGAGGAATAAGAGTCCCCCCTCATTCCCCCCTAAAGGGGGGGAAGCTTAGTCTGGCTGCAACCCTTAACTATTAACTTTAAACTATTAACTTTAAACTGAATATATCCTATGACTCCCCACAACAACGCGCCCGACGGCGCATTCGCAAAGACCGTGCTGATGCCGGGTGATCCTTTGCGCGCAAAATTTATTGCAGAGACATTCCTTGAGGATGTCAAGTTAGTAACCTCGGTTCGCAACTGTCTGGGCTTCACAGGCAAGTATAAAGGCGTTCCCGTATCGGTGATGGCCAGTGGCATGGGTATGCCCAGTATCGGCATCTACTCGCATGAGCTGTACAGCTTCTATGGCGTAGAAAACATCATCCGCATCGGCTCGGCCGGCTCTTACACCGACCGTCTCGCCGTACAGGACGTGGTGCTCGCCGATTCTTGCTACAGCGAGTCGTCTTATGCCTATGTGCACAACCGCGTGACCGACAAGGTGCTCTATCCCAGCGAGGAAATCAACAAGGTAATCTGGGAGACTGCCGAGGAACTGGGAATCGAGGTGCAGACCGGTGAGGTCCACTCGAGCGACGTGTTCTATGGCGGGCCCAATGCCGAGTCGTGGGAGTCGCTGCGTGAGCGCACCAGCGTCGACTGCGTCGAGATGGAGAGCTTCGCGCTGTTCCACAACGCCAATGTTCTGGGCAAGCGCGCCGCCTGCCTGCTGACCATCAGCGACTCGTTCATCAGCCATGTCGAGTTGACTCCCGAGGAGCGCCAGAACTCGTTCCGCACGATGATGACCCTCGCCCTCGAATCAGCCATCAAGCTGTAATCACACGCTACAAAACACCCGCCGGGGATGACACTTTTGTGTCACCCCCGGCATTTTCTTTAGGAACTAATCTTTTAATCCCGTAGGCATTCTCGGGCTTGGGCGAGCCACTCGGGGTCAATGCCTAAGCTTTCGGCGATGTTCAAGGCCTCATGTGGGGCCTCGCCGTCCTCGACCTCGACCAATGTGTAATCCATCGTGCCGTTTTCAAAGCCCTTGACCCGCAGGCAGTGTGCATCACCAGGATCAATGTCGTAGTGAGTGGTCATGACTAGACTCACAGGGCGGTCCTGCATCAATCGTAATAGAGCTGTGACTAGCGCTGTTCCCTCAGTAGGATTGGTGGTGCGGGCTGGTTCATCGATTAGTGCAAGGATTCGACGATCGGTGCGCGAGGCTTGCACGACACGGTCAATGTTCTTCATTTCGGCAGCGAACGATGACAGCCCACGCTCTACCGACTGGTCGTCGCCGATGCAGAAGTAAACCTCGTCTTTCACAGCAATGGTGGCTTCTTGGGCAGGGATTCCGAAGCCGAACTGGAATAGCAATTGACAGAGCGTCAGTGTCTTGAGGACGACTGTCTTGCCACCCATGTTGGCACCAGTGATGAGTGTCGAGTTTTGGCCGAAGGCAATGTCCACAGGCTGGAACTCACGCTTGACATGAACAAGTGCTGCTTGCACCTGCGGGTGGAACATGGCGTGGTAATGTGTTGTGCCATCGGCCGACACGGTGGGAAAGCAGAGTCCCATCTGGCGCAATTGGGTAGCCTGAGCAAGCAGCACATCAATGCGTGCCAACGCTATCTGTGCCTGCTCAATGGCATCAGCGAACGGGTGAAGTTGGCGGCTCAAGTCCTGGCGTACACCTAATTCAAGCTCGTTAGCTTGTAATAACAGTTCTTCCTGTTTGTCAGGCTGCTGGCGCATCTGCGCACGCAACTCACGCAGTTCAGCACAGTAGGCGTCGTATACATAGAACGTGGCAATCTTCATCCCATCGGGGTCGAGGATGGTTATGACCGCGTCGAGTGCGGGAATCTCCACCACATCGGCCATATTCTGCTCTTGCAGCAGACGTGCTACATCGGTCGAGAGGATGGCTAGGTGCTTCACCTCGAAAAGCTCAATGTCGTCGAGCGTGGCTCGCTGCCGCAAGTTCTGAATGGTGGTGCGGATATCCTTCAGCCCCTGCAGCCTGAACCGCAAGGTATTCAAGTGTGTGGAATCCGTGCGGACGACAAAGTCGTCAAACCGCCTCAGCAACCCGTAGGTCGCATCAATCTTGTCGGCATCGGTCATCATTGGCCGTTCAAGCAACCAACGACGGGCATAGCCCGACTGCAGTTCCAGCTCGTCGAGCATATACCGCAACCCACAGGGCGAGTCTATCACATTCTTCAGTAGCATGTTTCTTCAATTGAGAATTGAGAATGGAGAATTGAAAATTAAGACCATGGAGCACATAGTATATTCTTAATTTTTAATTCTTAATTCTTCATTAAGTAGGTCGTGGACGGGGAGATGGATGGCATCGGACAAACGGGTACAAAGCAGGTCGCTGTCCAAGTTGTAGCCGCTGGGCGAGGTGGGATTGACTGTCACGGCAATGAGGCGACTGCGCTGGAGCACAGTCATGCGACCTCCACTTTTAATAAATAGATGGAACTGTTGGGGCGTGACAAAGATCTTGGTGAAGTCTCGCACTACGAGTTCCACTTGCCGCAGATTCTTGTTGCGTCGCACCTTTTCAAGTAGTCCGTCAACCAAGGCACCAGCAACATAGAGGGTCTGGCACTGTTCCATGCCGTCAAAACGAATCTCTTGAGACAATGCGGTCACACCATTCAGTTCATGCATCGTGCCGTCACGATTCACAGCCCAAACGCCGCGTTCAAGTGGCAATAGCCGCAGCAGGTTGTCCTCGCTAGTGAGTGGCAGATTGATGAGTTCTACCACAAACGCGGTCTTGTTGACCAGCGTGGTAAGATTCGCAGAATAGGCCGCCCCAGTCGCCAATATCATTGCTTGGCTCACGGCGGGCGATGCCAGGCTCATGCGTGACAGGGCACCATCGATGATGGCTAGGTCGATACCATGCCGGCGGGTTGACTGCATCCAGCGTTGGAGTCCGGCAGTGGACGACGGTCCCGAAAGCAGAATTTTGCCACGTGTCAGAGCCTTAGCAGTCACCACACGGCCCAGCGATGTGCTCTCGTCGCTCACGTCGACCAGTTCGCTCACCAACCGCCGCAAGCGATAGTGAGCCTCACTGGTGCCGAAGTACATTCCCTCGCGCAGGGTTATTTCGGGCTTCTGCGTGAGCGTCACTTGGTCGGTCGTCTCGCCATCAATGCCTATTGACGTCACTGCAATACGTGTGTGCTCGAGCGGGATTCGCTCGAGCACATACTTCAGACACTCAGTCTTGCCGGTATTCTTCTCCAATCCGACAATCGACAGACTGTTATACCGCAATATGTCGTCAATAAACGGCATGATAGGTTTCAGGGGTCAGATGTCAGGGCTCGCAAGCGAGCTATCAAAGGTCAGGGCTGAGGGCGCTTCGCGCCCCGCCCCCTAACCTTTACTTGGCGTTGCGCTCGTGTCGCTTCAGGGCCTTTGGCTCGATGTTCATGCGCTCGCCTTCAAGCAGCGAGATGACACCGTCCACGGCCTTGTCGGAAGCCACCTGCTCCTTCTTGCGTGCCGCTTGGCACTCGGGGCAGTTGCACTCGCTGTGGTACTCGGTCGGCTCGGTATAGGTGGTGATTACGCCCTCAAAGTTGCGCAACACGACCTTACCTGGAGCCTGCGAGATGACGTACTGCGGCATAACTGGCGTCTTGCCGCCGCCACCCGGTGCGTCGACAACGAACGTCGGGATGCAGTAGCCTGAGGTGTGGCCACGCAGACCTTCGATAATTTCGATGCCTTTCGACACAGGTGTGCGGAAGTGCTCTAGACCCATCGAAAGGTCACACTGGTAGATGTAGTATGGACGCACACGCATCTTAACCAACTCGTGTACCAGGTGCTTCATCACATGGACGCAGTCGTTGACACCGCGCAGCAGCACGCTCTGGTTGCCCAGGGGCACACCCGCATCGGCGAGCATCTCACAAGCGCGACGCGACTCGGCGGTCACCTCGTTGGGATGGTTGAAGTGTGTGTTCAGCCACACGGGGTGATACTTCTTGAGCGTAGCACACAATTCGGGGGTGATGCGCTGCGGGCACACCACAGGAGTGCGGGTTCCCAGACGGATAATCTCCACATGTGGGATGGCGCGTAGGCGCGACATGATGTAGTCCAAACGCGAGTCAGCAACCATCAGGGCATCACCGCCCGAGAGGAGCACATCGCGCACGCACTCGGTCTTCTCGATATATTCCAACGCCTTCTCGATGCGGTCCATGCCACACTCATTGTCGGTCTGACCAGCAAAGCGGCGACGGGTGCAGTGACGGCAATACATCGAGCACATGTCGGTGATGAGGAACAGCACACGGTCGGGATAACGATGCGTCAGGCCCGGCGTGGGCGAGTCTTCGTCCTCATGCAGTGGGTCGAGCAAGTCGGCAGCAGCCTGATGGGTCTCCAGGCCCGTGGGGATACACTGGCGGCGAATGGGGTCGCAGGGGTCATCGGGGTTAATCAGGCTCAGGTAATAAGGCGTGATGGCCATGCGCAGGGTCGAGAGCGTCTTTTTCACGCCCTCTTCCTCC
>JAFZAK010000014.1 GCA_017557285.1 Muribaculaceae bacterium
AAGTTAGGCAAGCCCCAGCCCTTGAAGTCCTTCTCGAACCCCGGCAACGGATACTGTAGGAACTCAAAGCGCGCGCCGGCGTCGACCCACTTGCTAGCGAGGGCCACGTCGGCGTAAGTATTGGTAAGCACCTTGTCATCGGGTTTCTCTGCCCCGATTTTCTCATCCTCCTGTGGGATGAGGATCTCGCTGTGGAGGCTACCCGTCACGGTCACCTTCTTCTCGTCCTGAGCCGGAGCCGCCACCGCGCAGAGCGCCATCACACCAATCAGTATCCGTCTCATTCCTTCTTGTCCAGGACTTCGCGGAGCTCGTTTTCGGCACCGTCGGTGTAGCCGTTGTGCTTATAGATGATTTTGCCGTTCTCGTCAATCACCACCACATAGGGTATGAGTTGGATGCCCAGCGCCCGCTTCAGTTCGCCATTGGGGTCAAGCAGCACGCGGTAGGGCCAGTTCTTGGCGTCGACCAATGGCTTCACGCGGTTGATGCTCTGTGCCTCGTCGATCGACACTGCGATTACCTCCACCCCCGTGTCTTCCTGCCACTCGTCATAGACCTCGGCGATGGCGCTGAGTTCGCGTTGACAAGGCTTGCACCAGGTGGCGAAAAAGCTCACGATGACTGGTTTTCCTGGTTTAGCCAGCGTATCGGTACGCACGGCATTCCCCTCCATGTCGTTCAGGGTTACCGCAGGCATTTGCGCCTGTGCCATCAGCGTGCAGGCCAGCAGGGCCACCATCAGTAATAATGCTTTTTTCATTTTCCGTTAAGTTTAGTCATTCATTTTCTGTTTGCAAAAGTAGAACATTATTTCTTACTACGCAAGCACAAATCGGGCCATATCATCTAAAACACTCCAATAATTGTCCTTTTATCGCACAAACGAACAAAAAAGACCTTTTTATTCGCTAAAAACGAACATCCATGATGAGGTCAGGAGTCATTATCTGAAAACTCACACCAGCGAGTCCTGCACTATCACTTGACAGTAGGCTGGCTCTCGTTCCAGCAGCGGTCGAGGGCTGAGACTGCCCAAACCCACTTGCCCTTATCGGCGGGGATGGTGAACGATGGCTCGCCTGTGATTGCCATGATGCAAGCAGCATTGTCGTAGTTCGGCTTCTCGCCCTTGCGGAAGCGGTAGACGACATATCGGACTGCCTGTTGCATGGGGTCGGTGGTGGCGGCGGGCTGCCAGGTGAGCGTCTTCACACCTTTCTTGCCCTTGACCACCTTGAGGTGAGTCACGGGGGCGGGCGGAGTGTTATCAAGCCAAGTGTAGGCGGGAATGAGCGCGGGGGTGGACTGATGCTTGGTCACGAGCGAATCCATGAAGCCCTTGTGGTTGTCGGTGATGTTGTAGCCCGGCCACCAGCAGGGGCCCTGGACATCAGGCAATTGACGCATGAGCCTGAAACGATGGTCTAATTGGGTGGGGTTAAGTGTATCGCCCCCCTCGTCGGCGACGTCACGATGCGCCATGATGTTGTAGATGGCCTGGCCGAAGTACATGTGCCGTCCGTTGGCATGGTCGTTCCACCAATGGTTGAGCGTGAGGCTGCTAGCACGCGGATGCTCGAGTTCCCAATACAACTGCGGCACCTGATAGTCGACCCATCCCTCAGCGGTCCACTTGATGCAGTCGGCATAGAGCCCGTCATAGCACTGCAATCCGTTGGTCTCGCTGCCATCGGGGTCGCTCGCCTTGTTTCGCCATATACCAAATGGACTGATGCCAAATCGCACCCAGGGCTTGACCTCCTGGATAGAGAGGTGCAGTTGCTCAATGAGCAGGTCAACATTGTGGCGCCGCCAATCGCCCAAGTCCCAGCCAAGACCATAGATATTGTAGCTGGTAGTGTCGGGGAATTCCGCACCCTCGACCGGATAAGGATAGAAATAGTCATCCATGTGTATGGCATCGACATCATAGCGTGTGATGATGTCTCTCACCACCTTGTCTATGAAATTTCGGCATTCGGGCAGTCCTGGGTCGAAGTAGAGCTTTCCGTCGGCATACTTGAGGAACCACTCGGGATGCTCATAATAAACATGTCCTGACGCGGGCTTGTCATCCTTGCCGCTGGTGACGCGATAGGGGTTGATCCATGCGTGGAGTTCCATGCCGCGCTGATGCGTCTGGTCAATCATGAACTGCAAGGGGTCCCACATGGGATCAGGCGCCTTACCTGGCTCGCCAGTGAGCCAACGCGACCACGGCTCGAGCTCGCTGACATAGGCGGCATCGGCTTGCGGACGAATCTGCCAGATGATGGCATTGCAACCCGCCTGCTGCAGTTTGTCGAGTTGGTCAATGAGATAGGCCTGGTTTTCGGCGGTTGTCTGGCGGGCATATTGTCCCTGCCCGATGATGTGCATCCATGCCCCGCGGAACTCGTGCTTGGGGTTGGTGCTCTGTGGGGTCACGTCTTTAGCGATTGCTTGACAGGACATCAACACACAAGCCATGACGGCCAAGATTGCTTTAAAGTTTTGTTTCATTGCGATATGATTTTAGTGATGAGTTGCGCTGCGGTTTGAGTGCAGTTGTCGTTGCCGAGGCGGGCTGCGATGTGGCGGTAACCATCGAGTTGTGCCTTTCGCTCGGGTGTGTCGCCCAGCAAAGCCGTGAGGTGACTATCGATGTTGTCAGCATCGCAGAGGTGTACCATCAGTTCAGGGATAACGGGCGCATCGGCGATGAGATTGGGCAAGGTGACATATTTTCCTTTGAGCAGCCATCGGCAGATGTGATAGGTCCATTTTTTGCCGTTCATGCGGTAGCACGCCACCTGCGGTGTGCCCACCATAGCGGTCTCGAGTGTGGCTGTTCCGCTGGTGACCAATGCCACCCTGGCATGACGCATCAGTTGCCAAGTCGCATCGGAAATTAGTGGAACATCTAGTGCCAATTCGTTGTAAAGTCGGCCGTCGATATTGGGCGCAGCGGCGATGGCCAATTGGCAGTCGGGGTGTAGCCTGGCCGCCTCGAGCATCGTGGGCAGGTTGTCACGGATCTCCTTGACGCGTGAGCCGGGAATCAGCGCGATGATGGGGCGAGACTTGTCTAATCCGTGCTCAGCACAAAAGTCCTCTCGGCTGGGCATCGTGGGCAGTGCCTCGCTTATCTCTTGCATGGTGGGATTGCCCACATAAGTCGCCTGGTAGTCATGCCGCGCATACCACTCGGGCTCGAAAGGAAGGATGCAATACATCTGATCAACATATCGGCGTATGTCCTTGACTCGCCAAGACTTCCACACCCACACCTTGGGCGAGATGAAATAGTGTACTGCAATTCCTTGATCGTGGGCATGGCGCGCAACCTTGAGATTGAACGAGGGGTAATCGATAAGTACCAGACGGTCGGGCTTCCAAGTGTCAATAGTTCGTTTAGCGGTACGCAAGAAGCTCATAATAGCGGGGAGATGCTTCGCCACCTCGACAAAACCCATATAGGCCATGTCGCGGTAATGTATGATGGGCGCAACACCCGCAGTGGCAGCCATCAGGTCGCCACCCAGGAACTGGAACTGAGCCTCGCTGTCGCATTGTCTGATGTCCTTCATCAGTCGCGACCCGTGCAAATCGCCCGAGGCTTCA
>JAFZAK010000163.1 GCA_017557285.1 Muribaculaceae bacterium
AGCCGAGCTTGAGCGCGTGCAGCGGGCTGTGGGGCAACAACTTCAACGTCTTGCCCGCGGACGCATATTGCCGCTCCCTGATGAGGTTGCGCCTCGTGGCTGGTATCGACGCTTTAGGCAATTGTTGTCTCGCGGATCAAATAAAAGGCCACACCTTATTATATAGTTCTCCTTTTCACCCCGCAGGTTCGTATTTGATATCAAACGAGGTGAGAAAAGACAAAAAAAGATAAAATTTTGCTGGAAAATTTTGTCAGTTCAAAAAAAGTTCGTAATATTGTAGTCGAAAAGTGGATATACTTTTTATGTGCTTTGCTAATGGTTTGAATATCAAGCAAAATCTACAAATGTGCAGTTTTTGCTCCTGATGGGAAGAACGACGGCAAATCACCTTCAAGACCAGAAAATGGACTTAGAGACCGAAAATAAAATTTTATTAACTATTATTAACAATTTAAAACGTTTTAATTATGAAGATTAAATCTTTACTTGTTGCAGGTCTTGCAGTGCTCGCAGTGAGCGCAACCGCTGAGACTTTCAATGTGGCATCGAAGATCACTCTGCCCGAGGACTTCACTCTGGCTGCTGGCCAGTCTAGCCCCCTGACTACGATGACGCTGACCCGTGAAGGTGACAACACTGACAACTTCACCAACGCTCAGCTGAACATCTTCCCGCTCGAGGGTCTGACCATCAAGGGTGTTACCGCTGCTAGCCCCGTTGAGGCAACTTACTACAACGAGCTCGAGGAGGCTGACAAGCCCGCTCTCGGTATCAAGAGCGCTTTCAACGAAGAGATCAATGCTTATGTGATCGGCTTTGTGAACGAGACTTACAATGAGGACCAGATCAAGATCGAGAAGAACCCCGTTGCTCTCTGCCGCATCAAGATCGAATTGGCTGAGGACTTCGCTGGTGGTGACTGGAAGGCTTATCTGAAGTACACCGACTATGCCAACAATGACTATGTCAACGAGGAGTATGTTCTGTTCAGCTTCCCCACTTCTCCCGATGTGGCTGTTGAGAACATCAACACTGGCAAGGCTGTTGCAGGTGTGAAGTATTACAATGTTGCTGGCCAGGCTGCCGACAGCGCTTTCGAGGGCGTGAACATCGTTGTCACTACCTATGCTGATGGCACCCAGAACGTTGTGAAGGTTGTGAAGTAATTCACCCCTTATCTTCAACAAACAAAGAGCTCCCAAATCGGGGGGCTCTTTTTTTGTGCTCATTCCCTTGCTTTTCACGCGCTGTAATTCTTAATTCTTAATTCTTAATTAAAAAAGTTCTCAATTCTCAATTAAAAGTCGTACCTTTGCACCGATTTTTGGGGCAAAACTGGCCAAAATGCTCTGGATTGACCTAGAAATCAAGCAATTTCGTGCTTAAACACATACTTTTTACTTAATATTCATCTTTAACAATCAAACAAGAATGCTTAAGACAATGAAGTTTTGGTCGCTGGTGCTGATGCTATGCACAGTACTCGGACTGAACGCGCAGGTAACCACCTCGGCTCTGTCGGGTGTGGTGACCGATGAGAACGATGAGAGCATGATTGGTGCTACAATCCAGGCGGTGCACACACCGTCGGGCACCAAGTACAACGCCGTGACCAACCTGGACGGCCGCTACACCATCCAGGGTATGCGTACCGGCGGACCGTACCGCGTTGAAGTGACTTACGTCGGCTATAAGCCTCATGTGGTCGAGGATGTGGTGCTGCATCTTGCAGAGACCTATATCCTGGACGTTCACATGAACGCCAGCGCCAACGAACTCACTGAGGTTGTTGTATCAGCTGTCGGTACCAAGTTTGTCACTGAAAAGACAGGTGCAGCCACCAACATCAACAACATGCAGATTACTGCCCTGCCCAATGTGACCCGCAGTTTGACCGACATCACTCGCCTCTCGCCTTATGGCGGTAACGGCATGAGCTTTGTGGGTACTGACGGTCGTACGGCAAACTTCACCATCGATGGTGCAAACTTCAATAACAACTTCGGTCTGAGTAGCAACCTGCCCGGTGGCGGAAACCCTGTTTCTATCGAGGCTATCGAGGAGATGCAGGTCGTTATCTCGCCCTATGACGTGCGTCAGACCAACTTTATCGGTGGTGGACTGAACGCCATCACCAAGAGTGGTACCAACACCTTCCGTGGCAGTGCTTACTTCTATCACCGCAACGAGAACATGCGTGGTGATGCTGTTGAGCGTACGCAGATTGGTCAGGCTCGCGAGAAGTTCCAGGTGTCGACCTACGGTCTGACCCTGCGCGGTCCCATCATCAAGGACAAGCTCTTCTTCTTCGTCAATGGTGAAATGACCAAGCAGCCTGGTATCGTCAACAGTTGGGTGGCATCGGAGGACGGCGTCGCTATCCCCGACCAGTACGTGTCGCGTACCAAGCTCAGTGACCTGGCTCGCGTCAGCGAGTTTGTTAAGAACAAATACGGCTATGACACCGGTTCTTATACAAGCTTCCCCGCCGACGAGAACAACTACAAGATTCTGGCTCGTTTGGACTGGAACATTACCCAGGACCACCACCTGGCTCTGCGTTACAACTACACCAAGAACCGCTACTGGCAGAACCCCAACGCCTCGTCAATGGACGGTGCATCGCGTATGCCCAGCGCACGTGTGTCGCAGAAGTCATTCAGCTTTGCCAACTCGATGTACGGCATGGACAACCTGGTTCACTCGTTCTCATTCGACCTCAACAGCCGTCTGAGCGAAAACCTGAGCAACCAGTTCCTCGCCACCTTGTCTAAGTTGGACGATGTGCGTGCCAGCAATTCTGACGAGTTCCCCTTCATCGACATCACCATGACCGATGACGACGGCAACCGCGACAACTACATGGCCCTTGGCTATGAGTTGTTCACCTGGAACAACGCTGTGCACAACACCATCTGGAATCTCAAGGACGATATCACTTGGTACTATGGCAACCACAAAATCATGGGTGGCCTCTCGTTTGAGCACCAGATGGCCGACAACCAGTATATGCGCAATGGTACGGGTTACTACCGTTATCAGAGTGTGGATGACTTCATCGACGGTGCCATTCCTGAGGTCGTTTGCTTGACCTACGGCTTTGACGGTGAGACCAAGCCCGCCGCACGCGTGCAGTTCAACAAGGCTGGTATCTATGCCCAGGACGAGTGGAACATCACTCGCCAGTTCAAGCTCACTTATGGTCTGCGTGTCGACGGTCTGTTCTTCAACAACGGCGACTTGGTGACCAACCCCGCTATCCTCGCCATTGACTATCCTGACGGCAAGGGCGGTGTGCGCAACATCGACACTGGCAAGTGGCCCAACAGCAACCTGATTGTTCAGCCGCGCGTAGGTTTCAGTTGGGATATCAAGGGTGACAAGAGCCTCAAACTGCGTGGCGGAACGGGCCTGTTCTCGGGTCGTCTGCCCCTGGTGTTCTTCACCAACATGCCCACCAACGGTGGTCTCGTGCAGTACCAAGCACAGCTCACCAGCAAGAATGCTGACATGAGCCAGTTTGTTGGCGGTCTGGTAACCGATGCCGAAGGCCATGCTACGATTGCTGCCCTGCAGCAGAAGTTGGCCGACATGGGCTATCCTCAGCACCTCGATCCGACCTTGGGTACCGTGCCCAGCTCAATTTCGGCTGTTGATCCCGAGTACAAGATGCCGATGGTTTGGAAGAGCTCGTTGGCAATGGACTATACCATCCCCGTATCGTTCCCCTTCAGTGTTACGCTTGAGGGTATCTACAACAAGACGATTTATGGTACCACCATCAGCGACTGGAGCATCCCCAGCGTAGCTGGTTTCGCACGCTTCAATGGTGTTGACAACCGTCCCATCTATCCTGCCGGCTTCCGCACAGGCACCAAGGCTTTCGTGCTTGAGAATACCCACAAGGGTTATGGCTGGAGTGCAAACATCACCATGAACGCACGTCCCGTCGAGTGGTTGGACCTGATGGCCGCTTACACCCACGTGGTGAACAAGGAACTCACCGGTATGCCGGGTTCGGCTGCCGAGAGCGCCTTCACCTATGTGCCCACCAGCGAAGGTCCTAACCACATCAAGCTGCACAACTCGCAGTATGTCACCCCCGACCGTATCGTTGTTTCGGCTGTGGGTCATGACAAGAGCGGTAACTACTATGGCCTGATCTATGAGACTTGGCGCGGTGGTTACAACTACAGCTACATGTTGAGCAATGACATGAACGGCGACGGTTACAACTACGACGCACTCTACATCCCCACCGACAACGAGGTTGCCAGTGGCGAGTTCCGCTTCGTCAGTGAAGGCGACAAGACCCGTTTCATGGACTATGTGCACAACAACAACTACCTGAAGAACAATCAGGGCAAGTATGCCGAGCCTTATAGCCTCTATAGCCCTTGGGTACACCGCGTGGACCTGAGCTATAAGCACGACTTCTCGTTCAACGTGTCTGGCGCTAAGCACACCGTGCAGCTGAGCTTTGATGTCAAGAACGTGCTCAACCTGTTCAACTCGAGCTGGGGCGTGAGCAAGTATCTCAATCCTGAGATTGGTTCAGATCCCCGTATCCTCAAGTATGAGGGCATCGATGCACAGGGCTATCCCACTTTCTCGACTCCCAAGTCAATCCACGCCGACACCAAGACCTTTGTCCCCAACAAGGCCATCGGTCAGTGCTGGAACGCATCTATCGGTATCAAGTACATCTTTAACTAATTCTTAAAGTAAGTCAAACGATATGAAACTCAGATATTTCATTCCTGCGATTATCGCTTTGTTCTCACTGGCTCTGACCAGCTGTAACGATGACGACAGTGCAACGCTGCTCGATGAGATTCAGCTCACATCGTCCAATGTGGGCATCCCCATTGAGGGTGGCTCAACATCGGTTGGCATCACTGCCACCGACACTTGGTCAATCGATGCCGAGGAGATTCCCGACTGGCTCACTGTGAGCCCGATGACCGGCCAGGCTGGCCAGACCGCTGTTTCGTTCAGCGCACCTGCTGCTCCCGATGCTCGTAGCACCGTGCTGCACATCGAGTGCCGTGGAAAGCGTCAGACTATCAACATTATTCAGGGTCTGCCCAGTGTCACCGAGGCCACCTGCGCCGAGGTTATCGCTGGACCCGAGAGCAAGACCTACCGCGTGACTGGTACTGTCAAGTCAATTGCCAACACCGTCTATGGCAACTGGTATCTCCAGGACGACACGGGCGAGATTTACATCTATGGCACGCTCGACAAGAACGGAAACGCTGGCCAGAACAACTCCATCGCTATTTGGGGCATCGAGGTGGGTGACATCATCACCGTCGAGGGACCCAAGACCCTGTATGGAACTACCGTTGAGCTGGTCAATGTAACCGTCATCAACATCCAGAAGTCGCTCGTCAAGGTCGAGGGTTACGATCCCGAGAATGCAACCTTCCCGCTCGAGGGCGGTGATGTGACCGTCAACCTCAGCTGCAAGAGCAGCAATGGCATCACGGTTGAGATTCCGGAGGCAGCCAAGGATTGGCTTTCGATCACCTCAATCAATGGCGGAGCTGAACCCACGGTGACATTCCACGCTCAGCCCAACATGGGTGGCGACCGCCAGGTCGATGTCACCTTCTACACCACCGATGACAAGGGCAAGCAGTACACTGCTTTGGCAACCTTGTTCCAGAAGGGTGCCATCATTGAATGCCCCATCGCTGACTTCCTCGCTGCCGAGGTGGGCGACACGCAGTATCGCATCACCGGTGTTGTCACTGAGCTTTACACTAGTGACAAACAAGGTAAGAGCTTCTATGTGCGTGACTACAGCGGCACGACGCTAGTCTATCGTGCCGAGGGATTCAAGGATCTGGCCAAGGTGGGTGACGTTGTCACCGTTGTCGGCAAGCGCGGTGCTTATAATGACAACCCGCAGATGGTGTCGGGCACTGTTGAAGAGATCAAGCCAGTGACCGCACTCTCGCTCGATGAGTTCCTCGCTAAGGAGGATGCAGCCGATGTCTATTACATGATTACCGGCACCATCGATGAGATTGCCAACCCGACTTATGGCAACCTCTACCTCAAGGAAGGTGAGACCCGCGTCTATGTCTACGGATGCTATCCTGGATGGGGCGCTACGGGCGACAACCGCAAGTACTGGCTTGAGACCGCAGGTATCGTCGTGGGCGACCAACTCAGCGTCATCGGTGTGCGTGGCACGCACAACGGCACGCCGCAGCTGGCCAACGGTATCTATTTCTCACACGTGTCGGCTAACTAATCGAGCCGTCACCATCACAGCAACCGCGCGGGCTACAAGCCCAGCGCGGTTGTTTTTGTGTATAACCAAAAATAGTTGTACCTTTGTCGCTGTATTGCGAGCCACCCGGCGCGCATGTAAAACTAACAACAATGAAAAAACTCTTCCTGACACTCTTTGTCGCCATGTTCTCGCTGGCCACTTGGGCAGTGAGCCGCGACAATTACACCGTGATCATCTCGCTTGATGGCTTCCGTTGGGACTATCCCGAAGCGTTCAACACCCCCTTCCTCAACCAGATGGCGCGCGATGGCGTCAAGGCGGTGATGACCCCGTCGTTCCCCAGCAAGACCTTCCCCAACCATTACACCCTGGCCACAGGACTGGTGCCCGACCACCACGGCATCATCAATAACGTCTTTGTCGTGCGCAATACCGGCAAGGTCTACTCGTTGAGCAACGCTGAGACGCGTTCCGACCCGCAGTACTACGGCGGTGACCCCATTTGGCTCACTGCCAAGCGCCAGGGCGTGACCACATCGACCATTTTCTGGGTGGGTAGCGACGTGGCAATAAAGGGCGACCATGCCAACTATTGGCTCGACTATAACACGCAGGCGACTCAATACACCTATTCGCGCCGCTGCGACGAGATTTTGCGGCAGCTTTCGCTGCCCGAGGCCGAGCGCCCACATTTAGTGATGGCCTATTTTGAGGATCCTGACCGCAACGGACATGAGTTTGGTCCCATCAGTTACGAGACGCGCCGTGCCATGGAACTGATGGACATCTTGCTCGAACAGCTGTGGCTGCAGATTCAACGACTGCCGCATGCCGCGCAGATTAACTTCATCGTTACTGGCGACCACGGCATGGCTTGGCTCAATCCCGAACGGCAAGTAAAGCCGTCGGACTACCTCAAGAAAGAGTGGATTGCCTCGATGGAGAACGATTTCCCCGTGCTCATCAATGCCTCCAAGCCCAAGTATGTCGACGACATCGTCAAGGCACTGGCTAATGTCGACCACATCCGCGTGTGGAAGCGCGGTGAGGTGCCTGCCTATTTGAACTACGGAACCAACGAGAACATGAGTGACATCATCGTCTTGCCCGATGTGGGGTGGTGTTTTGACGACAAACCGCTCAAGAAGACGAGCCGCGGCTCGCACGGCTTTGACCACACCTGCAGTGACATGTGGGTCGCCTTCCGCGCCGTCGGCCCCGACTTCAAGCAAGGTTATGAGCGCGAGCACACCTTCCGCAACGTGTGTATCTATCCCTTGCTTTGCCATCTCCTCTGCGTTACCCCCAGCCCCAACGACGGCTCCCTCGACGAAGTGATTGACCTGCTAGCAATTGAGAATTAAGAATTAAGGTCTAAAGTCTAACGTCTAAGGTCTAAATCCAACGCATTGGCACGTAATTTGCATTATCGCTGAATGCAACATTTAAGTTGGTTGAGTTTTTCATTTTTATTTATTTGGAATGCAAAAATTTTTCCTCTTGGGTGCGGCGTTATCCTTCCTAGCAATAGGAGCAAGCGCCGAAGTAGAAAACGTAGCAGAGGACTCCCTGCTGGAAGCCGAAATCGCGGCTTGGGACAAGACCCTCGATGAGGTGGTCGTGACCGGGCAGGGTGGGGCAGTGTCCAAGCGGCGACTGTCATCAAACATCACCAAGCTCTCGGCGGCCGACCTTGAGCACCTGCGTGCTGGCCGCATTGACCAGATGCTGCAAAACGCGCTCCCCAATGTCCAGTTCACGCTGACCACCGGTCAGCCGGGAACCACGTCGATGATCAAGTCGAGAGGCCTGTCATCGGCATTCACCAATAGCACACCTGTCATCTATGTCGACGGTGTGCGTGTCGACAACCTCAACACGGGCTCGTCGCTGTTCAATGTGATGAACAACGCCTATGGCGACATCAACGGCCAGACGGCCGCCTCGGGCGCCATCGGCGACATACCTATGGAGAACATCGACCACATCGAGTATGTGCCCGGTGGAGCCGCCACAACGCTCTATGGCTCGGACGCAGCCAATGGTGTCATCCAAATCTTCACCAAGAATCATGGTGAGGGGCGCTTCAGCGCAGCTGCGACCGTGCAGATGGGCGCCGATGTGGCTAACAGCCAATTCTATCATTTTGACCGCACCAAGGACCTGTTGCACCAGACCGGGTTCCAGCAGCGCTATGCGCTGTCGCTCTCGGGTGGCAACGACCGTATGGGTTACTCTCTTGGGGCAAGCATGAGCCAGAACACGGGCACGCTCATCCATGATGGCAACAACCAACGCAAGTATGACATCCGCTTCGGCTCGGCCATTACCTTGTGCGATCAACTGAAGTACACCAATTCCTTTGGCTTTGTAGCCGAGGACTATCGTCGTAACCGCAACGGCAATCAGGGCTACTATACGGGCCTGTGGTTCGCCGAGGGTAGTGCAGCCGCCAATTTCACCTACATGGGCGAGGATGGCATGCAGCACAATTTCCCCGCCAATATCGACGCAGCTACGCCCTACGAGTTCCAGAAGATGAAGGAGTTTGTCTCGCAGGCCGAGGCGTTGCAAGACCACAAGGAGAGCGTGAAGCGCTTCCAGACCTCGCAACAGCTGGAGTACAGCCCCATTCGCAACCTCACTTTCCATGCCACCATCGGCGTGGACTACCGATACAATACCGACAAACTGATTGAGACCAACCAGTACCTCATTCACACGCAGATGAAGCCTGAAGGCACTACCGATGCTGGCAGTGTCGCCAACTGCGACCGTAACTACTATGGCATCACTGGCGAAATCAATGGGCAGTGGAAGTACTACAAGGACGAGGACTACAGCAATATCCTCACCGCTGGCTTCCAATATTTCAGCACCCACGACCACCAGAGCTTCTACAAGGGTCAGAACGTGCGCGACGGCGCACGCGTGATGACAGGCGCCGGCACCATCTATGCTGACGAGTGGCTCAGCTACCTCCACAACTGCGGTGTGTACGTCCAGGACAACTTCGGGTGGCGCAACCGCTACTACATCGACCTGGGTCTGCGCATGGACTACAACACCGCCTTTGGTGAGCAGGTCGGATGGCAGTACTATCCCAAGGTGGGCTTGTCCTATATTCTCTCCGACGAGCCGTGGATGCGCAATCTGGTCTATGACGGATGGATCAATTCGTTCAAACTGATGGGCAACTATGGTGTCGCGGGCAGCTATCCACCGGCGTTTGAGTATCAACGCACCATCGATGTGAGTTCTTACTTGGATCAGCAGGCGAACACATTCGGCAAAAACGGCAATCCCAATCTGGGACCGGAGAAGAAGCATTCGCACGAGATTGGTTTCCAAGGCACTTTCTTCAACAACATCCTCGACCTGGGGTTGACCTATTATTACGCCTTGACCCGCAACGCCCTGTTCAATGTGCCCACATTGCCCTCGTCGGGGCAGAGCAGCTCCTACTTGGCCAACATCGGTCGCATCCGCAACAAGGGCTTCGAGACCTACATCGGTGCCAACATCATCAACACACGCGACTGGGGCCTGAATGTGCGTGCGTCGTTCAACACCAACGACAACATCGTGCAGTCGACAGGTGGAGTCGTTCCGTTCGCCATTGGCGGATTCTCGTCGCGAACAATCGTCACCGTCGTTGAGGAGGGCAAGTCAGTCGGTTTCCTGCGCGGAACCAAGACCACGCTCAACGAGGACGGCACTGTCAAGGAGACTCTCTACAACCAAGACTTGGGACGCACCACGCCCAAGTACTATGGCAACTTCTCGCTGAATGCCCGTTGGCGCAAACTGAATTTCACCCTCATGGGCGACTACCAGGCGGGGGCATACGTCCACTCGTTTGACCGCCAGTTCCGCTTTGCCAAGGGCATCAAGGACGACGCCATCCCCGAGGCGGCGCTCGCTGGCACCACGCAGGCCAAGTCGTGGCTGAACTTCACCAACTTCTTTGTTGAGAAGGCCGATTTCGTCAAGATTCGTGACATCGGCGTGGACTACACCTTCCAGTTCGCCAATCGTGTCGTGCGTTCGATGAATCTGGCGTTGAATATCTACAACCCCTTGTCGTTGACTAGCAGCAGTGTTGACCCCGAGGCGGTCCTCAGCGGTGCCCGTACCCAGGGCGCTGTCGCCACCGGGGGCCTCAGCTACAGCAGCTACAGCCAGCCCCGCCAGTACGTCCTCACCGCAAAAGTGTGTTTCTAATAAAAGAACTCGATTACTCGATCATTCGAGCATTCGATCATTCGAAAACTCGTGACAAAATATAAATCGTGAAAATGAAGATCCTGAAATATATTCCCATAGTGATGGCATTGTTGCTGACCAGTTGCGACCTGGTGACCCCTGATGACATCATCAATCCCAATGTCGACGAGACGGCATTCCTGAACTCCGACAACCCCATGGAGACTTGGGTCAACGGCACCGAGAAGGAACTTGCTCTGCACATGAGTGACTTTGTCGAGCTGATGGAGATTCTCTCGGACAACTACTTCAACAACTACACCCGGTCGAGCAAGGTCTTCGACATCCCGCAGTTGCTCTACAACGATGCCGACGTGACCACCTTACAGCGCCATGTGGGTGCCTTGCGTGAGATGGCCGACTATGGCCTGACGACGGTGGCTGCAGCCGATGCCAAGACTACCAATGCCGACCGTTTCCATCTGCTGTGGGTCAAGGCGTATTCACACCTGTTGGCAGGCGATTTCTTCCGTGCTCTGCCCGACAAGAATGGTGGCCCCGCCGTGGAGTGGGACCAGCACCTGCAGGAGGCACTTGACGTGCTGGACCAGGCGCTGCTGCTGGCGCAGAACGATAATGACCGCGCGTTTGTCCACACACTGGCTGCACGTGCCGCTCACCGCTTGGGCAACCGGCAGTTGGCGGTCACCCATGCTACACAGGCACTGTCGCTCAAGGGCGACCTGTTGCGCCAGGTGCACTTTGACAGTAAGAACGGCGTACTCAACCGCGCCCAGGAAGCCATCTGGAGCGACTGGTTCCAGCCCCTGCCACGCTTGGACTTCCTCGATCCCAAGTACTATCAGATGAGCAGCAGCGACCAGTGCCCCATCACTCTGGCAAAGGCCGAGGAGAATTACCTCATCCTTGCCGAGGCGGCATTGGCAAATGGTGACGTGAATGGAGCCAAGTCCCAACTCTCAGCCCTGTTGACGCTCGTGAAGTCTCGCCCCGTGCAGACAGGTATCAACGACCAACTCGAGGGGCGTTATAACGGCGGACTCAAGGTCTTCCCCAACGACCCCGCCTATCGGGTGCAGGCATCGCCCAGCGACCCGCTGCGCGAGGGGCTCATCATCGACCGCCGCCCGCCCATGCTTATTGATATTCCCTATATCTCGGGCACTTCGGTGACACAGGCGATGATCGACGCGCTTGCTGACCACGACAGCGCCCTGGAGTTGCTCTACCTCATGCGCCAGGAGATTTTCTTTGCCGAGGGACGCCGCCCTGCCGACTTGGGCATCCGACTGCCGCTCTGCGAGGTCGAGGCTGCCCATGCCAGCAACGGTGCAGAATACACCCAGGCATGGATTCCCTCTTTCATCCCGCTGAATGGCGGCATGGATGACTTCACCATCGACGAGCAGGCGATGACCGTCACCATCGCCCACAATATGAACCGCGTCATCGTCGACAACGCCCGCACGGCCGATGTGGCGCCGTTTGAATAGGTCTCCTTAGTTATGAAAAGAATATTTTCTATCTGTCTAGTGTCCCTCATGGCGCTTGTCGCCATGGCGGCACCGCTCGAGCAGCCGCACTACGTCATCCTCATTACCATCGATGGGATGCGAGCCGAGATGGTCGATGACCCGCTCATGCCGTCACCCTTCCTGAAGATGATGAGTCGCGACGGATTGCGCATCCAGCGCGTCACGGGTATCCCGCCCGCCGAGACCTACCCCTCGCACACCACCATCGTCACCGGTGCCACGCCGGCGCAGCACCACATCTACTATAACCGTCCCTTCATGTGGAATCAGGACGTGCCGCGCATCAGTTACTGGTATGCCGACAGCATCGCCGTCCCCACCATCTGGCAACGTGCTCATGAGGCGGGCATGAAGACCGCCTCGCTCTTTTGGCCGGTGTCGACAGGCAGTCCCTATATCGACTACAACGTGCCGGAGTTCTGGTCGCTGGACTACAGCTGCGACCAGATGGAGTATATCAAACCCTGGTGTGCGCCGTTGGGAATTCTCGACGAACTGGAGCAGAATGCCTGCGGCAAGTTGAACACCATCACCTATCAGGCAGGCTCGCTGCAGCGCGACGGCCGCACCGCAGCCATGGCAAACTACCTGATGAACCACTATCAGCCGCGGTTGATGACCATCCACCTCATCACCACTGATTACAGTCAGCACGCCTTGGGCACTCACAGCCAGGAACTGCTGCAAGACATGGCGAGTTGCGACCATGCCGTGGGAACGATTATTGAGAACTTGCGGCTCACGGGACGCATGGACAGCACACTGGTGGTAGTTTGCGGTGACCATGGCTTCTGCGACTACTACCAGACACTCAGTCCCAATGTGTGGCTCACCCGTGCCGGACTGCTCAGCGAGCAGCCTGGCGGAGACTGGAAAGCATGTTTCTATAGCAGCGGCAACACCAGTTTCCTCTATCTGCGCAAGGCGGGCGACAACAAGACGCTGCGTCGTGTGCGGCAGTTGCTCGCCAACCTACCAGCCAATGAGCGGGCGTTGTTCCGTGTGGTTGAGAAGGACGAACTCACCGCCAAGGGTGCTGATCCTGCGGTCGCACTGGCGCTGGAACCCGTTGTGGGCGTGTCGGTCACCAACAACCGCACTGGCGAGGTTGTCGAACAAAAGCGTGGTGGCACTCACGGCTTTATCAGCGGCCAGGACATCACCACCCTCATCGCCTATGGTGCCGGAGTCACCCCCGGCCATCAGGACTCCATCGCCCAAACCGCCATCGCCCCCTGGCTCCTCCAGCTACTAGGAATAAAGTAGCCCCCACATATTGCTAGCGGGAATGTAACAAATCAGCCTGGCAAATCTGCCAGGCTGCTGCATTATTCTGTCCACTACCAGCGTAGCGGTCTACCAATGAAATGATCTACTAGCGCGTAGCGCGGTCTACCAGCCGAAGGCGGTCTATTTCCCGAGCATAATGTTGATGACGGCATTGACATCGCTCACGTCGACTTGGTCGTCATCGGTCAGATACTGGCGGCCATTGTAAGCACTGCCATCATCCTTGCCCAGCATAATGTTGATGATGATATTCACATCAGAAACATCAACCTTGCCGTCGCCGTTCACATCGCCACGGGTATAGATGGGCGTGACCTCGGTGGTGCCCGGACACAGAATCTCGGTAGCACCCACTGACTGCAGCGTAGTGAAATAGGCGCGGAACGGCGCCACGGCCTGCGCGCTGCTCTTCAGTACGAATCGTGAGCCCTGGGCATCCATGGCGTAGATGCCAGCCTCGCTCAGATTCAGGTAGGTGCCCGTCATCAAGTAGTTCTCGCCGCTACTCATGGCAATGGGCCCAGCCTTGAGCGTCACATCGCTCGCGCTCCAACTCATCACCTTGCCCGTCATGTCTTTGCCCTCGGCAACAGCCACCAGATAGGGCACATTCGCCTCCAGGGTGCTCACCGCGTCGAACGCCACAGTGCCATCTTCCTCGCGCGGGAAGTTGTAGGTCCAATAGTCCGTGTTCAGCACCGGCGTGCGGCCCTCGACCTGCACGCTGGTGGGCGCGAACGGCAGCACCATCGTACTCCAAGCGGCGCGCTGGTCGGCCTGGCGAGCTTGGGTAAATGTGCGGTTGTAGGTCACCTGTGCGGCATGGATGCTCTGCGGGATGAAGTAGGGGTAGCCGTCCTCCAGAACGATTGCGGTGGCGGTCTGACCCTTGGCCACATTCTTGCCGTTGAGGCTCGTGGGAACGGTCTGGTTTTCGCCCAGCAGATAGATGGTGTTCGGGTTATTGTTCGGCGTGATGTTGCTCAGCGTCAGCCCCTCAAGACTCACTGCCACGGCATTTGCTGGAACCTCGAAGCCCTCGACGGGAGCGTTGCCTAAACGCTCGCCCTCGCCGGTCCAGACCACGATGCCAGGACGGATGTCGTACAGCACCGACTGCCCAGGCTTGACGATGTTATCCAGATGCGAACCTTCCTCGTCGTCAGGCACGTTGTTGCGGGCATAGATGTTCATCGCGTAGGTCGAGCCGAAGGCGAGATTTTCGAAGTCAAAGTACAGTGTCTTGGACTGGCCGGCAGCCAACGAGAGCGCGCTCTGCTGGTAGGTCACCATCGCGGCACCATCGCTGCCGACAATAAACAACGGAGCATATACATATTTGTTATACTCGGCGTTGCCGCTGTTGGTGATGGTGGCGCTGAAGTGAGCGCGGCTGTCATAGATGGTGTTGCCCACAGCGTTCTCGGCCTGGATGACGACCGACAGATCGCTGGTCTCGGCCGATGCCCCGCCCGCCGAAATGGTCACCGTACCGCTGCCGGGGATACTGGAACTCCAAGTGTTGTCGTAGGTTGAAAGGTAAGCAGTTTTTGTCCCAGCATTTTTCGGGGTAAAGTTGAAATCCACAACCTTCTCGCCATTGGCTGGTATCTCGGTCTCAACGACTGTCGTGTATTCACCATACTCGTCCATTTGCTCGTTTGACACATACAGGTAGAGCTTGCCGCTAAATCGATCTTCACTATTGTTCTTCACCGTGACATGGCACTGCTCGGGTGTGCCCACCTTCTCACCGCCAGTGAATTCAAATTGGGTCGATTGCAGGTTGACGATGGGGTGGTCTACAACTGTAGCAACATCACCGGTAATCGTCAAAGCAACGTAATATCTGTCGCTCTCGAGCATCGGAGTCCAGTCATTGCTGCCCTGCGGCTGGCAGACAGGAACAATCTTATAAGTTCCATTCGAGACATTCTTGCCGAAATAATAGTATTGAGTATCATTTTCTGACGGCCATCGGTCGGTAATGGACAGGGAACTGGCATAAAAGTTGGAACTCATTATCAACTCAATGAAGTTATCATTGCTGTCGTACAGTGCAATGCCGCGTTTATACTTAGTGCCGTCATCAATATGATCCTCGGCAGTCACTTTGATATACCGGCTGGTCTTGTATAACGAGAAGCCCCTGCCCTCATTATAAATAGTCCGGCTACCCGTGTAGTACATGTTGTACACCGTCAGCACATGTTCTACCGTTCCAGGCCCGCTATAGCCAGGCTTGATGCCGATGATGGCGGTCTGGTCGATGTTGTAGCCCTCCGAACTGCTCGATGAACCGATGCCACCGGAAGCGGGATTCATCACCGACAGGACAAAGAAGCCGTTGCCCATGCCACCCCAACCCCAGTTGATGTGGAAATAGTCGCCATATTCATAGCCGTCGCACACAAACGAGTGGCCACCGCCACTGCCGGCACGGCCATTGTAAATCATCGGGCGACCGGCGGCAAGTTCCTGATAGATCATCTCTTCCCACGTCGGCTGGTCGTAGTCGCTGCGATAGACCAGTTGGGCATCGTAGTCAAAGTAGTTCTGGAACGCCTTGGGGATATAGGGGTCGCTCGTGCCCGAGGCCGACGTGCCGTACTGCATGTGGGCAGCACATCCGGCATAGAGCATCAGCCACGACACGGCCTCGGTGTAGACCTCGTCTTCCGAGCCGTTGTAGTTGTCCTTCATGTGCGCCCAGTCGAAGGCCATCGGTGCCAATGGGTCGGTATTGAATGTGCCATATTCGCCGAAACTGATATAATAGGTCACTTGATACGATGGGATGGTCTGTGTGCACTGTGCAGGCCAGTTGTAGTATTTCATCACTTGCGCCATCGCGGTCGCCACACAGCCTGTGTAAGCCAATTCACCACCATCGTCAGGGTCGTCCGAGTTCATGAACTCAGGGCAATGGTTCCAATAGGGCGTTGCCTGGTCCCAATTGGTGGTAATCATCGGGGCGATAGAGTTGCGTGTGTTAACGATTGTGGCACGCCGCGGCACGGCAAGCGCCGCTTCGGCCTGTGTGTCGCTCATGGTGGCGAGCGCCTTGAGTTGCGCGTTGTAGTTGTCGAGCATCTCCTGCATGTTCACCGGCACGCGGGTGGCATCAAAATGCCCCTCGGTAGAGTAGCCCAGGATGGGTGTGGTGCGGTCGTCGCCCGAGACGATGACAAAGCCGTTGTTGTCGCCCATGTTGAACACGTAATAGTAGCCCGTGTTGGCGGCGGTTTGCAGGGTTGATGGGGTAGTCGCCCCTAGGGAACGGAGTGAGGCTTGTCTTTGCTGCACGAAGGCAGTGGCTGCTTCGCGCGCCTGGTTGATGTCGACTGGGGTAGCCAGGGTTGCCAACTGGGTCAGCACGCAGAGCAACATCATTGTTCTTTTCGTCATAGATTGTTGGTTTATAAATGTTTATGTTAGTATTGCAAAAGAATTGAGGGCACAAAGTTACTCTAAATGAATTGAAAAGCAAAAAAAATACAAAACAAAACTGCGAAAATCCCGATTTTTTCAGCCAACCTATAAACCGCGAATTACGCGAAACATATTTTTAACCGCGAACCTCACAAAACAAGAATTCTAGAATTCTCTAATTCGTGACAAAGAAAAAATTCATGACTGGCGCTGGCGGACTGCCTCGAACAGCAGTATGGCGGCGCTGACCGACACGTTGAGCGAGTCGAGCATGCCGTTCATCGGGATGCGGATGTGGCGGTCGGCCGCCTCGCGCCATGGCTGCGTCAGCCCGGTCGACTCGGTACCCATGACGATGGCGGTTCCACAACGCATGTCGGTGTCGTAGTAGGGCAGCGAGTCCTGCAGCTGTGCGGTAAGGATTTGTATGTTGTGTGCTTTCAGGAAGGTGATGCATTCGTCAGTCGTGCATGCTACACATGGTACGGTAAAGATGGCACCAATCGAGCTGCGGATGATGTTGGGATTGTACAGGTCGGTCAACGGGTCGCACACCACTACGGCATCGGCTTGTGCGGCGTCGGCACTGCGCAGCACCGCGCCCAGGTTGCCTGGCTTCTCCACGCTCTCGAGCACGATGATCAGCGGATGCTCGGGCAGCTGCAGGTCGTCGAGTGTGAGCGTGCGGGGACGCACTTCGGCAATGACGCCCTCGGTGCTGCCGCGGTAGGCCATCTTCTCGTACACTTCGCGTGCCACCTCATAGCAAGGGCAGTCGCAGGCGGGGACGCTGTCGAGCAGGGTGGGGCAGTGGTACATCGCCACCACCTCGTGGCCGGCATGGATACAGTGCTCCAACTCGCGAAGACCCTCGACGACAATCACGCCCTCGCTGCGCCGAAGCGATGACTTCTGCCCCAGCGCAACCATCCGTTTCACCCGCTCGTTCTGCAGGCTAGATATTTTCATTTGGGATTCCATGGCTACAAAGGTATCACGAATTTTCGAATTTTCGAATTCTTTTTATCAAGAATTTTAGGGATTAAAAGCATTTCTTTTGGGAACGATATACCTATTGTTCCCATTTTTTGTCATGAATACTGTTTTAATAATATGGAGCGACGTCACCGAAGGTGACAATTTGAGTAACCGGTGGTGGAGCGTTAGCGACACCTCCGGTATGTGATCACACTGACTATCTCGCTGAAAGCGAGCACTTTGCTGCGACAACCAAGAATGTCTAAATGCTCGCTTTCAGCGAGGATGATACTACACATTATGCCCGAAGGTGTCGCTGCGCTCCACCCTCGGTTACTCAAACCAGTCGCTTTCAGCGACAAACCTAACATGGGGGAAACTGGTATATAATTCCCTTTCTTTTTGATGAGGGTTGATGGGATTTGGTGGATTTGGTGGAGGTTTTTCACACCAAAGCCATCACAATTTGTGCAAGTTGAGCGCAAAACAAATAAACTTTTTTATTTTTTGCCGAGATGGAGCACAATTTTTCCAATAAATTCGTAACTTTGCACTCTCAGAACTGAAACAAGATACAACATGAAAAATTTAGATCAATTATTAGCCGAGAAACTGCTGAAAATCAGTGCTATCAAGTTGCAGCCCAGCATCCCCTTCGTATGGGCATCGGGTTGGAACTCACCCATTTATACCGACAACCGCAAGACGTTGTCCTACCCCGACGTGCGCAACTTCATCAAGGTGGAGCTCTCCCGACTCATCGCTGAGAACTTTCCTGAGGTCGAGGTGATTGCCGGTGTGGCAACGGGCGCCATCGCCCAAGGTGCCCTCGTTGCCGACACTTTGGCGTTGCCGTTTGTCTACATCCGCTCTACCCCTAAGGATCATGGCCTGGAGAACCTCATCGAGGGAAACATCAAACCCGGACAGAAGGTTGTCATCGTCGAGGACCTGGTGTCGACGGGCAAGAGCAGCCTCAAGGCGGCGCAGGCGGTGTGTGATGCAGGGGCCGAGGTCATCGGCATGGTCGCTATCTTCACCTACGAGTTCCCGCAGGCTGCCGAGGCGTTCAAGAAAGCCGGCATCGAACTGCTCACCATCAGCAACTACAGCGCCATGGTCGATGCCGCTGTCAAGGCAAACTATATCAAGCCCAGCGATGTTGAGACCCTCAAGCAGTGGCGCGAAGACCCCGCCAACTGGGTCCCCAACCCCATCATAGACTAAGAAGGGGTGAGAGGTAAGGGCTCGCCTGCGCTCGCTTTAAGGGACTGAAAACTGACAACTGAAAACTGAAAACTAGAATCAATTGGAAACATTCAAAAGCGATGCCCAGCGCATCAACCACAACATAGAGACAGTATTCGGCAAACTGAGTAACCCCTCGGTTTTCCAAGAGCAAATCGAGGCGAACAAGGACCGCTTGCCCGAGGAGGCGCGTGCCAACATCGAAAAGGTGGTCTTCGGCCCCGACAGTATCAGTATCGAGTCGCCCATGGGACCGCTCAAATTGGCCGTTGACCCCGAGCAGAGCCAGGCACCTAACCGCATCGTCTTCACCGCGGCGCAGGCGCCCGTGAAGTTCAACATGATGATTGAACTCACCCCTGTCAGCGACACCGAAACCGACAGTGTGGCGTCGTTGCAGCTCGACCTGCCCTTCTTCTTGCGCGCCATGGTGGGCAAACAACTCGAAGAAGGCGCCAAGAAATTTGGCCAGCTCCTCACCATGCTCCCCTATGAGTAAAGTGGTGGCAAAAGGTGCTCAAATGACCCCCGAACAAGCGTTGGCACGGTTGGCGGCGTTGTGCAGCCGTGGCGAGCAGGCCGAGAGTGACCTCCGCAACAAGCTGCAGCGGTGGGGCATCGACCCCGCCGAGGCCGACAGCATCATCCAGCACCTTAAAGACAACAACTTCCTGAACGAGGAGCGCTATGCCCATGCCTTCGTGCGCGACAAGGCGCGCTTCAACGGCTGGGGACGCGTCAAGATTGCCCATGCCCTGCGACAGAAACAAGTCTCGTCGAGCGTCATCTTGCAGGCGCTCGACGAGGAACTGGACGCAGAGTCATCATGCGACACACTCTTGCACCTGCTGCAAGGCAAGGCACGCACATTGGCGGGCCGCGAGCCACGACTGGCACGCACCGCGCTGCTGCGTTTCGCTGCCTCGCGCGGCTTCGAGACCGACCTGTGTTATCGCTGTGTCGACGAGGTGTGCCGAACCATGAACATCCCCGACGATGAGCAAACTGACTGAGTGGGGCCGTGCGCTGGCCGATGCGCTGATGCCTCGCACCTGTCCGGTGTGTGGCAACGCCTTGCATGCCGATGAGCAGTACATCTGCCGCGCCTGTCTGGTGTCACTGCCTCGCACCCACCTCGAGGAAATCGAATTCAATGCCATGGAACAACTCTTTGCCGGTAAGGTGCCCATCGAGCGCGCCACCGGCTATTTCTATTATCAGAAGACCAGTCCCTACGCACAAATCCTGTTTGACATCAAGTACCGCAACCGCCCGCAGATGGGGCAATGGCTCACCAGCCGTGCCGCGCAAGAGCTGCGTGCCAGCGGGTTTTTTGACGGCATCGGTGCCATCGTCCCTGTGCCGCTGCACCCCAGCAAACGCGCCGAACGAGGCTATAACCAGAGCCACTACCTGGCCCGCGGACTGGCAGAGGCCCTCGGAGTCCCCATTGTACAAGCGTTGAAGTCCACCCGTGCCCACGGCTCGCAGACCCGCCGCGGCGCCACCGACCGTTGGCTAAACGTCCAGCACACTTACGCCCTCAACGACAAGAAAGCACATACCCTCGAGAACACCCATATTTTATTGGTCGATGACGTCGTCACCACCGGCGCTACCCTCGAGGCCTGCGCCCGCGCCCTGCTCACCATCCCCGGCACCACCGTCTCCCTCTTCACCCTCGCCACCGCCCAGCTGACACAGTAGCCGTCCCCCCACCCCCCTAAAGGGGGTGTAGTCTTCAAAAAATAGTTCTTTAACCCATTGGCGGAATTTAAAGGTTTTGCAGAATTAAAGACCGGTTTGTATTTCAGCAAATAGCGTCGAAGACGCTAAGCGGGTCGGAGACCCGACTTTGTGCGTAAGACCATGCAAGAACCCCGCAGGGGTTCGCAGCTTGGTCATTAGGCAAATACAAAAATGTGCCTCGAAGAGGAACTTTTTCATTCCGCCAACGGGTAATTCTTTAATTCCTGATAGTGTCGCATGATTGTGCGTTCAGTTGCGAAAATAAGTTCGTGTGAAAAAACCACAAAATCCTTGTATAATTGAAAACAAATTCGTACATTTGCACCGTGGACCGCTAGACGCAGTCTGCCGACATTGTGGATAAAGAAGCGTTATGCTCATTCTTGTAGTTTGAAAACGTAGGAAACTTTCAACCCATTTATCACAAGAGGATAGCATTGCGGCTTCCACGCGAATAGCGTGGACTGCATTCGTGTCCCTCTTTTTGTGATAATGGTTTTTCCTACGGCCATCAAACTGCAAAGCGTGGCATAGCAGCCCACGCTTTTCTTTCTCGCATTGGGCAATATTTGCATTTCTGCCCGAAAATATATAACTTTGCAACATGTTTAACTCTGATGATAGCATTTATGAAAAGAATATTAACCGCAATATTTCTCTGTGCATTGTGTTTGTTGTGTTATTCGCAACAGAAGACATTGACATTAGGTTCACCTGTAGAGAATCTTGAAAAGAGCCAATCGCGGGTTCTTATTCCTAATAATGAACTTGTTGAGTCGCACGATATCATGATGGATGGCGTGAATTATACGATTGGCATCAGAGAGTGTAAGATTGTGTATATTGGCACAAGCGATGAAAAATTCAGAGTCGACAATCTTCGGGTAGGCGCTCCAATATCAGAGAACCTTCTCGACCGAGAATTGGGGTATACTCCAGGATGGGGTTACTACATTAAAATGGATTCAGGATGGTATGCTGGTTTCGATTTTAGTAAGAAGCCAACAGAGGAAACTCCCATCAAGTTTTTCTTCAAATTTGATTTTTAACTTTCAAT
>JAFZAK010000164.1 GCA_017557285.1 Muribaculaceae bacterium
CATATTGGTCACATTACTGGTATTAAAAGCACTCACATCCACGTTGGTGAGAGCATAGCAATAAGCGAACATATCCTGCATGTTGGTCACCGCCGAAGTGTTGAGATAGTTCAACCCGATGATTTCCGAGAGTTTTGTCATGAAGCGGAACCAATAAAATGTGCTTGTAGGTCTTGCATCAGCAAACGACGGGTCAAAGACCACTTTGGTGACATTGGAGCGAGTGCCGTCGGTATACCAAGCGGGCTGATTGGCTCCCGTGTTCAGGCTGTAAGCTCCTTCCGGCTTGGGGCCATAAGCGAATGTGAGCGTGGTGGTATTGGCATCATAGATTGCATAAGCGGTATGATTGCTGATGACCACATCCTCATCTAGAACAATACCACCAGTGAGATACGAGACAAAGCCACCGCTGCTGCTAAAGAAAGCACCAGCTGGTTGCGTAATCTTCAATCCATCGTACAAGGTGAGACCCCCCAGTTGGTCGATGCTGCCCCACAATCTACCATTAGCTATCACCTGGGTGTTGGCACCGCTCACTATCAATTTGCTTGAGGATGTTTCACCACTACCATAAATGCCAGCACAATCGCCCACAAATTTTGCCTTTACACCGCCCTGAATGGCAAGCATGCCTTCAACTCTACAGGCAATCTGGCTTTCGTTGGTGCAAGTCAATGACCCGCTACCTGTGATAATCATTGAGCTTCCAGTACTTATTGTGTTCCAATAAATGGTATTGTTAATGTTGCCAGTCGTACTAAGCGTGTTGGTACCCACGACATTGATGGTCAGCCCATTGATATAATTACCGATGTTGCTACCTCCCGTAGAAACGATAGTGGCATTATTCAGCGTGAGGGTGTTGGTACTCGGGTCAAAAGTCACGGTTCCTGTCACGCCGTCGATGACGCTCAGGTCGCTGGCATTGGCATCAGTCACCTGAGTGCCGCAAATCGAAAGATTATAACTGACCGCATGGGCAGCTATCGCCACCATTGCGAACAAGAGAGTTAGTAATTTCTTCATATTTGGTAATTTTTGACAAAAATCGATTTTTCGCCACAAAGATAACAAAAAATCCAATAATCCGCAAGAAAAATTAAAAAAGAACGCGCTACGCGCTGGTAGATCGTTTTACTGGTAGACCGCTACGCTGGTAGTGAATTATGAATTATTCATTATGAATTAAGAAAAATGTGCTAACTTTGCGGCATGAACGAGAAACTGTTCACCATAGTCACTGTCACCTGGAATGCAGCCGAGGTGATTGGGTCCACGCTAGAAAGCGTGAGGCAGCAAAACTGTTTGGATTATGAGTACCTGGTCATTGACGGGGCGTCGAAGGACCGCACTCTCGACCTGGTGCGCGAGGCAAATATCGCAAACACGCGCATCATCAGCGAACCCGACAAGGGGCTGTACGATGCAATGAACAAGGCCATCCGCCTGGCCGAGGGGAAATACCTGATTTGGCTCAACGCGGGCGATCGCTTCGCCGCACCCGACTCGCTGGCTCGGCTAGCTGCCCATGCTGACGGAAATCCTGGGGTCATCTATGGGCAGACGCAGTTGGTCGATGCTACGGGAAGTGTCGTGGGCATGCGGCACCTCACCGCGCCGGCAGAACTCACCGCCGACAGCTTCAAGCATGGCATGTTGGTGTGCCACCAGGCTTTCGTGGCGCGCCATGACATCATGCCGGAGTATGACCTGCAATACCGGTTCAGCGCTGACTACGACTGGTGCGTGCGTGTGCTCAAGGTGAGCGAGCACAACGCATACGTAGGTGATGAGCCCATCATCAGTTTCCTGACCGACGGGCTCACCGACAAATACCATAAAAAATCACTGTTGGAGCGTTACCGCATCATGTGTCACCACTATGGCACCCTCCCCACCCTCGCCCGCCACGTGGGCTTTATTCCCAGGTATTTGAAGCGGAAGCTAGGGCGCTGACGCGCCCTGAAACCTTACTTAATCCCGCGCTTGTTGAGGGCGTCTTGGTAGCGGCGGGCGTTGGCCATGTGTGTGCCATAGTCCAAGGCGAAGTTGTGGTATCCCGAGAAGTCCTCAGCAGCACACATATAGAGGTAGTTGTGGCTAGGCGCATCAAGTACGGCGTCTAGCGACTTCTTCTCGGGGATGCGGATCGGGCCAGGAGGCAGACCGGGGTTCACATAGGTGTTATAGGGAGAGACAGTACGCGTCATCGCATTGGTGATGCGCTTGATTGAGAAGTCGCCAATGGCATACTTCACCGTTGGGTCGGCCTGCAACGGCATCTTAGCCGCCAGACGGTTGAGGTAGAGGCGCGCCACCTTGGGGCGCTCGTCGGACATGGAGGTCTCCTCCTCGACAATCGACGCGACAATCGCCACCTCGTCGGGAGTGAGGCCGAGTTTGCGTGCCTTGCCCAAGCGTTCCTCATTCCAGAACTTGTCGTAGTAGCCCTTCATCTTCACCAAGAACTCGGTGGGTGTGATGTCCCAGTAGAACTCGTAGCTGTCGGGCAGCAACATCGCCGTGACATTCTCGGGCGTGCGGCCGACGCCCACCAACGCGATGGGGTCGTTGAGCACCTTGAGCATCTCGTCCTTGCCCATCATGAACTTGCTGCCCCAACGCTCGGCAAATTCCTCCCGCGTGCGAACATTATTAAATGTGAAGCGTATGCCGCTCTCGGCACCGCTGCGCAGCAGCCGCATCACCTTGAACGGGGAATCGCCCTTGTTGACCTTGAAGGCTCCCTGGCGCTTCGAGAGGTCAGCACCCGTCATGCTCAACAATTTGCCGACGCGCTCGGCAAACTTCGTGTCGATGTTCGATGCGATGCTGTCGGTCGCCATCTCGATGGTCGAGCCCTTGCGAAGTTTGATCAACCCATCATCGGGAGCGCCCGTGGCGAAATAGGGTGCCAACCAGATGCCCAGCGCGATTGCCGCAATGAGGACTGCTAACACGATGGCCTTCACGGCCATATTGTTCTTTTTCTTCGATGCCATAATTTCTGTTTTAATTGAAACCGCGCTGCGCGCTGGTAGATATACACTTTTCGATTCTTGTTTTGCAATAGTGCAAAAGTAAGAAATTCGAGCGATACGAGGCAGAATTCTGACTAAAAAAATAGGCCAGAACTGTGTTTTTTGGCAAAAAGCCTAAAAAAATCACTTTTTTATTTGCCAGTTTGGAAAAAAGCAGTACTTTTGCAGTCGCTATTGAAAAGCAATAGTTTTTCAGCTAGCTACCGGAGAGGTGGGTGAGTGGCTGAAACCAGCAGTTTGCTAAACTGCCGTAGGGGTAACTCTACCGCAAGTTCGAATCTTGTCCTCTCCGCCAA
>JAFZAK010000165.1 GCA_017557285.1 Muribaculaceae bacterium
GACATCAAGAATGGCATCACCGACCTTGATGATCATGTCGCCGAGATTCTGCGCCGCAGCAACAAGCCAGTCATCGTCGTCGCCAACAAAGACGACAACAACGAGAGCATCTATGCCGAGGCCGAGTTTTATGCGCTGGGTCTGGGTAAGCCTTTCAGCATCAGTGCCATCACAGGCACAGGCACGGGCGACCTGCTTGACGAGGTGGTGGCTCGCATGCCCGAAAAGGAGATGGACGTCCCCGAGGACGACATCCCCCGCTTCGCCATTGTGGGCCGACCCAACGCGGGCAAGTCGAGCCTGGTGAACTCGCTGATGGACGAGGAGCGTAATATCGTCACCGACATCGCTGGCACCACGCGCGACAGCATCTACTCTCGTTACAATAAGTTTGGCTTCGACTTCTATCTGGTCGACACAGCCGGCATCCGCAAGAAGAATAAGGTGAATGAGGATATCGAGTACTACTCGGTGCTTCGCTCTATCCGCGCCATTGAGAACAGCGATGTGTGTATCTTGCTGATTGATGCCACGCGTGGCATTGAAGCCCAGGACGTGAACATCTTCTCGATTATCCAGAAGAACCGCAAGGGCCTAGTGGTACTAGTCAACAAGTGGGACATCGCCGAGCACAAGAGCCAACGGTCGATTGATACGATGGAGGCTGCAATTCGCGAGCGTCTTGCGCCATTCACCGATTTCCCCATCATCTTCGGTTCGGCATTGACCAAACAACGTATTTACCGCGTGCTAGAAACCGCCATCGAGGTGTACAAGAACCAGAAGATTGTCATTCCCACTTCGCAGTTGAACAATTACATGCAGGAGATCATCAACGCAACTCCGCCCCCCGCAGTGAAGGGTAAGTTTGTCAAAATCAAGTACATAACCATGCTCAAGGGTGCCAAGGTGCCGACATTTATCTTCTTCTGCAACCTGCCGCAGTGGATTCGTGACCCCTACAAACGTTTCTTGGAAAACAAGATTCGCGAGAAGTGGAATCTATCGGGTACGATGATCAACCTCTTCTTCCGCGAGAAGTAACCTAACACATTATATAAAATGCAAGTTCTTTGTCCACAAAACAAAGCACTTGCGTTTTTTTGCCATCATGCTGGCGGTATATTGATTATTTACTGGCATAACGTCAGTTCGGTTGGTTGCCGTTTAATCACTCTTCTACCTATAAGTTAAGCGGTTGGCTTACTGGTCCAGTAAACCAACCGCTTTGAAGTCAAAAGATTGATTTAGTCTTATTTCACAATAACCTTTTGGCCGTTGTCGATGTAGACGCCTTGCTCTGGTTTCTGGTAGAGCGGGCGACCTAACAAATCGAAGTAGTAATGAGTTCCATCGGCATCAATTGCATGGAGTGTGGGCTGGATGTCAGTGGGTATGTCCTCGGTGGGATAAGGGATGGTAGGTTCGTAACTTAGATTATCGTAGTTGACGTTCTCACCAGTACTAGTGCCCTGCTGGTCACTCATTTGGAACATCGTATTGTAGGTGCCGGGCAGTGGAGCACTGCGCAAGCGTACTTTTGCCGGTGCTGGTTCATTAGACGCATTGAGCTCGAAATAGCCGCGGAAAGCAAACATGCGACTATTCTCCCCACTACCGTTTGACTGGAAACGAGCCCAAGTGCCGTCATCGCGCAGGCCGTAGATGTTCATCGCATCAGCCTCAACATCGGAAATGGTGCGGAAGTTGGCCAGCCACTTCCCTACGGGAGTCAAATTGTCGTTAAAGTACCAGTCTTCGAAATCGTTCACCACATTCTGGTCATCATCAACAATAGTGCTGTTCAGGGTGACGCCGGCGGCACTGAGATTGATCTGCCCCTTCATTACGACGACGAGGTATGCTCTGCCGGCTTGCATGAGATTGGGATTGGTGTAGCCAGTTGGCAGGAAGATGAACTGTCGGTAGTATTCCTCCTTGAAAGCCATGCTGAAGATTTTGGCCTGATCGGCCTCGTAATAGTCAGTGAAATCGTAGTCATAGGGCAGACTGACAACGTAGGAGCGAGGAAGCCAGGTGCCGTCGCTCTGCAGTGTTGCTGAGAGCGTACGGTCATAGCTGACGTTAACCGTCTGTCCGCCATACTGCTCGAAAACTGCAGTATTGACATTGTCGTTATCTTCGGAGATAGCTACCGACTGGATGGGCTGGAGGAAGCCATAGAAGTTGTCGAGTGAAGCGCTCGGCGAGGTAAAGCGCAACTGGTAGACGCCTGAGTAGGGAGCTACGAAATAAACATAACCGTTTTGTACGAAAGTGTCGTAGTAGGTCCAATTATCGTCGTTGGGAGCGACGGTACCACCGGCATCGACCTTATAGAACACGTTGAGTTGGCCGCTGGCGCCACCACCCATGAACATGCTCAACAAGTCCATCAAGCCACCACCGCCCAGCTTAGCCTCGAAGCGCAACACGTCGCCCTTCTTGGCTTGCAGACGCGGAGTGATTAGTTCGTAAGCTTCAGAAGTTGTCGTGGCCATCCATGACTTGGGAGAGTCATCACCGCCTCCCATAAGACCGCCAAGCATATCCATCAGTCCACCGCCGCTACTGGGCAGTCTGACTTCCCAACCTGTGGTCTCCCAACCGGCAGGTAAGTCAATAGGCTGTGTCTCATCTTCCTGAAGATACTCCGGTTCGAAGTCCTCTGTCCAAGCATCTGCATAGGTGCTATAGGCTGTAAGCGGGTAAGAGAGGGGAGCGAGTACAGAGGTCGTTGGAATGAAGCTAACCACGCCCTGGTGAATGCCTAACAACTCAGGATCGAAGAGATAGGTGACATCGACGAAGGCGGTGTCGCTAGCATTGATGGCAAACTCTTTGGTACTGAGGGCAAAGGTGGTCTCATCGGTAGAGGCGACAGCACCCTGCAGCGTGCCGGTACCCGTGTTGACCACAGCAAACGACGTTGTGCTGTCAGCCTGTGGCATACCGTAGTTGACTGCACTGGCGGCAGTGTTGTTATTGAGGACGTAGATGTCGGGGGCATTCTCGTCGAGATGGAATCCGGCAATGCTATCAACGACGATGCTGTCGGAAGCAATGATGCGGAAACGATACTCTCCAGGTTCGATGTATCCAACCCAAAGCGTTCTGTAAGTAGAGTCAAGCGGCTCGGTGAACTCCTTCACTTTCTCCCACTTATTGCTGCCATAGACCGACTTCTCGACGACAACAGACGAACCGCCACCACCGAACATGGCACCCATGCCGGCCATGCCATCGTCACCGCTGCCATTCTTGGCAGAGAAGAGCAGCACCTCGTTAATGCTTTCAATCCTGAGGGGCGGTGTCATCAGGAACGACGACGAACCACCGCCGAACATGGCTTCCATGCCACCGCCTGAACTAGTAGTTGCCACATTGTCGCGGAACTTCCAACCCTCAGTGAAGAAGCCTATTGGCTGAACGTTAGCGTTGAAATCCTCCATCCACACGTCAGGTTGGGTGACAACTGCCGTCGCATTCAGGCCCTTGCCATATACGCGCTCATCGGTAGGTGTGAACGTGATTTTTGTCTCATTCTTGCCTGGCTGACCGGCAGCGAAATTAAATGTGATATTGACATCGACTGAGTCGGCGGCAGCTACCTCCAAATGTGTCGGGTTTACCGAGAATAGGTCTGGGTCTTCAGAAGTTATGTCTACTCCCAACGTACCTGTGGCCGTATTGATGACCTTGAGCGTCCGTGTACTATCCTCCTTGCAGAGGCTGAAGTCGAGATGATAAGCTCGGGCGTCGTTCTCTATGATGTAGATGTCGGGAGCCTCGCTGTCGAAGTGAAATCCGGCCACGCTGTCGATCATCACGGTAGCTCCACCTCCAGCCCTGAAGCGGAAACGGTATTCACCGGCAGGCGTGCCAGTGATGACAAAATCCTTGTAGATGGTGTCGAGCTCAGTGGTGAAGTCGGCCACTCGCTCCCACTGGTTACGGCTGTAGACCGAACGCTCTACGACAAAGGTGGAGTCGCTGGAGCCGCCGAAGCTGAAGCTCGAACCGGAGCCGGAGTCGTCCTTCTTTTCTTTTTTGGCAGAAAACACCAGGTACTCACCCATGTGTTTGACTACAAGGGGAGGCGTAAGCAGGTAGTTGTCGTTGTTGCCGCCACCCATGAGAGATTCCATGAGTTGGCTGGGGTCGAAACCTTCACCACCCATCATCTCTTCAATGTCAAAACCTGAAGAAGAGCCCTCAATTTTGACCACACCTGTACTGTCAACCTTCCAGCCCTCGGTAAACCAGCCGTAGGGCAAATCGGTTCCGTTGTTGAACCGCTCGTCCATCTCCTCGGTGGCTACCGATTGGGCTTGCATGCTCATTCCCGCGAACAGGAGCATGATGCAAAAGAGTAATTTGTTTTTCATCATTGATTAATATTATATGTTAAAAGTGTAAAGTTATTTTAAAATTGCAAATTAACAGCATTTAGGACATCCATTCGCTGACGATTTAGACTAATTTTATGGCAAAAAGTCGCTTTTCCCCTTGCGGAGTCTGAAAAAAAGCTAATTTTGCAGTCAAAAGTACTCTTGCATACTTCAACATCAACTTAATATATGTCACTGGCAAACTCTAAAGAGCAGTTGATAAAAGACGTTGAGCAAAACGGCATTCTGATCGTACGCGAGGCTCTCCGTTTCTTCGACATTAACGAAGACTTCGTCTTCCCACATATAACCATCACCCTCTGTCTAAGTGGCAGCGCACGGGCGATGTACGACATGCGAGTGTTTACACATCACAAAAACGACCTGGCCTTCATCATGCCAGGTCATATTCTGCACCCCATAGATTGCACAGATGACTTCTCTTACGCCGTGTTTTTCATCTCTCCAAAGATGTTCGATGACCTGCGTTTCAACACCTTCAGCCACGACTACGAGAAATTCAACTATGCCCCCCACTGCTCGCTTACAGATGAGCAGGCCGTACACCTACTGGCTATCGTGGACCAACTCATCATCATCACAAACCACACCGACGAGGAGATGCCACACCGCTATCAAACCCTATTGGCGCAGTTGGCGGTTGGCTATGAGTTTCTCAATCTCTATCGAAGCGAACAAGACAAGCATTGGACGGTGAAACGCCATATAGAGATTTTCAATCGCTTCTGTGACTTGGTGGTAAATAACTATCGGGAGTCGCGAGAGGTGAAGTACTACGCCGACTTGCTAAACCTAACGCCTAAGTACCTCGGCAAAGTCATTCGTACCGCTACCAATGGGCTCTCGCCACTCAGATGGATAGAGCAGTACGTGACAGCACAGGCCAAGCGCCTGATTGAGACACACGCCACACAGACGCTTCAGGAAATCGCCTATATGCTAGGTTTCTCCGAACCCACATCGTTCTATCGCTATTTCAAACGAGTCACTGGTATGACCGCAAAAGAATATCGTAACATTACTACCGCATGATTTTGCACTCCGTTACCTGAGGCGAAGGCGGGCGGCATCTTGGAAATTAAAATGAAAAAAATCATTTTTCATTTTGTATTTCGCTCGATTTGCACTACCTTTGCCCCAAATGAACCAAAAATGAGGAAAACTATGAAGACAAAAATTGTATTGATAACGCTATTGCTCGCAGCCTTCATGGCCAGCACAGCATCGGCCCGTGTGCCCCGCAAGAACCCCACCGAGTTTGACAAAGGCACTACAGCCTATGACAAACAACAGTATCAGCAGGCCATAGACTGGATGGACAAGGTGCTGGACCAGAACCCGGACAACGGCTATGCTTTGGCTTATAAGGGTTCATCGCTGCGCTACCTAAAGCGTCTGGATGAGGCTGTCACCACACTGGACCGAGCAGCCACACTCATTGATGATGTGAACACCGCGTTCCGCGCCTGGACCAACAGTGAACGCTTCTACGCGCTAGTTGACCAAGGCGACACAATCGCAGCCCTACAGGCTATCGACCTAGCTATCCAGGACGATGGCAATAATCCGGTTTATTGGACAAACCGCGCAGTTATCAAGGCAGGACAAGGCAACCTCGACGAAGCCATCGCCGACTATGACAAAGCGATAGCACTGTCACCTAACGATGCGAACTTGCTTGAGATGCGCCAACGGGCATTTGACCACAATGAAAAGTATAAAGCTGCTGTTGCAGCAAATGGTGAAGAATACACCGAACACATCATCACTGACAAAGATGAAGTCGTGTTGCCACAATTTCCTGGAGGCACTGACGCCCTGCGCGAATACATCTATAAAAAGACTGGTTGGAACAGCACCAAGTCTCCTGTGAGCGTTATGGTCGATGTCACAATTGACAAACAAGGAAAGGTCATCGACACGGCAATCAAACAAGGCTACAACAAGAAGTTGGACAGCAAGGCACTAAAGATTTGCCGCAAACTGCCAAAGTTCATACCTGCCACCCATCATGGTGAACCGGTTGAGAGCACCCTCACCATTCCTGTCAGATTCCCCAAACCCAACAATTAACAACCAACACTTATGAGACGTTTCACCCTCACCCTAATGGCGATGGCACTTGTGCCTGCCATCACACTGGCCCAGACCAGCACGACAACCACGCAACAACAGGCCCAGCTTACGCAACTCGAGGACGATATTGAGCTGCAGGAAGAACTCGCTCAAGACATGCGCGACTCCATTACCATCCTTAATGGAAAGATTGATGTTCTCAAAGCACGACTAGACAGTCTTAACAGCGTTGTCAAAGATGTCAAGGACCAAATCAGTGGACTTGAGAAGTTGAGGAAAGAGCAGGAAAAGGGCATCAAACAGGCCAACAAGACTCGCCAAGAGACCTTTGATACGCGCGACAACCTGATTTATCAAATGGATATCCTACCTGTGCTGCAGGAACCTTACGACAAACTGGAGGTCGAGCAGATACTTGCCAAATTTGACGGCATGGAAACCAAAGACGTGCTCAAGCGCAAAGAAATGGTTGAGAACTACGGCAAGTACAGCCTTGAAGTCCGCAATTTGCTAGAGAAATACAAGAGCAAATTTGAGCAGACCCGTTGGACCACACAAGGCACCGATAGCGAACTGTACAAGGACTTCCAAAAAGCCTTTAAAAAGTTGGGCTACTACAAGACCTACGAGAAAGGCGTAAAGAACGCCAGTACGCCTACTATTCCTTATCTTGACAAGGTCATGTCCGAGATTCAGATGATTCAGCGTTCAGGCTTCAATAGCCAGTACCAATATGACAAGGTGCTGAATATGCTATATTGATTTTTAGTAGTTAAAACAGATGAAGAAATTATTTGCAATCCTGATGGTTGCCGTGCTATCATTGGGTTTTAGCACACATACCTTCGCACAGAAGAAGGGCGGCACAAAGAAGCCAGCTAAGACAACCGCTGTTGCATCAAAGAAGTCCACTAAAAAGTCAGCAACAACTGCAAAGCCAAAGAACGGCGCATTCATCGTCATTTCGAAAAAAGACTTGAACCTGCGCGTCTACAGCCGTGACTCGGTGTTGATGGCAGAATATCCTGTGTGTTTGAGCAAGAACAAGGGCAACAAGCAACGAAAGGGCGACATGAAGACTCCCGAGTCGCCCGCCGGCCAGCCGTTCAAGATTACTGCCATCCAAGACGCCAGCACATGGAAGCACGACTTCAAAGATGGTCGTGGCAGCATCAAAGCCTATGGGCACTGGTTCCTTCGCCTTCTTACGCCAGGCCACAGCGGTATCGGCATCCACGGCAGCACCAACAACGAAAGTTCGGTGCCCGGTCGTGCCAGCGAGGGCTGCATCCGTCTGCGTGATGCCGATATCATCACTCTCAAGGAGAACTATGCTTATGTGGGCATGCCCGTCTACATCAAGGCCGAAGGCGAAGGATTGTATCCCTGGGAGAAATAGTTATTGAAAGACACAGTGGTGTCAGTATTTTAGTTCCACTTTGGATACTTTTCCGGGGCGGTGGCTGTGCGTGAAAGTGCACCACTGCCCCGTAATTTCGCTGTCATAGCGTACATGGTATCGGCCAGGGCGCAAGAAGTTGATAGTGACTGCGCCATCCATCTCAATATTTGGTCCACGACCTTTAGTGGCACGCTTCTCCTCGATGTGCCACTTGTCATCGATAATGGTACTGACCAGTATGACAGTGTCGCCCTCAAAGAGCGGCAGCCCTGTGCGAGTGATAGCCACACGGTCTGTGTCCTCGCTAGTGATGACCAACTGTCCCGCTACATCGGTCTGCGACGGATTGAGGTCAAGCTGATCTATGTTTGTGGTGGCCTCGCCGCGGCTACGTTGTCCTAGGAGCAGCGTCACCAGCGCCATGGCCACCACAAATGCGATGACATAGAATTCTACAGAATGAATGTCAATCATGGTTCTTGTTTTCTGTAATCAGTTATCGGCGGCCAATAAAAGAACTAGTTGCTGATAACTGAAAACTTTATTTAATTACTCTCACTCGTACTTGGGGAGTGCCGGGCAATTGTTCGGCAGTGAGACCAGCATAGATGCTATATACACCCGTCGGCACACGCTCGCCCGTGTCATCGCAGGTGTCCCATGCAACCTGGCCCGAAGTAGCGGTAAATTCACGCACTACATTTCCGTCGCTGTCGGTGATGCGTACAAAAGCACCCACGTCCACCTGGCCAATGGTCACAAAGCCAGTATATCCAGGTTCGACAAACGTCGGTGTTGCGGTCACTGCTGTGTAGTCGATAACATTAGGAATGTCATTCATGTTAAATTCGACGATACCACTGGCAGTGGTCACGATAGCACGTTCGGCAGATGCTGACACACCATAAACCAGCGATGAAGGCATAGCGCTATTGTCAACATCAAAGTGGTTCAACACTTTAGAACCGTCAGGACTCACTACATACAGGCCATTGTCCTTTGTTCCTATCCACTTGCGGTTGAATGGGTCTACACCAATGGCTGTAATATCAATGTTGTAGGGATCCTCCTCACCCTCGGTAGCTGCAGGCTTTGTAGCACGGAAGTTAGGTTCGAACACCTCACTAGCCTTGAAATAGAACAATCCAGGCCGCATTCCTATCCAAACATGGTCGGTCGAATCGGTAGCAATGGCATATACGTCGGGCAGTTTCATGTCTATTGCCTTGCCATTCTGGTCGATAAAGTCGTGTGTCACCAATAAATCTATATCTGTTATATCGGCTGCATTGGGTTTCGTGCGCCAGATGTTGAATAGGCTGTTTTGATAGCCGTTAGTGAAAACCTTCACGCCATCTCTTGTTGCAACAAACTGTTGTCGTTGCGGGTAAGATAAGTCAAATTTTGAAATATCGAATAATACCCAGTCGCTATATCGTACCGTGTCGGCCAGTACCTTTTCGCTCGGTAGCATCGCCAAGACATTGTTGCCTGCCGAAGACATCATCCACAGATTGCCTTGCGGGTCGACCATCAGTCCAGGCTCCAACGAGTTACTCATTGAACCATACTGCAGTGGGGTATTGGTGTTGCCGTTCTTAAATGTGCCGTTGACCACGCCATTAATCACACGATAGAAGGTGTTGCTACGATCGGTGGCAAAGTAACTGCCCGGATGCCCTGGAATAAAAGTAATCTTGGCAAGTTTCGAAGTGTTTTTTATGGCTGCCGGTGTTGTATCGACCCAAGAGTTTCCATCATAGTTCAGTATATGCTTCACATGAGTGAAGTTACTAGTAATCAATGCATTTTGATCGGCAGTGGTTACATAAAACGTATTGTCCCAAGTGTTGTAAAGATTGTGGAACAAAGTTACGCCAGCCGAACGTAAATAAATACCTTCAGGCTTGTGATAGGCTGTATTTCCCTTGATGTGTATGCCGTTGCCGTCAATCTGCCATACTGTTCCATCTCCATTGGGCGTGCATGAATAAAGCGAGGAGCTATTGCCTGACACCTCTGTTGCTGCGTATGTTGAATCGTTCTTGATAGTGTAGTAACGGGAATTCGCACGGAAGTTTGCTAGCCAACCACCTACAGTCTGTTGAATATTGTTGGGCGTCGCAGCATATATTGTCGTCACATCGCATCGACCGTCGGGGTCCATGTCGCAACGCTTTAGTGCCCCTGTTCCCATCAGGAAAAATGTACTGTCATTGGCCGGATAGAGCCGTGCCGCTTCCTGCGACACACCGATGGCCATGAAGTCGCTCAATGACTCACGGCGAGATGATGAGGCATACAAACTACCGCCATAAGCGACAACCAAATACTCGCCCACTTGTGCCACCGAGGTCAACGCCTTGTTATAATTACGGAACTCACTCACGTGCAAAGTCGAGTCATTTAGTACGACCATGCCAAAGTCGGTCGCTATCAACGCTTTGCCAGATGTGAACGTTACATCGTTGATGGCACGAGAGATATTCATCACCGCATCATGCAACGCGCTGATATTTACGATACGACCATCCTCATACAACAAGTCAATGTTGCTATTGGCATAGGTTACCAAGAGATAGCGCTTATCGTAATTATAATAAATATCCTTGACCTTGACGTCGCTCAGTCCGTTGGTCGATGACAATGCCATAACTTGCTCGTTCACTTTATCCCATCGCACTAGGGCACCATTGGTCAACGCATACACAAAGTGCTCGGTATCTATCAGATTGGTGGCCGTATTCATCTGATAGGTAGGATGGAATGTCCAAGTCCCTTCAAGTTCTTGAGTCTGATTCTGTGCCGGCAACAATAACGGCAGCAACAGTGCCAATAAGACAATTAACTTTTTCATTGCTGATATTTTTGAGATGTTATTCTTCGGTGTTTCCACCAGTTGCTTGGCTAGCCTTTTCTACCCATTGCTTCACTTCGTCGGCAGTCGGAGCCTTATAGCCCAGCTTGTACTTTTTGTTAATTTCAAGCAAGTCTTGGAAAAGCTTGCCTGGACGCTCTAAAGCACCCAGCGTCTGCAGGGTAAGCATACCGGCCTTCTGCAGCGGTGCTACCCACTCGGCTGGAATGCCCAAGGCAGTGAAAGCCTCTTCCTTATCGCGATGTGCCACCTTCTCGGGACGCATCTGCGGGAACAGTATTACATCTTGAATCGTGGTTTTGCCTGTCATGAACATGGTCAGACGGTCGATGCCGATACCGATACCGCTAGTCGGCGGCATGCCATACTGCAGCGCACGCAAGAAGTCGTGGTCGATGATCATTGCCTCGTCATCGCCCTTGTCGGCCAGTCGCATCTGCTCCTTGAAGCGCTCCTCCTGGTCGATGGGGTCATTAAGTTCGCTATAGGCATTAGCAACCTCCTTGCCGTTGACCATCAACTCAAAGCGCTCGGTCAGGCCGGGCTTGCTTCGGTGCATCTTGGTCAGCGGAGACATCTCAAC
>JAFZAK010000166.1 GCA_017557285.1 Muribaculaceae bacterium
ACGTAGGGGATAGAGCCCATGAGCAGCCAGTCGTACTCGCGTGCAAAGTCGGACTGCGCCATCTGCGTGCCTCCCTTGAACTGCCCTACCCCAAAACCGGCGATGACATGTCCTGGCTCTTGTTCGTTGAGCACAGCGAGATACATCAGTTTAGACAGACGAGGCACGTCGGCTCGGCCGTGATTGTTCTCGATGTTCCACCGGGCATCGCCCTCGACTTTTTCCAAGTCATCAAGCACGAAATAGGCCACGGCGTCCTCAAGCGAGTTGAAGTTCGTGCCACTCTGGCTGAGTTCGGTGGTGTAGTTGTACACTGCCAGTCCGATGGTGGTGAGCAAAGCCAGCAAAGGGACAATAATCATCAGTCGCATGAGCAACTTGCGGTCGATGGGGGCGAGCAAGAGGAAGTACAGGACGAGCATGACAAAGCTCACCTTCGTCTCGTTCAGGAAGGTGGGCAGCAAAAGAAGGATGTATATCTTGTTTTCGCCGAGGCTCTTGACGAAGTGATCGTAGTCGATGCGACGCCGGATGAGCGCGAAGGAGATGAGATAGATGGTTACCGAGACTTGCCCTGAGTAATAGTGCCCATATCCGCCTCCCACCAAGTCGCCTGCGCCATACATGAACCATTGGACGATGATGCAGAAGCACTGCACCATGATGAAATAGAGCCCTTGTCGGTCGAATGAATCCAAGAAGCGCTCGCGGCTTTTGGGCTCATCCATGATGAACAAGATGATTGGGTAAACCATCAGGAGTCCTATGAACTCACGCATTCCGTTGACCCAGAACAGCGTCGCCTCATGGTTTAGTATGCAGGTAGCCAGCCACGACAGCCCCACAAAGACGGCGATGCACACCCATGCCCACAATCTCCGTACCACTAGGCAGGCCATCAGGGCGATGATGGCATCTAACACCAACATGAGCATGGGCCGCATGGGTTGTAACTGACGGAACACGTCATCGGCTAGGAAGCCGTAGGTGCCCCATACCCAAAACACTGCCCACAACGTCAGTTGGCAGACATAACGGGTCTTGTCACTCTTCGTTTGCTCCGTAACCATAGCCGTACCCCATGTCCTGGCTGGGCTTGGTGTCATTAAGCACCAGTCCCACATTCTTCAGCCGTCCGTCATCGACCATCCGGTCGATGAGGCGAACCATGTCTCGGTGCGTGTGGTTGGCGCGCGTGACGGCGAGGGTGACATCGGCAAACCGTGAGAGCGAGAAGGTGTCGCTTACCATAGCGACCGGTGCCGAGTCAACGACGATGATGTCGTATTCATCTCGCAGCTGTTCAAACAGCGTCTGTGTGCGCTTGCCAAGCAGGAGTTCGGCGGGGTTTGGCGGCACTGTGCCACCGACCATCACGTCCAGTCCTTCGATGTCATCAACCTGCTGGACGAGTTCGCGCACCGGTGTCTCTCCTTTTGCCAGGAACGCGGTCACGCCTGGTGTCTCCTTCAGGTTGAGCATCTGTGCCAGTTTGGGGTCGCGGATGTCCATTCCTACCAGCGCCACCCGCTTACCCAGCAGCGCAAAGGCGGCCGCGAGGTTCAGACTGACAAAGGACTTACCCTCTCCGCTGAGCGCCGAGGTGACCAGCACGACCTTGTCATCGGGCTCCGGCATCATGAACTGTACATTGTTGCGCACATATCGGAAAAGTTCGACGATGCTCCAGTTGCGTCCGTCCTTCACGACGAGGTCGGTGTCGTGCCGATTGTGGTGTATGTGTCCAATGACTGGCAGTCGGGTAATCTGCTCCAGTTCGTCGGTCGTGGCGAACTTGTTGGTCAGCATGTTCTTGATTGCGAGCAGTGCCATAGGTATGAGCAATGCGGCAAGCAGTGCCAACAGGCAAACAAGCGGTTTGTTGGGCTCCAAGGGTTCGCTCTTTCCGTAGGGTTCGTCAACCACCTTTCCCTTGGGCGTGGTAGCGGCCAGCACCAGCGCGTTCTCCTCGCGTTTCTGCAGGAGGAACGTGTAAATCTCGTTCTGTATGCCTTGTTGTCGATACAGTTCTCTCGTCTGCCGCTCGGTAGTGGGCATTGAGCGCATGGCACCTGAGGCGCTTCCGCTGACGCTTCCCGCCTTTGCCAACTGTACGCGCAGTGCTCGCAAGGTGTTGTCCACGCCATTGACGACATTGGCCCGCATCGCGTCAATTTGCCCATCGAGTCGTTGCATCGATGGGTTGTCGTTCAGCGCCGAGTTCTCGAGCTTCATGCGCTGCATGATGAGGTTGTTGTACGCCGAGATGGCGCTTGAGGCAGCAGTCGAGTCAGCACTGAAGGGTATGAAGGAATGGGCGTTTGCCGGGTCGTTGACAAAGTCCTTGATCATGCTCACGATGCGGTAGCGAGCCTCCAGGTTGATGATGGCCTGCTCCGCCATGTCCTGCCGTCCGATGACGCTCTTAGCTTGCAGCTCGGGGTCTACCAATTTGTGCGCCCGCTTGTAAGCCTCTATCTCTGCTTCGCTGCCCATGAGGTTGCGGTAGACCAGTTCCAGTCGGTCGTCAATGAACTTGGCGGTATTGATGGCCTGTTGGTCTTTTTCGTTCTGGCCTCGTTCGTTGTAAAGGCGAATGATGGTGTTGAGCATGTCCCGTCCGCGCTGGACGTTTGTCTCTCGCGTGTTCAGGTCGATGGCGTTTGCCTTGCGGCGTAGCAATTCGGCCACCATGCTCTTGCTGAGTGCCTCGGCTTTGGGTATGTTTCCGATGACCTTGGCCGTGATGTTGTACTCGTGATTGGGCTTGTAGTATGTGGTTTTCTTGACGTTGAAGATTCCGTAAGGTGTCTTGACGTTGGCAGGCAGTGTGACGTCGTTTGCCTCAGCGAGCGTCTTGAAGAAGCCTTTCTTCACCTTGATGTCGGCCTTCCCGTCAGCTGTGGTCTTGATTTTAAACTGGAAGCTCGTTGACAGCGTGTCAAACAGTGCGTCGGGAGCGTCAATCTCGATGGGCGAGTCGTTGTAGTGGTCCACACGGTTGAAAAAACTCTTCCGCTCGACGTAAGCGCGGTTAAGCTTGAGTTCCTTGACCATCTGCATGCGCAGTTGCTGTGAGCCCATGACGACGATTTCGTCCTCAACGCGCGAGCCACCGCCCAATGCGATGCTCTTGAGCAACGAGTTGCCCATGCTTGATGCTCCCGGCTTGGCATTGTCCTCGGGGTCGACAAGGACGATGGACTGCACCAGATAGACAGGCTTGACAATCTTGAGGTACATTACCGCAAGCGCAATGCACGCGGCAAGGGAGATGGCGAATAGCCACCAGTAGCGCTTGTAGCGTTGCAGCAGTGCGGCAAAATCTATGACGGGTTCTTTCTTTTCCATGCTGGGAGACTGGGAAGACTGGGAGGGCTTAAAAGACTACTTGACTGCCAAGGCGATGACGAGCGATGCGACAACGCTAACCGCGCTGACGACGGTGCTGATAACCGATAGTTTGTAGGCGTTGTTCTGGTTGTACTTCGAGTTGTCGATACGAATCTTGTTCGGGGATACATAGACCACATCGTTCTGCTGCAAATAGAAATAGGGTGAATTGAAGATACCCGTATCTGCCAGGTTGAGTTGGTTGTAAGTGGTCTGTGTGCCGTCGTTGCGGATAACGACCACTCCATCACGCTGGCCATACTCGGTGAGGTCACCACATGCCGCGAGTGCGTCCAGCACCGAGAAGCGTTGTTTGTCTACCTTGATGCGTTGCGGCTCTTTCACCTCGCCCATCACATTGACATAGAAACTCATGAGCTGGACGTTGACATAGGGGTCCCGGACAGTCGTCGCCACCCGGTCGCGAATCATCTGTGCGACCTCGTCGGTTGTCTTGCCCAGGACATTGATCTTGCCCAATACTGGCATTTCAATGTTGCCGTCGCGGTCCACGATGTGACTCATCAGGCGCGGGTTTCCCTGCACAGCAGCATCGCCACGCACACTGCTATTGGCGAGCGGTGCGTTGAAAATTGCTGTCGCCTCGGGTGCACTAGAGGAGACCGAGATGGTGATCTCGTCATCGACCTGCAAGCGCACATCGGCCGGGATGGCCTGCGGCAACTGGCCAGAAACCGCTGGTGGCAAGTTCTTGAAATATGCCAAATTATTATCCTTGGTGGTCGAGCATGATGCTGTAACCACCATGAGTACGACCGCCATTGCCATCAATGCCAGCCGCACGCCCTGTTTCATGTCTTTATTCATATAACCTAATAACGCAGCACAGCCTTATTTATTGCTGAATGGCGCTCATTCCAGCACAAACTTGAACTTCTTTCCTTTGCTGTTTTTGAAGGTACCTTCGTAGTAGTCGCCGCGGCACTCATACTGCCCGTCGAAGGTGCCCGAATGTACTCCCTTGTTGGTGTACTCATACATCACGATTCTCATGCTTCCCGAGGCGTTGATAGCCTCCTGCTTCCTGATGACAAGTTTGAATCGCTTGTTGGGCATGGAATCGTAGGTGTAGTATCCGACTTGTTGCCCCACATCGAAAGCGTCAAGATCTAGATGCATGACCACCTTGTAGGGACCGATTTTTCCTTTGAGAACCTGTTCGTGCTCAATGTTGTCATTGTTGGCTACGCAGGGCATCGCCATGCATGCCAGCAACATAACCAATAGTGAAATGAGATGTCTCATATCAGTTAGATTAAAAAAAACTTGCAGCAAAGGTAGTAAAAAACTGATTTTTAGACCTGGTTTTGGCAGATTATTTTGCCAGGACACTAAAAAAAGCTACCTTTGAACCCTAATCGGAAACAAAGAGAAAATGGCAAAAAACATGAGCGAGCGTCGTGCCGTGGTGATGGGCGGAACGTCGGGTATTGGTCTGGAGGTGGTGCGAGAATTGTGCCGCCAGGGATGGCAAGTGGGTGTCGCCGGCCGTCGCGAGGAAGTGCTGGAGCAGTTGCAGGCCGAGATTGACGGCGTTGTTGCTGTACAGCGCATTGACATTACCGATGAGGCTGCTGGCGAGCAGTTGCTGAAGTTCATCGACCGGCTGGGTGGCATTGACTTGTACTTCCACAGTTCGGGCATCGGATATCAGAACCCCGATTTGGTGCTTGACAAAGAGCTGAACACCGTGATGACCAATGCGTTGGGTTTTACCCGCATGGTTGACACCATGTACAATTATTTTGCCTCACACGAACAGGAGGGTCATATCGCGGTCATCAGCAGCATCGCGCGTACCAAGGGCCTTGGGGCCGCCCCAGCCTACTCGTCAACCAAGCGTTATGTGAGTCATTACCTGGAGTGCCTGTCGCAGTTGTGCAGCATCCGTGGTGTGCGCCACATCCACCTGCACGACATCCGTCCCGGGTTTGTGCGTACGCCGCTGATTGCCGATGGAAACCACTATCCGCTGCAGTTGAACCCCGAGCGTGTGGCGCAGAGCATCGTGCGCGGCATTGCACGCGATCGCTCGGTCATCACCATTGACTGGCGTTATCGCCTGCTGGTGGGAGCATGGCGACTTATCCCGCGCTGGCTGTGGGTGAGGATGCCAATCACTAGTTAGTCCCTGCGTCCCCCTAAATCCCCCTAAAGGGGGACTTTTTGCTTAAGTGGGAAGCTCATAGATACAGAAAAGCTCTAAAGGAGGAAGAAGAGGGAGACGCCGATTACTGAGATGATGGCGCCGAGGACGCTGCGGGCGGTGATGGGTTGCTTGAAGAGCCACCAAGCAGGAAGGATGATGATGATGGGTGTGAGTGCCATGAGTGTACTGGCAATGCCCGCGGCGGTATACTGCACCGCCATGAGCGAGAATCCCACTCCGACAAAGGGCCCGAAGATGGTTGTCGCCACTGCGGCAGTCATGCCCTTCCGGTCGGTGACGCTGCGCCGCAATGGAGCGAAGGTTTCCTTAAAGTACATCAGCACGGCAAAGCCTATGATGCCCGCCACACAACGATAGAAATTGGCGAAAAACGGCAATATCCAAGGTGCCGCAGGTGCGGTCATCGATGCTTGGTAAGCATCCATTCCGACCTTGCTCAACACCAATCCCACACCTTGACACACAGCGGCTCCGATGGCAAACAACACGCCGTTGAGCGGCAGTTTCAACGACAATCGATGACTGTCGCCCCGTCCGAGAATAGTGATTCCGATGCCAACCAATGTGACCACCATGGCAAGGAGTGCCGATGGCTTCAAGTGTTGTCCCAACGCAATCCATGCGGTAACTGCCGCCGAGATGGGCGCTAAGGTCATGAACAATTGCCCGAACTTCGACCCAATGATGATGTAGCACTGAAACAAGCAATAATCGCCAATGACATATCCCACCAATCCCGACAGCAGCATCCATCCGTAGGCCTCATTACTCGCGCTGGCAGGCCATGGTGAGCCCGTCACCACCCAGAACAGGATGGCGGCAAACACCAACGCGAACGCCATGCGCAGGATGTTTAGCGACAGGTTGCCCATCCGCTTGCTGCCGTACTCGCTGAGCAGCGCCGTGGCCGTCCATGAGAACGCCACTCCAATGGAGATTATTTCGCCCAGGTAGTTCATTTATGGGTACAAAGATACAACATTTTTCATAACAGTGGGGCGCACCGTCATGGCGCGCCCCACATTCAATTAGATTTTATGAGATTAACAGAAACTGTTACTCATTCCTGATTACTCATCCTCGGTGAAGCCGGTGTAACGGAAACCGCTGATCTTGTAAGCCGGAGCCACGCCGTAATAGGGAGGGAACGGGTCATCGCTGAAGCTTACAAAGAACTCGATGTAGTCGGCAGGCTGTCCGCTAGGCGTGGTGGTGCCATTCTTCACAATCTTACCATTGGTGATTGTAACAGTCGCACCTCCATAATCACCTTCTCCATAAAGGTTCTCAGCATCGGTAGCGCTGAAAGTCATCGATGCGGGGTCAACTTTGATTTTCACCTGGTAGGGGAAGTAAGTACACACGGCATCAACAAGCCACATCTCAGTAGCCACGTTAGCAGCGGTATTGCTAGTAGCGATGTTATAATAACCATCACCAAACCAGTCCTCATCAACTGCTTCACCCGTACTGGGATCCATAGCTGTCACGTGCACATGCCACTCGCCAGCCATATCGACCGTAGCGGTGTTTTCAACCTCATTCTTCTCGCATGATGTGAATGCCACGAGCATTGCCATCAGCGCAAATATAGAAAATAATGACTTTTTCATAAACTTATTCTCCTTTCGTTAATTATTCAGGAATAGGAAGTCCGTCAATATTGTCGGCAGTGATAGGAGTCATGACAACTCCACCGCCCACATAGTAGTTCAAACGATAGGTCACAACACCTGTCTCAGGATCATATTTACCATCAAACATCACCTCAGGATCCTCAGGATCTGCGAAATACCAATCGCCTTCCTGAAGCATTGTGATGTTATTATCTCCATCCAGTGACAAGAGTGCCTCTGCTTCGAAGTCATAAGAATTTCTGTATTGTGGATAAATACCATAAGCATAGTAACCACCTAAACAGTCACTGAGCAGATAAGTTCCATTACCTAAATCCTTAATGGACTCGGGGCTGTTGTAG
>JAFZAK010000167.1 GCA_017557285.1 Muribaculaceae bacterium
CAAAGCCATCTTCTTGGTCTTGAACAACTTGAAAGCATCCAGTCCGAACGACTCGGCCAGCGACTGGGCGGGCTTGGGCTGCAGCTTGCACTGCGGCAAAGTGAAGCAGTAGCAGAACAACACCACGCTCAGAATACCCGATACCAAGAACTGATAATAGGTGTACTGGAACTTGTTGGCGTTCTCGGCCAGTGTGAAGAAGAAGCCATTGTCAAGTGTAGCGCAGTTGACAAACCACATGGTGGCGATGAAGCCCACGGTACCGAACACACGGATGGGCGGGAAGTCCTTGACGGTGTCCATTCCCGCATCCTTGAGGATTGTGAACGCAGTGGTGTTGCTCAATGCCAAGGTGGGCATGTAGAAGGCTACACTCAGCGTGTAGATAGTGATAAACGCGATCTTGTTGGGATTAACCCCAGCGGCCTCGGCGTTCATGCCCATCATGAACAGGGCAATCATGGCTGCACCCGCCAACAAATGGCAGATGCCCAGCAAGCGCTGCGGCTGGACCCACTTGTCGGCGACGATGCCCATGATGGTGGGCATAAAGATTGACACAAGGCCTTGGATGGCATAGAACCACGCTATCTCGCTGCCCATCCCGACCTTTCCCAGATAGTTGCCCATGCAGGTGAGGTAAGCACCCCACACGGCGAACTCCAGGAAGTTCATCACAATCAGTCTTAACTTGATATTCTTCATAATTGCGCAATATTTTGATGATTAATATTTCTGATGAAAATCAACTTGCAAAGGTACGATAAATTATTGAGAGTTGAGAATTATGAATTATGAATTAAGAATTCTTACCTAGTTTGTTCTCGATGATCTTCTTGATTTCGGCGGCACGCTCGTAGTCCTCATCTTCAATGCACTGTTGTAAACGGGCTTGCAAACGCTCGATGGGCAGTTCGGTTAGAGGCAGCTCATCGAGGCGAGACAACGGGATGCCATCCTCGTCGGGGATGTAGCCGGCGCGGTCCAGAATGTCGCGAGAGGTATAGATGGGACAATTCACCCTGACGGCGATGGCGACAGCATCGCTAGTGCGAGCGTCAAGCACATGCTCTGTGCCGTCCTTGCCGGTCAGGTGTAGGTGCGAGGCGAATACGCCATCGGCAAGATGGTAAATCTCGACGTAGTCGGGAAAGATGCCGAACCGGTGAAAGATGTTCACCATCAAGTCGTGTGTCAACGGCCGTGGTGGCACAATCGACAACAACTTCGCCTGGATGGATTGAGCTTCGGCCATCCCGATGACAATGGGGATGCGGATGGGGCCGTCTTTCTGCTCCATCACCAGGGCAAAAACCCCGCTTTCGACTTGGTTGCGGGTAATCCCCAACACCTTCAGTTCTATCTGCTCCATTCCTTTATAAATTGAGAATTGTGCATTGTGCATTATGCATTAATAATGACTCCGCTACCATAGCATAAGTGGCCTTGCGCGTCGTAGATGACGGCAAATTGGCCGGGGGCGATGCCCTGCACGTCCTGTTCGCTCTCGATAACCCACTCGTTACCGCCCACATGCGTCAACTGGGCATGGAGCAGGGTGGGGGTGTGGCGGTTCTTGAACGTGATGGCATGTGCGCCGTCCTGACCTTGCCACGGGTTGCCACTGATAAAGTGAATCTCGTCGAGGTGAATCGTGCGGCCATACTGCTTCTCGGCACCATAGCCTCCTGTGACATAGATGACGTTATCGTGTACATTCTTCTTTACCACATACCAGGGCCCGCCGCTCAACCCCAGGCCTTTGCGCTGACCGATGGTGTGGAACCAGTATCCGCGGTGCTCACCCAGTTTGCGGCCAGTCTCCAGTTCAATGATGGGGCCGGGTCGCTCGCCCAGATGTCGGCGGATGAAGTCGTTATAGTCAATTTGCCCCAGGAAACAGATGCCCTGGCTGTCGCGGCGTTGCGCATTGGGCAAGTGTTGTTCCAGAGCGATGCGGCGCACCTCGCTCTTGGGCAGGTGGCCGATGGGAAACATCAAGTGGCACAACTGCTCATAGGTGATTTGCGCCAGGAAGTCGGTCTGGTCCTTCACTGCGTCGACTGCAGTGGCGAGGTACTTCACTCCGTTGACCTCACAGGTGGTTGCGTAGTGCCCTGTGGCGGTCATGTCAAACTCATGGCCCCAACGCTGCTCAAAGTAGCCGAACTTGATCATGCGGTTGCACATCATGTCGGGATTGGGCGTAAGGCCCGCCTGCACCGTACGCAGGGCATATTCCATCACGTTGTCCCAGTACTCCTGATGCAGCGAAACCACCTCGAGCTTGAGGCCATATTTGCGGCAGATGAGCGAGCACATCTCGATGTCCTCCTCGGCGCTGCAGTCGCCCTCGTCATTGTCCAGCCCGATGCGTATGTAGAACGGGTGCAGCTCGTGCCCCTGCTCCATCAGCTGGTGCACGACCACGGCGCTATCCACGCCACCCGATATCAATACTGCTATCTTCAAATGTCAATTCTGATTAAGCCTTCTCAAGAATCTCGTCATCATCGTTAGGCTCGACAAGTTGTGCCGAGATGACGTAGTCAAGCGAAATTTTGCCTGGGCCAGAAAGCAGGAAGAACAAAAAGATGCCGATAAACATCACGGGATATCCCGGTTGGAATGTGAACAACGAAGGCGTCACCGTCTCGTAGGAAGAGTAAGCCGCCACCTCCGCCACAAACATCACCACTAACGGTGGGATGACTGCAATGCGAGTGAGAAAACCCAGGATAATGAGTGCTGCGCACACCGAACCAACGATAAGCAACAAAGTCATCGAGGTGTTGGGGGCCATGCCCCAGAATCCGTCAAAGCCTTCTGGAAGGTGTCCCAGGTCCATAAACTGCCGCACACACACATGCAGGAACATCACACCAACGAACAGGCGCAAAAAAAGCCGCGACAGGTTGCTATAGGTGTAACCTGTGCAGAACAGCATGATTTTCTTAAATATCGTCTTCATCTTTGAACTATCAACTATTAACTATCAACTATAAATTAGTTCGCTAACCCGTCCTTCAACTCATCGACCGAGATGTTCTTGGTCAACAACACCATGTCTTTGTCTACAATGTAGCAGCAGGGCAGGGCGCGGAAGTCGTAAGTCTTCAGTGCTTCCTCACTGCATGTGTTGGTCCACTGCAGCGGCATCGTCGCAGCAAAGCCTGCTTGGTACTTGCCCAGATAGACGCTAATGACCTTCAACGAGCCTTCGCTAATCAGCGACTCCAGGTTGGAGTCGGCACTGAGGCGTGTGCGCCCAATGGACGAGTCCACCCCGTCGGTATAGAAGAAAATCACCATCGTCGTTGTGTCGCTCACCGCCGATAGCTTGCTCTTGCTGCCGTCGGCAAGCACCAGGTCAATGTCGGGCAGCGCTTTCTGTTCTTGGCATGCGTTGATGCGGGCCAGTTGGTCGGCATAGTAGGCACGTACCTCTTTCTTCAGCATCGTATTGGAAGCCAGAGGTTTGATAAACTCAACGTACACCTCGTCGCTATAATAGACTGCAGTGGGGTAGAACAGGCTCAGTTCGGCAGCCTGGCCCACCTTGAGCAGGTTCGGAGTGTTGCTGCGGGCTTTGTTCATCAAGTCGCCAATCGAGGTCATCACCACATTGCGGTTGGCATACTGGAAGAAGCCCAAAAAATCACGAAATGCCTGAAAGAAGTCATTGTCGTTGGCGATGGGCTTGCTGATGTCATAGTTGTCCCAAAAGTGTTGGCAGATGTAGTTGCAGCGGCCCTCGAGCGTAGAACAGGTGTCGGGAGCCACGGGATAGGGGAACGGGGTCTTTGGAGCCTCGTCCTGGGCCATCACAGTCATGACTGACAGTGAAAGGATTAGCGCGGTCAATGCGCTCAAAATACGCTTCATGTCAATATCAAAAATGTCTTTGTTATGAAATCAAACGACTAAAGTACACCATTTTTCCCGAACAGGCTGCAACAACCATGCAAAATCTATTGTTCTACAACATTTTTTAAGAAAGACCCAGCCATTTCAAGATGTTTTTGTAACTTTGCACACCAAATGGATTTCTTAAATATTACATCAATTTTCCTCGATGTGGACGACACACTGTGGTGGTTCACTGAGAACAGCAAGGTAGCTCTCGAGCAGGCCTTTCACGACTTTGGTGGTGACTACTGGCCCTGCGATTACGACACTTTCCACAAAGTCTATCTCAAGCACAACAATGAGCTGTGGGACTTGTATCACCACGGCTTGATTGAGCGTGATGTGCTCAAGGCTGAGCGCTTCAGGCGGACGCTGACCGAGCTGGGTTGCGACAGTGAGTGTGGCGACCTGGCAAGCCGCATGGATGAGCATTACTTGTTGGTGTTGGCGCAACAAACCAAGTTGTTGCCCGGCGCACGCCACCTGCTTGAGTATCTCAATGCCAAAGGCTATGATGTCAACGTCCTCAGCAACGGCTTCAAGGGCATCCAGCAGCAGAAATTGGTAAGCGGCGGCATTGACCACCTTATCCACCACGTCGTACTCAGCGACGACTGCGGCATCACCAAGCCCCTACCTGGTATCTACGACTATGCCATGCAGGTGTGCAACACCACCCCCGAGGCATCGCTCATGATTGGCGACAATCCTGAGACCGACATTCAGGGAGCGCACCAGGCTGGGTGGAGGACCATCTATTTCAACCTGCGCGGAATCGACCCCATCGAGGGCACCGCTGACGCCACTGTCACCACCCTTGAACAAATTGAGGATCTCTTGTGATGACTGAATAACAGAAATTCTTAATTCATAATTCATAATTTTTTACTACCTTTGCACCCATCATGACCGAAGAAGAAAGATTAACGATAGAAGAGGGCATTATCAAGATGCTCAAGACCGTGTTTGACCCAGAGATTCCGGTGGATGTTTACAGTTTGGGCCTGGTCTATAAGATTGACCTCAAGGACGATGGCGTGGTCGATATCGACATGACCCTGACGGCACCCAACTGCCCCATGGCCGACTTCATCTTTGAAGATGTGCGACAGAAGGTGGAGAGCGTCGAGGGCGTCACGGCAGCCAATGTGAACCTTGTCTTTGAGCCCGAGTGGGACATCCGCATGATGACCGATGAGGCAAAACTCGAACTAGGAATGCTGTAGTCAAGAAACAAGTACTTGTCCTGTATTGCGAGCCACCGGCTCGCACTCCCATTACAGCAATGACACGGACCAATACATATTTCATCAGCGATTGTCACCTGGGGGGCGGCTACATTGCCGACCGCCGAGCACACGAGGCGAGGGTGGTGCGATTCCTTGACCATATCAAGGACGATGCCGCCGCGCTCTTCTTGGTGGGCGACATCCTCGACTATTGGTACGAGTACCGCACCGTCGTGCCTCGGGGGTATGTGCGCTTTCTAGGCAAGTTGGCCGAACTCGCCGATGCCGGGGTGCGCATCACCTGGGTCACTGGGAATCATGACGTGTGGCTGTACGACTACCTGCGCGATGAGATAGGGTTGACTGTGCAACGCCAAACCGCTGTCGTTGATGTGAATGGCACACCCTTCCTGATATCGCATGGCGATGATGTGGGCGAGCATTCATGTAAGTACCGCCTCATGAAGTGGTGCTTCACCAATCGTGTGTGTCAGTTGCTCTATGCCTCGATACATCCTCGCTGGACCTATCAACTGGCCACAGGATGGAGCACGAACAACCGTACGGGTCGTCGAGCCTGCGACGAAGAGGTTGAGAAAGTTGCGGCTGCCGAAAGGTTGTTGGACTATACGCGCGAGCACCATGCCAAGAACCCCGAGGTGAACCACTATGTCTACGGTCATCTCCACTTGGCACGACTTGACCAAATCGATGGTGTCCAGGTCGCGTTCTTGGGTGACTGGATTTGTCAGGACACCTATGCCGTCTACGATGGCAACCAATTGAGTCTTCATCATTTTACTGACGATAACCCGACATGAAAAACATTACCATCATTGTGGCAGGCGGATCGGGTACACGATTCGGCGCCGAACTGCCCAAGCAATTCCTACTGCTGAACGGCAAACCTGTGCTTCAGCACACCCTGGAGGCATTTGCACCTGCCAGTGACCTACTTGTTTTGGTGTTACCCCAGGCACATCAGGACTTGTGGCGACAGTTGTGTGCCGACCATCACTGCACAGTGACTCATCGTGTGGTCACCGGTGGCGACACCCGTTGGCAGAGCGTGAAGAATGCCATCGATACACTTGAGGTACAATCGGGTGACGTGATTGCCGTGCAAGATGGTGTGCGTCCCTTGGTGTCGGGCAAGGTCATTGACCAGGCTTTTGCTGTGGCGCGGCAGTGTGGCAGCGCAGTGCCGGTTGTGGCAGTAACCGACTCCATCAGGCAAGTCGAAGCCGACGGCACCAGCCACATCGTGCCACGTAGTGTGTTGCGAGCCGTCCAGACTCCACAGGTCTTCGATGCCGTTGCGCTCAAGGCCGCCTACGACCGTCCTTATCTGCCAGTCTACACCGACGATGCCTCGGTCTACGAGTTGGCGGGACACCCTGTCACGCTCATCGACGGCGAGACCACCAATATCAAAATCACACACCCCAGCGACCTCTTGCTGGCCGAAAATATCCTGAAGCATGAGTAACGACCTGCGCCGCATGGACATCCAGTACCTGTCGGGCGTGGGACCCAAGCGTGCCGAACTGCTGCGCAAGGAGTTGGATATCAACACCTTTCACGACCTGCTCTACTATTTCCCCTTCCGACACATCGACCGAAGCACCATTCATCACATCAACGAGATTAATGGTGAGATGCCTTATATCCAGCTGCGTGGACGGTTCATCAGCTTCACCACGGCAGGCGAGGGCGCGCGCAGGCGGTTGATGGCATTGTTCACCGATGGCACGGGCACCATCGAGGTCGTGTGGTTCAATCGTGTGCGTTACATCCAGGATACCTATCGTCAGGGCGTGGAGTATCTGCTTTTTGGCAAGCCCTCGCCCTTCCAGAACCATTACAGCATCATCCACCCCGAGATTGATGTCTACAAGCCCGAGACGGTGCCTCAAGGACTGCAGGGCGTGTACAGCCTTACCGAGAAGCTGCACAACCGCCAAATCACACAGCGCACCATGCAGAAGTTGGTGGGCAACCTGCTCAACACGCCCGTCGTGCAGAACGTGCCCGAGACCCTGCCACGGCAATTGTTGGCACAGCGCAACCTCATGCCGTTGTCTCAGGCCCTGCTCAATATGCATCGCCCCACCAGTGTCCGTGACCTGCAGCGGGCGCAGTTCCGCATGAAGTATGAGGAACTATTCTTCTTGCAACTCAACATCCTTAAATATATTAAAGGTAGGGAAGAGCGCCGCGTGGGCTTCGTCTTCTCGCGCGTGGGCGACTACTTCAACAACTTCTACAACCATGTGCTGGCGTTCCCGCTCACCGGGGCGCAAAAGCGCGTCATCCGCGAGATGCGCCACGACATGGGCAGCGGACGGCAGATGAACCGCCTGCTTCAGGGAGATGTGGGCAGCGGAAAGACCATCGTCGCGTTTATGACCGCCCTCATCGCGCTCGACAACGGCTACCAGGCATGCATCATGGCTCCCACCGAGATTTTGGCGACGCAGCACATGGAGTCAATCAGTGCCATGGCAAGCCGCATCGGTGTGAAGGTGGCATTGCTCACTGGCAGCACGCGCAAGAAAGAGCGCGAACGCATTGACGAGCAACTGCGAAGCGGAGAATTGCAGATTCTCATAGGCACTCATGCCCTCATCGAGGACACAGTGCAATTCCGCGACCTGGGACTGGCGGTCATTGACGAGCAGCACCGTTTCGGTGTGGCTCAGCGCGCCAAGCTGTGGCGCAAGAACACCACGCCGCCTCATGTGTTGGTGATGACGGCGACACCCATCCCGCGCACTCTGGCGATGACGGTCTACGGCGATTTGGACGTGAGTGTGATTGACGAATTGCCGCCGGGGCGCAAGCCCGTGACCACGCTCATGCGATTTGAGAAGGACCGCGAGCAGATGTACCGTTTCATCGGGCAACAACTGCGGTTGGGGCGTCAGGCCTATATCGTCTATCCCCTCATTGAGGAGAGCGAGAAACTCGACTTGCGCGCATTGGAAGAGGGATATGAGATTGTCAAGGACACCTTCCCCAGCTACAATGTCGCGATGGTTCACGGCCGCATGAAGCCTGCCGAGAAAGACCACCAGATGGATCTCTTTGTCTCGCACCAGGCCCACATCCTAGTGGCGACGACGGTCATCGAGGTGGGTGTGAACGTGCCCAATGCCAGCGTGATGGTCATCGAGAACGCCGAGCGCTTCGGACTCTCGCAATTGCACCAGCTGCGAGGCAGGGTGGGGCGCGGAGCCGACCAGAGCTACTGCATCCTCATGACCAAGTATGAGCTAACCCACGACACGCGCCACCGTCTAGAGGTGATGACACAGACCAATGACGGTTTCCGAGTCGCAGAGGAGGATATGCACCTGCGTGGAACGGGCGACATGGACGGCACCCAGCAGAGCGGCGTGGCGTTTAACCTGCGGGTCGCCAATCTGGCACAGGACGGGCAGATTGTACAGCTTACCCGTGACGATGCCGAGGCATACCTGCAACATGACCCCGACCTCACCTCCCCCGAGGGCAAACAATTGGACCAGCAACTGCGCCTAATCTTCGACAAGCAACAGTCCTGGAGCGAAATCTCCTAGGCAGGTTTCCTCTGTTCATCTAGAGCATCTAGTGTTTCTAGAATTTCTAGTGCCTCCAGAAAAACGACACCGATACAATAAATGGTGCAAAATGTAGTTTA
>JAFZAK010000015.1 GCA_017557285.1 Muribaculaceae bacterium
CTTGCACTTGTCAAATTCCTTCTTGGCTGCAAACATTTCAAAGGTCTCTTTGCCGCGAAAAACGGCGTCAAAAAAATCGCTCGCTCATCTTCCTTGAGTCGCGAGGCGAAAGTGGTGCAAAGTTAGGGCGGATTTCTGACACGGCAAAATTTTTGCCACATTTTTAACAAACTTTCAGGTTTGCGTCGGACCGGACCTCTGCCCGGAGGGCCGTCCCTCATTTGCGGGTGCAAAGGTACGAACATTAAACCATACTCTCCAAATATTTTGACGACTTTTTTAGAAAAACAACACTTTTTTAGGGTTTTCCGCGGATACACCTTATTATATAATAAAGGCCGCGGCACTGCCGCGGCTTACTCATACTGGACCGAGGGGAAAGTGGCGTACAAGAACTGGGTAAAGAACTATGTGCTATAAAAATAGCACTAGCGGTGTTGCTTGACCATGCGGATAGTGCCGTCGGGGTTGTACTCCAAAGGGTCGATGCAAATTGAGCGCAAGGCGTTTTCGCCATTAGAAAGATCGCTGCAGTGATAGAGCACATACCACTGCCCTTTGAACTGAACAATCGAGCCGTGTGTCATGGCGCAACTCTGCGGCCCGAGGAAAACACCCATTGACCGCCAAGGCCCTAGCGGAGTGTCGCCGATGGCATACTGCATGCGATTGGCATCTCGATTATTATCGGCATAGGACAGATAATAGTGACCGTTGTACTTGTGCACCCATGCCGCCTCGTGGAAATCGGTGATACCTTCCATCTTGCGCAGCGGCTCCTTGAGCGATATCATGTCATCGTTGAGTGGCGCGCCATAGCAGTTGCTACCGCCACCATAATAGAAATATGCCTGTCCATCATCGTCTACAAACACCGCCGGGTCAATCATGTCCCATCCACCCACGCCCGCCATGGGCTGGTCCAGCACACGGAAGTCGCGATCTGGCTTGTCGCTGACGGCGACCCCAATCTTCCATGAAGGCGAGACATTGCTCTCGCTAGGATGCGGGAAATAGAAATAATACTTTCCGTTGCGGTAGGCGCAGTCGGGGGCCCACATGAATCCTCCCTCGGGCCGCCCCCATGGCACCTGGCTGGCTCGCAGAATCTCTCCATGGTCGGTCCAGTGTTTCAAGTCGGCAGAGGAGAACACGTGGTACTGGTCCATCAAGTCGCATCCCTTAGGCGGATCGATGTCATGAGAAGCATAGACATATAGTCGTCCGTCGCTCCAAACATGTCCCGACGGATCGGCAGTGTACATGTGAGTGATAAAGGGGTTCGGTCCCAGTTCGACGCGCCCCGCCTTGCAGCCAACCATGGCCAGCGCCACAGCTGCAATGATGAATGTGATGTGTAAGAGTTTCATGATGCAAAATTACGACCATTGTAGCATGATAGATGTTACAATGGTCGCAAATAATAGCAAATATTTTAAAATCACTTGCGCTTGCGGTTGCGTACGCTTCGGCTTGCGCTGCTCGAAGACGATGTGGTCGATTTGGGCTTGCGCTGCTTGATGTTGGTTTTCTTGCTTGATGATGACTTGGACGACTTAGATGAAGTGGTCTCCTTGGCCTTTGAGCCTCGCTTGGTAGAGCGTTTGACGCTCGACTTCTTCTCCTTCTTGCTCTCGGTCACCTCGCCATCGCCTTCATTCTCCTCAGCATCGGCATCAGCCAGTTCCTGCTCCAACTTCTCTCGTGCCTCTCTCTGTGCCAACAGCACCTCACGGTCGGGCACCCACAGGTCGTTGTTGAATGCCTGCAGCCTCTGCTCGATGCTGTCACGCGCATGCGCCAAGTCTTTTTCCTCGGGATAGAGCTGCATCAGCGACATGTTGCGCAGGTTCTTGGTCTTGTAGATGTCGCCCGTGTACATGTTCAGTTTGAAGAAATCATCGAGGCTGTATCGTGGCAGGTTGTTGTCGTCGTCGGTGAACACATACTGGTTGGCCATATAAGGTCGTATGTCGTTCAGCTTCACCCAGAACATCGGGTACTTGATGGCCTCTCCCCCGAACTCGTCGGTACGGTGCAACACCGGGCATACCGCCTCGACACGTGTCTTCATCTGGTTGCTGCGCGTGTCAAACTCCCATCGCTCAATGATATAGTAACTGAGCACCTCGTTTCCGGGGATGTCGGCATCCTCGATGGTATATTTGGGGTTTTTCTCAGTACTGCCTTTGGCTGGGCTATACATCACATGGAAGCGGTCGAGAAGTTCGCCCACATTCACCTTGAACTCATCGGTGAACATCTCACGTCCGTCGAGATACTCATAGGCAGTGAGCTGGTTGTTGGCCAACAAGCGCATGATGATAAAGAACAGGCTCTGTCCGTCCTCGTTTGGTTCCTCGGGGTAGTAGAGCGCCGGGTTCTTGCCCTTGGTGAGGTCGAGCGAGCGGTAGATGACTTTCATCCACTGCAGGTCGGCATCACTGGGTTGCTTCTGTTCATAAAAAGCTTGCTGCCGGTCAGTAATAGTCACGCCGCTTTCATCTTTCTTATTGCGGCCGTCTGCGTCGGTCTTCTTCACTACTTGAGCTTGCAAAGCACTAGCGACGAACACTGCCAACAACAGCACGATGATATATTTTACCTTCTTCATATTATTCTAATTGAGAATTGTGAATTGAGAATAATTCTGTCTCCCTTCTTGCTTCTCGGTTCTAGTTTCTTATTCTTTAATTAACGATGACCTCCATGGGCGATATGTCGCGTGTCACGCCATCGGGACCCGTCGCCTTGACCTTGGTGATGTAGAATCGCTTGCCATGCTGCAGTCGGCGTACGGCGTTAAGTTGTCGCTCGCTGAAGTGCGCTCCCGACGAAATCTCGGGTATGGCGTTACCCATCTGGTCGAAGAAGACCATCTCGAAGCTCACCACCTTGTAGTCAATGTTGAGCATGTCATCGTCGATGGCGGCATCCAGGCCTTTCGCAGCCAACAGCGAAGCCTTGGGGAACGGACGGCCACCCTTATACCGGTTGGCGTTGCCCTTGGCATCGGTGTAGGTGATAAACGGCGTCGGGTCGGGCAGTTTGCGCACGCGGAACTTGGTTGTTCCCACGTTCATGCGTTGTCCCTCCATCTCGGCGGTCACGGTAATCTCACAGACGGCACCCACCTGTGTGGGATGGGCAATCCAGCCGTCAGCGGCCTTGGTTAGCGAACCATTGGTCATCGATGCCGAGATACTTCCCTCGGGCACACCTGGCACTGCGATAGAGACGGGGTTGTTGATGCCGGCGTAGAAGACGTTCATCATCGTTGCGCTGACGGTCGCCAGCGGGTCAATGACTGTATAGTCGCTCTTGAAGTCGCGACGTGTGACTGTGCCGTCACGGCCCACGACCTCGATATAACCCGAGTACTCGTGCTTGCCTGCTGAGCTCGCGCCAACCTCATAGAGTCCCTTGTCGTTGCCCAGTCGCACGCCGTTTACATAGACGATGGGTCGCTGGGTAGTGTCGACAGCTGCCAGAACGATGTTAGCCGAATACTTGGTTCCACGCATCACAATACGCGACTGCGGCACAACGAAGGCATTGACCAAGTTCACACGTAGGTCGCCCAAGTCGACGTTGGTGATGAGCTGGTTCAGCACCTCACCCTCAGCATATCGGATATCGTTCTGCAGCTTACTCATCAGTGTGATGGCCGCAATGGTGGGCATGTTCTCGAACATGGTCTCCTCCCAAGTCTTTCCACTAATCTCTCCACTTGCCTTGGTCTTGATAGGCGCTGTCGAGAGTGCCTGCTCCAAGTTCGCCTTCTTCTGAGGGTCATCGAGGAACGAGGTTATGAACTGTCGGTACTGGTCGATACGGGCGCGCAGTTGCTTACCCTTGCCTCCTGTTGGCGCGAGCATCACCTGCGATGCAGCATCGAGGTTGTCCTTGTTCTGGATGTTGTGTATATCGGCTTCCTCTCCGTCAGCGACATGTACGATTTCATACTTGAGCGAGTCGATATAGTTATATAGCTTGTCGGTGTTGTTACGCACGTCGAGTGCCTTGTCGAGCCACACTTTTCCCTTGCCGGGGTTCTTCTGGTTGAACTCCTGCAATTCGGCGAACAACGCCTGGTTACGGGCTGTGATGGTTCGGTTCGATCGTGTCAGTCCGTCCTCCACCTGGCTGAACCCGTTGAGCACGTCGCTCGACACGTTCAGCGCAAGCATTGCCGTCAGAACGATGTACATCAGGTTGATCATCTTCTGACGCGGCGACATGCGTCCCACCGACTGGTTTTTACCTACTGCCATTCCTTATTTCATTATGAATTAAGAATTAAGAATTAAGAACTA